>NZ_JACJEI010000003.1:0-281810 GCF_014163985.1 Pseudoalteromonas sp. SR41-4 | reverse complement strand
TGCTAAATCAATAGCAACTAAATTACAATGTGCCATGTATGGACTCCTAATTTGGTAAAAGATTCTCTGCAGTTTCTTTATACCGTACTCTCCCGTTAATGGGGAGGAGTCCATACATCTGCTACTTGGTAGCGCTGGGTAAAGATATCAAACACGCTAGTAAGTGTAATTGAGTAAAAGTGTTGTTGATCTTGCGGGTCAATAAATACGCCTTCAAATGATGGTTTTGATCCCTGTGCTATTGTTTCATCAATACATGACTTATCACCTTCTGCTAGCGAAAATAATTGCGTAAACTGGGTGTGATCAATAATGATATCAAAGCACTGTAATGCTGTTTTATTAGCATTACTGATAAGGCCATCCTCTTGTACTGTTAAAATTGCATCGAGAGAATTTTCAATAATCTTGTTATTACGCTCCTTCAAGGTGTGAAGCTCTAATTTGCGGTTTATATACCTTTGGTATAAGCACACTAATAACCACAAAGCAGTGAAAAGTGAAATAATTACCAACACAAAATGATCACGGCGCTTAGCAACGTCTGTTAACAAAATATCGGTATTAATTGATACCGCAAGTTCAAGGGGCAACATGCTAATGTTATTTTCTAAACTAATACGTTGTTTTAAATAATAATGACTTGGTAAATCATGAAAAGGTAAAGTCGCTTGGCTGCTCATATCTTGGCTTTGACTAAATACACTTGACCAAGTAATGTCTTGACCAAACTCAAAACCAAATCGTAGTTTAGGATCTGGGTGAAATAAAAACTGCTGCTGATCATTTAACAGATAAACATCAACCCCAGCAGATGAACTAAAAGTAACACTATTAAATAACTCGTCAGCAAAATAATTTGTTACTAATACAGCAAATACTGCTCCTTGTTTATTAAATACCGGCTTCGCAACTCGGTAGGTACTCACGTAGGGTATCTGAATTTGACCATGCTCTCGATTATAGTTAATCGGTGATATATAGACAGATTCACTATCTAACCTGCTGGCATTAAGCATGTAATCCCGTTGCCCTTTTTGTTGTAATAAGTCTCCCTTGAGGCGCACCACAACATCATTGATCCTATCAACACGGACAATTTCTTGACCATTATCAGCAAGGGTAATATATCAGGCTTGTAATAGCTGCTGGTCAGTGCGCATAAAGCCACTAAATATTTCAGCTAAGCGCGTTTGCCATATTGCGATGGGCGTATTTAATAGTGGATCAATAAGGTTATTTGCAGCGGCTCGACTAATACCACTGATAGGCGGCGTGACATTTAAAAAGTTGATTGACGAGACACTGTCTTTTAAATGCCCTTTTAATATTTGTGCTTTTGTATCAAGCTCTTGCTGTAGTGTGGTTTGGGCAATCTGGTAAACATCTTTGCGTGCTTTTTGCTCATAAATATATAAAGCAGGAGTTGCGAAGATGAAAAAAAACAGCAAAGCTAATAAAGAAAGTTTATTACTGCGAAATAAATTAGAAAATGTCAGAGGGTAGCGCATCAAAATTGCCAGTTTGCTTTCAAAACAAACTATATTATAGAGCAATTAAAAAAGTTATCTTTGAGCTTTTTATCGATTCTTAGTTTTAACCATGAAACTATAAATAAGTAATAAAAAATGACGAGCTATCCCGTCATTTTTTATTATTTAACTGAGAGTATTGTAACAACTACGCCCAGCCTACTTCTTTACAACTTGTTACCTAAATAAGACTTCTTCTTTATTAAACCATTTAACACAAAATGCTAATAGTGCACCGGCAACAATCACGGTCGCTAAAAAGATTAGTCCAAGTAACGTGTAATCAATCGTACCTTTGATAATTTCTTTAATCGCTAAAGCCACATTAGTAACCGGAATAAATGCGGTTTTAGCTGTTAGCTCAACATTCGGTAATAAAGCAACAATGATAGGAAATATCACCCCCATGCTCAGTGGTGTCATATAATTTTGTGCTTCTTTAAAACTACGCGCATAAATCGATATTGCTAACGCAAGAGAAGAAAAAATCGCCGCTACGGGTAATAAAATAATAAAAATGAGTGCCAGATCTAATACTCGTAATGAACTAAATGCTGTTTTTATAACATCCAAATCAATGAAAGAAATCGCGATACTGATCCATACGCCCATACTCAACACGGTTATCGTTGTGGTGGCGATTGACGCTGCAAGTAAAGTAATAAATTTACCTAATACAAGTTGCGTACGGGTGATTGGTGTCAGTAGTAACGTTTCTAATGTGCCGCGTTCTTTCTCACCTGCACCTAAATCAATTGCTGGGTATGTTGCTCCCATCAAAACTAATGGGATCAGTAAGTAAGGAATAAAGCCGCCTATTTTCTCACCTAAATTTTCTCGTTTATCAGCGGTATCAACTTTTACAACTTTGATTGGATCAATAATCGCACTTTGTTGCTCAACTGAAACACCATAACTCAATAGTTTTTCAGCTCTTAGCTTATTACCAAATTCTTCAGCAAGCTCTTTTACTCTGTCGAATAAAAAGTTAATCGCTTTGGCATCGTTATAAACCACTTGCCACTGGCTCTGTTTTGCGTCATCAAGGTTTTGTTTGGCATCTGCGGGTAAGAAAATACCCATATCAATGATGCCAGCTTTAACGGCCTCAGTAAGCTCTGCAACTGTATTAAAGGTGTGTTCACCTTTGTATAATTGAAAACTTTTATGGTAAAAAACTTTATCTGTGAATGATTGCGCATATTCGCCATTGATAATGGCATAGGTATGAACTTTTTGTTCGGCTTCAAGTGTTGCTTGAGAACTAATAAATGCCATCACCGCAAATAATAATGGAAAGATAGCAACTGGCAATGCGACAATAAAAATGAGTGTTTTTTTATCACGTAATAGCTCTTTTAATTCCTTTTTAAATACTTCAAACATTATTTTTCTCCGTCAAAATATTCATAAACGCTTGATTTAGTTCGTCGCTTTTACCCACTTTTTTAAATTCGTCAAGACTGCCGTCAAAACAACTGATACCTTCGTTGATCACCGCAACGCGGTCACACAGTAGCGCTACTTCATCTAAATGATGGGTTGAAAATATAACAGGAGTCCCTTGCGCTTTAAGCCGTTTGATAAACTCGATCACCGTTTGAGTGGTCATTATGTCTAATCCAGTGGTCGGCTCATCAAGTACTACGACTGCCGGGTGGTGCACAACTGCGCGGGCTATATTGGCTTTTTGTTTCATACCCGTTGATAAATTATCAGCACGTTTATCAATAAAGCTATGCATGTCGAGTAAATCAAATAACTCTTCACACCGTGACCTAATCGCGTCTTTACCCATACCGTGCAGTTTTGCAAAATATTCGATATTTTCTTTTACCGTTAAACGGCCATATAAACCGGTACTGCCAGATAGAAATCCAATAGACTTACGACCAAATAGTGGTTTTTTTATGATGTCTTCACCAGCAATAATTATTTGCCCTTCATCGGGTTTTAACGCTGTCGAGATCATTCTTAGCGTGGTGGTTTTTCCTGCACCATTAGGGCCGAGTAAGCCCAGCACTTCGCCTTTATTACAATGAAAGCTGACATCTCGCACCGAATGAAAATAATCTTTATCTTCACGGGGATCTATTTTATCGACTTTGTTTTTTTTATGGTCTTTAGTTAGCTTAAATTTCTTTTTAAGCCCCGTAACTTCTATCATGTTCGTGTCCTTCGTTTTGGTCTAAAGTAATCTGTATTACTATAAAACTCGGGGTTATTATTATCATACCAGCCTGGTACGCCTAGCAGTGGTAATGGTGAGAGCTGGCTATTGTCCCTTAAACAGTTATCGACGCTAATCATCTCATAAAGGGTTTGATCAATATACTGATACTGCTGGGCTAAATCTTTACAAAATATGTCACTCGGTACTTTTACAAATAATGCTTTACCTGTCAGACCAATATACGGCTTTGTTAGCATTTCATAATTAGCGTGGCCGAACATAAATGGCGCAATGGTTTTCCCCCACAACGCTCTTTGCTCAATAAATGCCTGCTGCCATTGATGATTTTTAAGTAACGCAGGCCAAACATCATCACTTACAGCAAGTACAACCCCACATTCATCAAACAAGGTTAAGGCATTGCGGTGTTTTGAGCGTACTTTAGTGCCGTGAAGTGTGATCTCTTCAACATGGCGTTGATTGATTAATGCTTTCGTTTTAGGAAATAAACACCAGATAAGTCCACCAAATAAGTCATGCCAATTTTGTTGTCGCGTTGGTACTTTACCGGTATCAAAAATGATTTGCTCATAATAGCGCTCTTCCTCACTAAAGCAGGCGTCATCAACAAAGCGAATTGTTTGCTGATTTGCATTTTTAGCATCTAAAAATGATGAAAACCACGCACATTGCGGCCAGTCGGATAAACCATTTAAAGAAAACAGTGTATTTAAATGGCTAAATGCACCATTTTCTAAACTGGGGCTATGCCATTGTTCGTAAGGGGTAAAACGCTTCATGAGTATCTTTAGCTTTACAATTATTATGGTTGGAGTTTACCGCAAAAACTGGTTCTCTTTAATAGAAGTTCTTATACTGAGCTCACTTAAAACAAAAAAAGAGCGACTATGAAACGTTATTTTTCTCTGACACTCCTTGCAACTGCGGTACTTGCAGGATGTGCAACAACAAGTCTCACCTCTGATGATGTTAGCAAAGGGTATAATTCAATCAATGCTCAACAACTCGCAGAGCATGTCAAAGTGCTTGCCTCCGATGAATTTGGAGGCCGCGCTCCATCTTCAAAAGGTGAAGAACTTACACTAGCTTACCTTACTGAAGAATTTAAAAAACTAGGTTATCAACCAGGTAATGGCGACAGCTTCTTACAAGAAGTTCCGTTGGTGTCTCTTGAAGCAGATCCAAACATGGTGTTAACTATCGGCGGCAAAGATTACCAGTATAAAAAAGACATGGTAATGGGCAGCAGTCGCATTAGCGAACGCCAAAGTATTAAAGACTCTGAACTGGTATTTGTTGGTTATGGTGTTAATGCCCCAGAATATAATTGGAATGATTACGCAGGTTTAGATGTTAAGGGTAAAACTGTGGTGATCTTAGTCAACGACCCTGGTTTTGCCACTAAAGATCCTGCTTTGTTTACCGGTGATGCCATGACTTACTATGGCCGTTGGACTTACAAATACGAAGAAGCCAGCCGTCAAGGTGCTGCTGGGGCTATCATCGTTCATGAAACTGCACCGGCCTCTTACCCTTGGTCTGTGGTTGAAAACTCATGGAGCGGCGAGCAGTTTGGTTTTCAAAAAGAAAACAATAATATGGACAGAGTCGCTGTTGAAGGTTGGGTAACCACAGAGGTTGCTAACGAGCTTTTCACTAAAGCAGGTTTAGATTTTGCCAGTGCGAAAGCCAATGCAGCAAAAGGCGCTTATCATGTTGATATGGGCGATTTAACAGCGTCTGTTGCGGTTAAAAACACCATCAAAAAATCAATTTCATATAACTTCATTGCGACTTTACCCGGTAGTGAAAAACCAGATGAGCATATTATATACTCAGCACACTGGGATCACTTAGGTACTGATAAAAACCGTAAAGGCGACCAAATCTACAATGGAGCACATGATAACGCGACAGGCACTGCAGGCTTAATTGAAGTAGCTGAAGCGTTTGCAAACTTACCAAAGCACCCTAGCCGCTCAATGACTTTTTTGGCAGTGACAGCTGAAGAGCAAGGTTTATTAGGATCTAAGTATTATGCTGCACACCCAGTGATAGCAGCAAATAAGACAGTCGCTAATATTAATATGGATAGCTTGAACTTGTTAGGCAAAGTAAAAGATATCAGCGTGGTTGGTATTGGTAAATCAGAAATGGACTCGCTATTAGCACAGGCAGCTAATGCACAAGGGCGCACTGTCTCGGGCGATCCTAAACCATCTTCAGGCGGGTACTATCGCTCTGATCATTTTGCTTTCGCCAACATGGGTATTCCAGCGATGTATGCGGGTGGTGGCAGTGAAGCACTTGACGAAGATACGGCTAATTATCGTAAACGCATGAGCTTAGTGCTACGTGGTTGTTACCATCAACCATGTGACAGATACCGTGACGAATGGGATCTATCGGGAGCTGTACAAGACTTACAACTGTTTTATCAAGTAGGTTTTGACATTTCTGAGCAACCACAATGGCCAAAATGGAATGCGAACTCAGAATTCCAAAGAAAATAACGCAAATGATATTGATTTTCATTTGATTTAAATCTAAAGTGCAACTTAGATAGTTTTTAGGTTGCACTTATGTTTTCACTTTCACTGCCCAAAATTAGTTTTCCAACGTCCACACATTTTATTACCAGTAATAAACGGCTGATATTACCGCTATTGTTGTTGTGTTGTTTAGCTTATGCTCCTTTGCGAGCAATGACATTAACGGCAATGAGTGATGCGTTTTTTCAAGTTAGTATATTTGTTGCCGCCACTTTATTTATCTATTACTACGCCATCGATCGGTTGCCTCACTTAGAGCTTGGCTATTTAAGTCAAAAATCACCCTTGTTAGAAATTAGTTTTGCTTCATTACTCGGTGCTTTACCTGGCTGCGGAGGCGCCATCATAGTAGTGACACAATTTACCAAAGGACAAGCGAGCTTTGGCTCTATCGTTGCTGTATTAACAGCGACCATGGGGGATGCTGCATTTTTACTATTAGCAACGAAGCCGCTTGAAGGCTTACTTATTATGATTATTGGCCTGAGCGTTGGTATTATCAGCGGCTCCTTAGTCAATGCATTTCATAAGCAAGATTATCTTCGCCCAGCAAAAAATGATTATGCTGATGAGTGCTTAAATCAGCCTAGTAAGGCAATTATAGTCAGTAAATCAATTTGGCAAATTATTATGATGCCCAGTCTTATTGTGGCAATAATGATTGCTTTCAATACTGACTTTTCAGCCTTTGACGCTCTACTTGCTGAATCAATAACCTTATTTGGCGCTATTATGGCGCTATTGGCTGTTACCACTTGGGCGCTGTCGTCTAAAGGTCAAAGCTATCAACAAGTAACTTCAGAAGAAGAAACTATAACGCCCCCTTCAAAGCTATATAAAGTTTTGCAAGACACCCATTTTGTCACGGCATGGGTAGTTGCCTCGTTTATGCTATTTGAGTTATTAGTAACATTTGCCGGTGTAGATTTAAAAGCCTGGTTTACTCACTATGCATACTTAGCGCCTTTAATTGCCGTTTTGATTGGTTTTTTACCTGGCTGTGGACCACAAATAGTGGTAACTACATTGTATATTCAAGGCATCATTCCCTTTAGTGCCTTAGCTGCGAATGCAATATCAAATGACGGCGATGCCCTTTTCCCTGCAATCGCAATGGCACCACGTGCCGCATTTGTGGCAACAATATATTCGGCAATTCCCGCTTTACTCGTTGGTTATGGCTTATATTTATTTGAGGTGTAAGTCACTGATATAAAAAAGCTCAGCGACTGCTGAGCTTTTCATTATACCAATCGTGTTAAGTTACTGACCATTTATAGCGACAGATAAATACAGTGATAACAAGGCATAAATTTTGACATGTAGTTGTTCTACTTGAAAAATTATAACGCAGTTAGCGCTTTATTTAGCTCGCTAGAATGGTTAAATATTTAAGTCAATTGGTATTATTCATTATTTAATTAAACAGTAGCGGATTCTAGAGCAACTTCTTTTGGATTTGGGCCATGATCGTTCTCCCCTTCTTGCGAATTTTGTGCATAGAAAACAATTAAAACAATCCAGCCGATTACTGGTACTAACCAAAGTAACTGCCACCAACCTGAACGATTCGTATCATGAAGACGACGAGCACCAGCACTTAGACCTGGGATCAATAGCGCGAGGCTATAGATAGTGCCAATAAACATTGTACCTAATAAGCTATCAACAGCATTACATACAATTGAGAAAATCGTATTAAATAATACGAACATCCAGTAAGCTTTACGACGGCTACGACCTGAAAAATCCGCGTAGCTGCGCAACGCATTCATATAATGTTCCATTGTATTTCCTTAGTGTTATTTTTTATATTCCCTAATAGGGCCTTTATTACTTTTCAGTAACCCTTGTATATTAATTAAAAACAACTATTTGTAAAAGAAAAACCAGCATTAAGCTGGTTTTAAAATAGGTAATATTTTAAAAGTAATTAAAAAGTATTAACTCATTGCCATCATCATTTTGGCTGGGTTTTCTAAATACGATTTCCACAAGTTATTGAATCGCGCTATCGTAGCGCCATCAATCACTCGGTGATCGCCTGACCAACTAACTTGCATAATTGCAGCAGACACCACTTGCCCTTTGGCATCAAAACGCGGTAGATGTTGTAATTTACCCAATGCCACAATCGCCACTTCTGGCTTGTTGA
Source organism: Pseudoalteromonas sp. SR41-4 (assembly GCF_014163985.1). Taxonomy (NCBI): domain Bacteria; kingdom Pseudomonadati; phylum Pseudomonadota; class Gammaproteobacteria; order Alteromonadales; family Pseudoalteromonadaceae; genus Pseudoalteromonas; species Pseudoalteromonas sp. SR41-4. The sequence continues at coordinate 273,377 of NZ_JACJEI010000003.1, read as the reverse complement.
TAATTGGCGTCGCAACTGTTCCGCCAATCGCGCCAATATTAGAAATGCTAATTGTGCCGCCTTTGAGATCGTCAGGGCTAACACGTCCTTCACGGGCAGCATCCGTCAATCGCGTTACTTCATTGGCTACATCAACAATACTCTTTGTTTGACATTGTTTGATATTTGGCACTAACAAACCAATTTTAGAGTCAACTGCCATACCGATATTGTGATCATCAAAGTAGCTAAGCTCAGTGCATTCATCATTTATTTTCGAGTTTAATACCGGAAATTCTTTCATAGCCAGCGATAAGGCCTTGATGAAAAATGGCATCATTGTCAATTTAACGCCTTGTTGCTTATATTGCTCTTTTAAATCACTGCGCAAAGCAATCAAAGTTGTTAAATCAATCTCATCACAAAATGTAAAATGTGGGATAGTCGTTACCGAAGCAACCATTTGTTTAGCCATTGCTGCTTTGATGCCTTTAATTGGCTCAATGCGCATGCCGCCAGTGTCGCTAGCTGTGGTTTTCGTAACGTCAGGCTTCGTTTGCAGTGGTGATGTATCAATACTATTTGGCACTTCCCCTTTCACAAACTGTTCAATGTCCTCTTTGTAAATACGGCCATTCTTACCACTGCCTGGGACTGTGGTTAGATCAACATCAAGTTCACGTGCTTTGCGTCTTACTGCCGGTGATGCGACCGCCTTTTTATTAATTACAGGGGCTGTTACTGACTTTTCAACTACTGCTGGTTTTTGCTCTACCGCTTTGGTTTGTGCTTTCACTAATGCATCATTGATATCGACAACATTTGCTTGAGTGCCTGCAATCGACATTTGAAAAAGTGGACTGTGTACTTGCGCAACATCCCCTTTAGCATAATAAAGTTTTACCACTGTGCCGGTATATTTAGCTGGAATTTGTACGAGTGCTTTATCTGTCATTACATCACAAACGGCTTGATCTTCTTCTATCAAGTCGCCTTCGCTGACTAACCACTCAACAATTTCACACTCAACAATTCCTTCACCAATATCGGGAAGGATAAAATCCTCAACGACTTCAGAGTCAGTATTTGTTTGCGTGTGCTCTATTACGCTGGTTGTTTCTGGTTGAGTATGATCGGCTGTAGTCTCACCAGCTACATCCATTGCAAACAGCGGGGCATGCACTAAAGCAATATCCCCTTTAGCATAATAGAGCTTACTGATCACACCATCATGAACCGCAGGAATTTGCACCAGTGCTTTGTCTGTCATTACATCACAAATCGGTTGATCTTCAGCTACGGTGTCGCCTTCGGCTACTAACCATTCAACAACTTCACATTCAACGATGCCTTCACCGATATCCGGTAAAATAAAATCTTTTGCCATGATGACTCCTAAAATTCGACCGATTGCTTGATTGCTGCGAGCACTTTCAACGCATCAGGTACATATTCTTTTTCAAGCGCTAATGGATACGGAGTATCTAAGCCGCAAACACGTAAGATAGGTGATTCTAAATGCAAAAAACATTCTTGTTGGATTGTCGCCGCAATTTCTGCACCAAAACCATTAGTGATTGGTGCTTCATGGCTAACAATAAGTCGCCCTGTTTTTGTCACTGAGTTAACAATCGTTTCCATATCCCATGGTAAAATACTGCGTAGATCAATCACTTCACAACTAATACCCTGCTCACTTGCACGTTTTGCAGCATCTTCGATGATTTCCATCTGTGCGCCCCAAGCAAGTAGTGTTACATCCGTACCTTCACTAACTATTTCAGCTTTACCAAGCTCAATGCTGTAATCTTGTTCAGGAACTTCACCCGTTGATGCACGATATAAACGTTTAGGCTCAAAGAAAATAACTGGATTATCATCTTTAATTGCAGCACGTAATAAGCCCTTTGCTTGGTAAGGGTTGCGAGGGACAACAATCTTAAGTCCCGGGGTATGTGCAAAATAAGCTTCAGGTGATTGCGAATGATATAAACCACCGGCAATACCACCACCGTAAGGAGTACGGATAGTCAGGTTGCCAACATTAAACTCGTTACCGCTACGATAACGAAATTTAGCAGACTCATTTACTATTTGGTCAAAGGCTGGAAATATATAATCGGCAAATTGAATTTCAGCAAGTGCTGGTGCGCCAAACGCTGCTAAGCCATTAGCAAAACCCATGATCCCTTGTTCGGTTAATGGTGTATTAAATACACGGTGCTGACCATATTTCTCTTGTAGTCCAGACGTTGCGCGAAATACGCCGCCAAAATAGCCAACATCTTCACCAAAAATACACGCTTGCGGATGTTCAGCCATAGTTATATCAAGGGCTGAATTAATCGCATGTAACATATTCATTTTAGCCATTACTTAATTCTCCCTGCAGTCACTGGGTAAGCATCGGGGTGTTGCTTGATATGCGTTTTCAATTGCTCGTATTGACGTTGCAAAGAAGGGATCGGTGTATCATATACATCCGACACCAACTCTTCTAAGGCCGGTTTTGCAATCACTTCAGCGCGTTTTAATGCGGCTAGGATATCTTCACGAATTTGCTCTTTGGCTTTATTGTCTTCTTCTTCATTAAGCCAGTTTTGCTTAATTAACCATTTGCGAAAACGTTCGATTGGACAAGATTGATAATTTGCTTCTTCGTCTTTTGAACGATAGCCACTAGGATCATCTGATGTAGAATGCGCGCCAAGGCGATATGCAATCGATTCAATTAAAATCGGCTCACCTGTTTTAGTGGCAAGTTCACGGGCTTTTTTAGTTGCGGCATAAACAGCAAGTGCATCAGCACCATCAACACGAATCGTTTTAATACCGTAACCTACGCCACGAGAAGCGATGCCGTCGCCCTTAAATTGCTCATCCGCAGGAGTTGAAATCGCATAGCCGTTATTGCGAGCAAAAAATATAACCGGTGACTTATGCACTGCGGCCATATTTAAACCAGCATGGAAGTCTCCTTCTGAAGCAGCCCCTTCGCCAAAGTAACAGATAGTTATGTTATCTATCGTTGAGCTTAGTTCACCTGATTTTGCATCTATGTGTTTAATTTTCTGCCCGTACGCGTAACCTGTTGCTTGCGGTATTTGAGTACCTAGCGGCGATGAGATAGTCATGTAATTAAGTGCACTTGAACCGTAGTGAATTGGCATTTGGCGACCTTTACCTAAATCCAACTCATTTGAAAACATTTGATTCATAAACTGATCAAGTGTGAAGCCACGATAATGAAGTGCAGCCTGCTCACGGTATTGCGCCATGATCATATCGTCTTGATCAAGTGCCGCAGCAGACGCTGTCACTGCCGCCTCTTCGCCTAAACATTGCATGTAAAAGCTTACCCGGCCTTGGCGTTGAGCAGCTTGCATACGCTCATCAAGTGCACGAATAAAACGCATTGTTTCATATAACCGCAGCGCAGTACTTTCATCAATATCGGGGGCTGTTGCACCGTCGTGGATATCGCCATCCTCGTTTAAAATACTCAAGGTCGGAATATTTAAGGCATGACCGTCAATAAATGAGAGATCATGACTAATATTCAGCGATACGTTATTTGGATTGCTCATAACCTACCTTCTTTTGTTGTCGTAAACAGTACAAGTCAGTTGTTATTATTGGCTGTGCTCTGCAGGATAAACTTTGCAGAAACTGTACTGTATTTAAATTAAAGCTGCTAACACTTTACGTTAACGTAAAGTGTTATTCAACTAATCATAGACGAAACAAAGTTAATTGGCGACAGTGGCATTGGAAAGTTAACTATACAAAAGCATAAAGTATATACAATCATATAGTTAATGATTTGAGCTGACCTGCAAAGCAACAAATTAAATAATATTATCAGTCAGTTGTAATGGTATTACCGTTAATAATGCACGTTGTCCAAGGGCAACATCGGCATTAGGAAATATAATTGCTTCGCCTTCAACATCTGCGTAATAACAGGTCTGACCATCCGTTGCGAGTAAATCACCTTTGCTAAACCCGGTAAAATTCTCGGCATCATCCGAAAAAGGAAACGAAAAATCGTGTTCAGTGCGATTGATTGATCGGTGCACAGCAAATAACTCAAAGTCACTTGCATCAAATTCTTTATATATCACTTCTTTTTGGCTAATTAATGCGATTAGGGTCGCTTTGGTTTTCGCAAAACGACTCATATCATTTTCACCAAACGGTTTTACTTGACCAAGTTCAACGGTAAATGAATCTGCACCATGAACAAAAGAAGAATAGTAACTAAAAGTGGTGGCTGGTGATTTCATCATTAGCACCGTATTTACTCCACAGCTTAATAAAAACTGTAGTTGCGATTTTTTCCACGGTTTACCATGTAAAAAGGGATATACAGCAAATTTATCATTTTTTGAACCACGAATAGCAGTATGCAAATCGTAATGACAGCGCTCTCGCTGCTGCCCACCGCGTTGATAAAAGTCACTAACATATTGTTCAAGCTTGGCCGCTCGTGTGCGCTCATTATTCATCTTTACACCTTCGACAGTGTGATGACCATTAAATAAACGGTTTAGATTTTCTTCTACAAAACGCTTGTCAATATTAATTGATTGCGGGTTACCAAAAATAAACAGTACACGCTGTGCTAGTTGTAAATCGCCTAAGATAATACGCTTAATTAATTCATCGCAAATTTCAATAGGTGCTGTTTCATTACCATGGATCGCACTTGAAAGTACCACATCGATTGTAGTAGAGCATTTTGGTTGAAACTCTATAACGCCGGTGTCATGAATAGTTACAGTGGTACCATTACTTAAAGTAAAAGCACTCGCTGCTAAGTGCCATTCATTATTACGGCTGAGAGTTAAAAAATCGCCTTGCTGTTGTAATTCGTTTAAATACTCTGAGTTGGCTGTCATAATCCAAATGCCTTCATATTATTATGCAAATGAGAAACAAAAACGGCTGAATAAATCAGCCGTTATAAAATAGTCTAAGCGTTATTAACTAATCACTGAATCAACCAACTTCTTGGCTTCTTTTTCTAATAGCGCTAAATGTTCTTCACCTTTGAATGATTCAAGGTAAATTTTATAAATGTCTTCAGTCCCTGATGGACGCGCTGCAAACCAGCCGTTTTCAGTAACTACTTTTAAACCACCAATAGCGGCATTATTACCAGGCGCATGAGTTAGCTTTTGTAAAATAGGCTCGCCCGCAAGGGTATCTGCCGTAACATCTTTCGCACTTAGCCCTTTAAGTCGCTCTTTTTGGGCAGAACTTGCAGGTGCATCTATACGTTTGTATATAGGCGCACCAAATTCGAGCTCAAGCTCTTTATAAAGTGCTGATGGGGTTTTTCCTGTTACAGCTAAAATTTCCGCGGCTAATAATCCCATGATGAAACCGTCTTTGTCGGTATTCCATACTGTACCGTCAAAACGAAGGAATGATGCCCCGGCACTTTCTTCACCGCCAAACGCGAGTGTTCCAGTACTTAGCCCTTCGACAAACCATTTAAAACCAACAGGTACTTCTCGTACTTGACGATTATTACGGGCAACTACTCGGTCAATCATCGCACTTGAAACAAGTGTCTTGCCAATTTCAACGTCTTTGGACCAATCACGATGATTTAATAAGTAATCAATGGCAACCGCTAAAAAGTGATTAGGATTCATTAAGCCGTCAGGAGTTACAATACCATGGCGATCATAGTCTGGATCATTGCCAATGCTTATATCAAAATCATCTTTAAGGGCGATTAGGTTTGCCATCGCATAAGGTGATGAGCAATCCATACGAATTTTGCCATCTTTATCAAGTGGCATAAATGCAAAGCGCGGATCGACACTTTCATTAACGATTGTTAAATCTAAAGCAAATTTTTCGGCGATAATAGGCCAAAAGTTGATCCCTGAACCACCGAGCGGATCAATACCCACTTTAATATTTGCCTTTGCAATCGCTTTTACATCAACAACATTAATCAAATCTTCAATATAAGGAGTCATTAAATCTTGGTATTTAATAAAACCTGAACGGGCAGCTTTTGCAAATGGGAATAGCTCAACTTCAACTAAATCTTCTAGTAGTAGTTGATTTGCTCTGTCTTCTATCCACTTAGTAACGTCAGTATCTGCCGGCCCGCCATTAGGTGGGTTATATTTAAAACCGCCGTCTTCTGGAGGATTATGTGAAGGTGTAACAACAATACCGTCAGCTAATTCATGAGGATGTAATTTGTTATGACACACGACCGCGTGGCTAATCACCGGTGTAGGTGTAAAATCGTCGTTTTCTTGCGTGATCACTTGTACTTCGTTAGCAACAAGCACTTCAATCGCTGAATTGTAAGCCGCCTCACTTAACGCGTGCGTATCCTTACCTAAGAATAGCGGTCCAAAAATATTATTTTGTTTTCGGTAATCACAAATTGCTTGAGTAATGGCGAGAATGTGAGATTCATTGAATTTCACATCATATGAACAACCTCGGTGCCCTGAAGTACCAAAAGCAACACAATGTTCAGGGTTTTGCTCTAGATCGGGTTCATTTAAATAATAAGCAGACACTAATTTTGGTACATTTACTAAATCTGATTGTGTTGCAGGTTTCCCTGCACCGGAATGAATCGCCATTACATTTCCTTTATAAGTAGTCTCGAATTTTTTCAGCTTGTTCAGCACTATAGCCTAAGCCAAGTGCCACTTCGTGTAGCATCATTTTCTTACGGGTAGTATTTGAGTTGGTCATTACCCAGTATTCACTGTCGGTAATGTTTTTTGGATTCATACTGCTGCCACTGTTTACTAACGCTTCTTTGCTGGTTGCGAAGTAAACGCGATCACGCCCTTGCACATCCAATACCGCTGAAAAATCAGTTTTATGAGTTCTATGTAAAGCAGATAAAATAAACAAAAAGCGCCCTACTACGCCTTTTTGCATCGCCAACTCTTCTTTATTGAGTATATTAAAAACACTGGCATGCGCTTGTGTCAATGGTGTGACAGCGGCTGACTTTTTATTCTCGGTCGATGAGGTGTTTTCAGTTGTTTGAGTCGTCTTTGCAACCTCATGCGTGACGGGCTGTTCTGGTTTTTCTTGCGCGGCTAAATCATTTTCGCCGTGAATATTTAATAAACGACGTAAAATAGTTGAGGCGCTTTCGCCTATACTTTGAGTGTTACTTGCAATGTATTGATATAACTCGTCGTCTATGTCAATTTTTTTCATGTTATTCCTGTCGTTACGGGTCACATTTTTTTCATCCATGCTGATTATACCCAAACCTGATTTAATTCTCTATGTTTTGCAATTTGTTATTTCACTAGGCAAACTAGGCACACTTTTATGAAATTGTTTTTGGAAACTGTGATGCTGTTAAATTACAAACAAACTGGCCAAGGGCCGCATGTAATTTTGATCCATGGATTGTTTGGTTCACTGGAAAATTTAAATGTTATAGCCAATGCATTGGCAGAAAATTTTACAGTAACGAATCTTGATTTACGTAACCATGGCCGTTCACCACACAGTGATATTATGGATTACCCGGCAATGGCTGACGACGTACTCGCCTTAATGGACCATTTAAGTATTGATAAAGCCCATTTAGTCGGTCATTCTATGGGCGGGAAAGTTGCTATGCAAATAGCACATATTAATCCAAGCTCAGTAAATAAGCTCGTAGTATTAGATATCGCTCCTGTTGCATATCAAAGTCGTCATGATGATATCATTGCGGCATTAAAGCTGGTAAAAAGCCATGCTATTAATGACCGCAAAGAAGCGGATAAATTAATGACGCAGCTAATACCTGAATTAGGTGTTCGCCAGTTTTTGCTAAAAAGCTATGCGAAAAACGAACTTGGTGAACTGCAGTGGCGCTTTAATTTGACTACCCTAAGTGAAAAATATCGCAATATTTTAGCAAATATTAAAGCAAATGATTCTTGTTTATGCGATACTTTATTTATCAAAGGGAACGATTCTGATTATATATTGCCTGAATATCGTGAAGCTATTATGGCTCAATTTAGCAACGCAAAAGCAAAAATTATTCATGGCGCAGGTCATTGGTTGCATGCCCAAAAACCAATGGCGGTTAATAAGTCTATCAATGATTTTTTAATGGCTTAATAAAGCAAAATTTAATCACGTATTTTTGACTTAGCGCACTAAATTATTACAATTTTATATGCTATAATACGCGCCGTTTAATTTAAAGGTTATACGTTGATGGTCAGTCAGTTAATTAACGAATTTGATACCCTTGGGTTGTACTTTGGCTTAGCCGGTGTGTTCTTTTTTATTGGTATGGCTATCCAAGACGTACTAAAAAAAGGTAATGTGCCTAAATTTGGCCGTTATGTAGTATGGCTTGTGCTATTTTTAGGGTGTTCTGGTTTTATCGCTAAAGGACTTATTCAAGTTTTTTGGCAAGGTGCGGGTGTGGGTTAACCATGGCTAAGTCTGAAACAGATAGAACAACGCTCGATTTATTTGAATACGAAAAACGCCCCGGCAGACCAAAAACGAATCCCCTACCAAGGGAGGTTCAGTTAAAGGTAAATAAACGTAATCAAATAAAAAGAGATAAAGCACGTGGTTTAAAGCGTGTCGAATTTAAAGTTTCATCGCAGTTATATCAAGCGTTAAGCGATATGGCCGATGCACAAAATATTAGCCGCAGTGCGCTGATTGAAACTATTTTACAAGAAAGATTGGCTATTGATAGATAAAAGGTTTTAAATCCATGGCAAGTGTAGGTATTTTTTTCGGAAGTGACACAGGTAACACAGAACACGTAGCTAAAATGATCCAAAAAGAATTGGGTAAAAAGTTAGTGGCTGTGCATGATATTGCTAAAAGTTCAAAAGAACAGATCGCAGAATTTGATTTAATCTTATTTGGCATTCCTACTTGGTATTATGGTGAAGCACAATGTGATTGGGATGACTTTTTCCCTGAATTAGAAGAAGTTGATTTTGAAGGCAAGCTTGTGGCTATTTTTGGCTGTGGCGATCAAGAAGACTACGCTGAATACTTCCTTGATGCGATGGGTATGATCAATGACATCGTTACTGAGCGTGGCGCTATTGTTGTGGGTCATTGGCCAACACAAGGGTATGATTTTGAAGCCTCGAAAGGCATGGCTGATGACAACCATTTTGTTGGTTTAGGCATTGATGAAGACCGTCAACCAGAGCTTACTGAACAACGTGTAAAAGCATGGTCAGCACAAATTTATGAAGAAATGTGTTTAAGTGAACTTGCTGATTAAATGCACTTTATTGCTAGTAATCGTATAAAATAGTGACGTTCGTTTTCCTATTACACATTTTATAAGTATTTCTAGCAATTGATCTTTGCACTTAATGACTAGGCACGTTATTCTTATCGTTGCTAATGTGTCGTGTACATCTTTGTAAGGTGTCTAGTATAACCAAATATAATTGAGACAGATTTAATGACTGATCATAACTTGGAATTAAAAAAAGCCGGCTTAAAAGTAACTTTGCCGCGTATTAAAATTTTAGAGATTTTACAATCTCCAGATAACCAACACATCAGCGCTGAAGATGTTTACAAAATTCTTTTGGACCTAGGTGAAGAAATTGGCCTTGCTACTGTGTACCGCGTACTTAACCAATTTGATGATGCGGGTATTGTTAGCCGTCACCATTTTGAAGGCGGTAAGTCTGTATTTGAACTCTCTGGTAGCACACACCATGATCACCTAGTATGTTTAAAATGTGGTAAAGTTGTTGAATTTGAAGATGAAATGATTGAACGTCGTCAACTTGAAATTTCAGAAGAAAATGGTATTAAATTAACCAACCACTCTCTTTATTTGTATGGTGAGTGTACTGACACTGCAGCATGTAAAGCATTTGCTGATAGCCAATAATTTATTAGCTGAATAAAAAAAACCTGCAAATTGCAGGTTTTTTTATGTCTGTTACTTTTATCCCCTCGCCTTTGAGCGAAGGGATAAAAACTACTGCTGTGTTTTAGTCCAAGAATCACGTAAACCAACTGTTTGGTTAAATACAATGTTCTCTGACTTAGTATCACGGCTGAAGTACCCTGTACGTTCAAATTGAAAACCTTGTGCAGGCTCTGCATTAGCAAGTGATGGCTCAAGTTTTGCGTTTGCTAAAACCACTAATGAATCAGGATTTAAAGTTGTTGCAAAGTCTTCAGCTGCTGCAGGATTTGGTACGCTGAATAACCGATCATATAAACGAACTTCTGCGGTGATTGACTCACTGGCTGACACCCAGTGGATAACGCCCTTCACTTTACGTCCATCAGTTGGATTTTTGCCCAGCGTTTGTGGATCATAGCTACAAAAAATCGTGGTTATTTCGCCATTTTCGTCTTTTTCAACACGCTCTGCTTTAATAACATAAGCACCACGTAATCGAACTTCTTTATCAAGTACTAAGCGCTTGAATTTGTTATTTGCTTCTTCTTTGAAGTCTTCACGTTCAATATAAATTTCACGGGTGAACGGAACATCACGACGACCCATACTTTCATCATTTGGATGATTTGCAATTGATAAGGTTTCAACGGTATCAACAGCATAGTTTTCAATGATGATTTTAACCGGATCGAGAACGGCCATGGCACGTGGAGCATGTTCGTTTAAGTCTTCACGGATACAGGCTTCAAGCATGCCCATTTCAACCATGTTTTCTTGTTTGGTTACGCCAATACGTAAGCAAAATTCACGAATTGATGCTGGTGTATAACCACGACGGCGAAGACCTGCAATGGTAGGCATACGCGGATCATCCCACCCTTCAACATACTCATTGACCACTAAATCATTTAGCTTACGCTTTGACATTATAGTGTATTCAAGGTTTAACCTTGAAAACTCAATTTGTTGTGGATGACATTCAAGACTGATGTTATCTAACACCCAATCATATAAACGGCGGTTATCTTGAAATTCAAGTGTACACAATGAATGGGTAATGCCCTCTAGCGCATCTGAGATACAGTGCGTAAAGTCATACATTGGGTAAATACACCATTTATCACCGGTTTGATGATGATGAGCAAAACGCACACGATAAATAATAGGATCACGCAGCACCATAAATGAGCTGGCCATATCGATTTTTGCGCGTAATACACACTCGCCTTCTTTAAATTCACCAGCACGCATTTTTTCAAATAGTGCTAAGTTTTCTGAAGGACTAGTATCACGGGTTGGACTATTTTTACCAGGCTCTTTTAACGTGCCGCGATATTCACGCGCTTGATCAGCTGTTAAAAAGCACACATAGGCTAAGCCTTTATTAATAAGCTCTACAGCATAGTCATACAAAGTATCAAAATAATTTGACGAATACTTTATTTCACCATCCCAGTTAAAACCTAACCACTGAACATCTTCTTTGATTGAATTAACGTAGTTAATATCTTCTTTTTCAGGGTTAGTATCATCAAAACGTAAATTACATTGACCACTGTAGTCTTGCGCAATACCAAAATTTAAACAAATTGATTTAGCATGACCAATATGTAAAAAACCATTTGGCTCTGGTGGAAAACGAGTATGTGTAGACGCATGTTTACCTGATGCTAAATCTTCATCAATACGGGTTCTTATAAAGTTACTTGGGCGATTCTCAATTTCCGCCATAGGAATACAATCCTCACAATAGTGCATGGTGACAAAACTACTGCATTATACCCAAACCACCCCAAGATGCGAGTTTCAGTTGGAATTAAAAGCGATTTAGGCAAGGCATTGATTGCAAATAATAGTGGTTCTATTGGTAAAATCAATAACGCAGTATAAATCGCTTTTAAACCAACCCGTTGGGCGTTTCGCAGGCACTTACTCTCATCGTTGTTACTTCTTAAAAGGGACTGCCATTGTTGCAAAGTAACGCCTTGATATTAAGCCCCTGTGAAACGCTGAATTCTGCATATTGAGGTGGTTTGGGTATATTATAAAAACAAACTTTAACATACAGTAATAGATGCGGGTTTATTACATATTGTGTGCTTAGCGGAAAATACTAGCTAAAGAACCACGCCTGGGTTGTTATTTAATCTCTTAATGACGATAAATTGTTCTAGCGCAATAAAACAGTCATTCAACCAAGCTACAGTGACGTAATTAAAGTAATTCTTTTAAGGAGAAAATAATGGCTTCACTTTCACAGCATCGCGTTTATATCCCAACTACTGCACGCGCAAACCAATATATCTTAGCGGAGTTCGTACCCAGTGCCGATTTATACGCACGTTTTAGTAATATACAGCAATGTTATGAACGTTTAGCACGACAGCTATTCTCTTCATGTGATGAATACGAGCTACACAATGTACATTTGATAGCAAACGATAAGCTCCCCGTTGTTAGGTTTCATGAAGAGTCGTATTGTTTACAAACAGAAAAACAAATTTTATTCTTTTATAACCCGCGTTACCATGAAGCGCATAAATGCATTTACGACAGCAGCAAACCCAGTAAAAAAATTCGCTTACTCTTCCTTGCTACTGGTGAAGACTTGCGTGCGAATGCTGCCATATTCCATACTCGGGTTAAAAAAGTACTCGAATACCTACAAAGCACATTATTGATCGATGAAGCAGCAATAAAAGTGCGTGATCATCAACATTTAACCTATGACTTGTTCGCCAAAGCGAAAGGATGTAAAGAAAGCTACGGTTATAAACTCAGAGGACTCTACCCTCGCTACCAAAGCCGCCATTGTACACTCCCTGCAGAACATAATGAGATGACCTATACGACATTTGCGATCCCAATAACACGTACTATTAAAACTCAGTTTCATCATTTACTTAATAAGCCAACATTCACAGAGTTTTACCAGCACTTTTATGACGCATTTATTAAGCAATGCGCCGCCAAAAATTTACATTTAGCGGCGATGATAGCAAATGGTACGATGCCAATAATTAGAAACAGTAAGACTGATAACAACGATGGCAATCATGAATTGCAAAAGCTAAGTTTTTCAACCGACGATCAAAAAACGCAATATAGTCATTATTGGCATGATGAAAAACTAGTAGATTCACTGCATTTTGTTATTGTTGCCAGTGAAAAAGACGAACAAGGAATTGGCCACGGTCGGTTTATGAATCAAGTTGAAAGTGTGATCCGTACACTCATCGAACCATTATCTATTAATATAGAGCGCCAAGATATCACTGTGCGATTTTTTCAACATATCAATCATTATCTATAATAGCGAGCTTGTCGATAATCAACCCCTTAAGCTAAGTTCAGGTTAACTACAGACCTTATCCCTGCCAGTATTTTTAGCATGGTAAAGGTTTGTGTCAGCAACTTTTAATAACGTATTAAGGGCGAGTCCTGGCTGCATTTGTGCTACACCAGCACTGCTTGTTAAAGTGATTTTTTTATCGGTCAAGCTTAACGTTTTTAAACAAATGCATAAGTTACCGATAAAATCATGCCCTTGTGCAAGTGTTAAGTTTGGCATTACCACAATAAACTCTTCACCACCAAAGCGAGCAAATTGATACTCAGTATCAGCTAACTGCTCTGTAAGTAACGCGCTAAAAGCAATTAGGGCTTGATCACCGATATCATGACCATATTGATCATTTACTTGTTTAAAATGATCAATATCTAAAATTGAAACTGAAAAGTTTTGTTGCTTCCCGATAAGTTGCGCTGCAATAAAATCGAGAATATAGCGACGGTTATGAGCTCCAGTGAGTGGATCTGTATTTGCTCTGCGTTGGCTTCGTAAATATGCTTTGCGTTGATTTAATGCGAAAATTGTAATGCTTAATATCGCTAATATACCAATAACAGAATAGGCTGCTTGTAACTGTCCTTCTTTAGCTAACTTATCTAAAGTAATTTGTTGGTATTTGAATTTCTCTTCAGCCAACTGCAATTTGATATCTTGTTGAGTAGATTCAAATCGTGAGCGTGCTTCTTGCTCGAGTTTCTGCTGCGTTGTTTCTTTTGCTTGCTCTGTAAGCTTAATCAATAACTTCAGTGCATTAGTAGCCTCTGCAAAACGACCTAATTGTTCTAGGCTTTGCGCCTTTAAGCTGAGTGTATTCCGGCTGTAACGGTTATTAAGCGGCCTATCGTAATCAGTCAACAATAACTCTGATGCTTGAATATATTCAAGTGCTTGCTCTGGTTGCTGTAATGCTAAGAAAGTTTTAGCAAATCCATTATTTAACGCAATTATATGCGCTGGATTTACAATCACTTTATTAACATAACTTTTAGCCAAGTATAGTAGTTGCAACGCTTGCGAATATTTTTTTTGCTTCAGAGCGACATTTGCTTTACCAGCTGGCGCTAAAAAAAGATAGCGCGGTGCTTTTACCATTGCTGATAACATTATCATTTCTTCATAACAAGCCGCCGCTGAATCAAGTTTTTCGGCGCGCTCATATGTCATGCATAAGATATAGATAACAGGCAAACCATTGACAACATTGCCGTTTTACTGGCGAGATCGCGTGCTAAAACTGCATATTGCTCACCTTTCTCAAATAGTGACATGGTCGAATAATATGCAGCTAAACTATCATAAACATAAAGCATGGTAGTTGATGACATATTCGCAGTTTTGGCTTCAATGTAGGCATTTTCGATAATTTCTATTGCTTTAGGGTATTCCTCTTGCCAGAGCAACAGAGCCCCTTCAATTGACTCAGCTTGTACCAACATCTCTAAATCGTTTGCTTGAATAAAGGCATTTTGTGCTAAGCGGATTTGTTTAATACTTTCAGGTAACAGCCCTTCTTCTAAAGAAAAAACACTCCGATACATTAACCAATAACCTTGGATCCAATCATCGTCTTTAGGCAGTTGTTGTTGGGCAAGTTCAAAGTAACTTTGTGAACGTGCGATATCACCTTTAAATAAATACAGCCGCGCTAACAAAGTATTATTATAAGCGTGTTCAGTGGTAGAAATACGCTGAGCTGCTTGTGTAATAACTAATTCTTCGATCAACTGATTTGGTTCAGCTAATGCGCGTTGTTCGGTTACTAAAAATGCGGTACGAAATGAAGTAGATGAAAATAAATTGAAAGAGCAACAAAAGCATACAAGGTAGACTGTAAAATAAATTATTCGCATTACTGCTAGATCTTCCAATGATAAAAAGCAATCGCACATTATAACGGCAGTTTTGATTATTACCAGTAGAGTTTATTGAAACAAGCTATTGATTTTTATTATTAAATATACAGCTAGAGATTCGGAAATTTATCATTATCTAGACATAATACTTTATAAATAATGGCAAAAAAAAGGCTCACTAAGTGAGCCTTTTTTCGAAACATAGCAGGTTATTACCAGCCAGTTTTTTCTTTAAGTGCTTTACCGATATCAGCAAGTGAACGTACAGTTTTTACGCCCGCAGCTTCTAATGCAGCAAATTTCTCATCAGCAGTACCTTTACCGCCAGCGATGATTGCGCCAGCATGACCCATACGCTTACCTTCTGGTGCAGTAACACCAGCAATGTAAGAAACAACAGGCTTAGTAACGTTAGCTTTGATGTACTCTGCAGCTTCTTCTTCTGCAGTACCACCGATTTCACCGATCATTACAATCGCTTCAGTTTGTGGATCTTTTTCGAACATTTCTAAAACGTCGATAAAGTTAGTACCAGGAATTGGGTCGCCACCAATACCAACACAGGTAGACTGACCGAAACCTGCATCTGTAGTTTGTTTAACAGCTTCGTACGTTAAAGTACCAGAGCGAGAAACAATACCTACTTTACCAGGTTTGTGGATGTGACCAGGCATGATACCAATCTTAGTCTCACCAGGAGTGATAACACCTGGACAGTTAGGACCGATCATACGAGTACCTGTTTGATCTAGTTTAACTTTAACGTCAACCATATCAAGTGTAGGGATACCTTCAGTGATACAAACGATTAGCTCGATGCCCGCATCGATTGCTTCTAAGATAGCATCTTTACAAAAAGGTGCTGGTACATAGATAACTGATGCAGTTGCACCTGTTGCTTCTACAGCATCACGTACAGTGTTAAATACTGGAAGACCAAGGTGCGTTTGACCGCCTTTACCTGGGCTTACACCACCAACCATTTGTGTACCGTACTCAAGCGCTTGCTCTGAGTGGAAAGTACCTTGGCCACCGGTGAAACCTTGACAGATAACTTTTGTATCTTTATTGATTAATACAGACATTATTTGCCCTCCGCAGCAGCAACAACTTTTTCAGCCGCGTCTGTTAGTGATTCAGCAGCAATGATATCTAGACCAGAATTCTTAAGAACTTCACGACCTAGCTCAGCGTTAGTACCTTCTAAACGTACAACTACAGGTACGTTTACGCCAACTTCTTTAACTGCGCCAATGATGCCTTCAGCGATCATGTCACAACGAACGATACCACCAAAGATGTTAACTAAAACAGCTTTAACGTTGTCATCTGAAAGAATGATTTTGAATGCTTCAGATACACGTTCTTTAGTCGCGCCGCCGCCAACATCTAGGAAGTTTGCAGGCTTACCACCGTGTAGGTTTACGATGTCCATAGTACCCATTGCTAGGCCTGCACCGTTAACCATACAACCAACGTTACCGTCTAATGCAACGTAGTTAAGTTCAAAACTTGCTGCATGTGCTTCACGTGCATCTTCTTGCGATGGATCGTGGAAATCACGCATTTTAGGTTGACGGTAAAGTGCATTACCATCGATACCGATTTTGCCGTCAAGACAGTGAAGATTACCTTCATCAGTGATAACAAGCGGGTTGATTTCAAGTAGTGCGAAATCGAAATCAGTAAACATTTTACCAAGACCCATGAAGATCTGTACGAACTGTTTCATTTGTACTGGGTTAAGACCCAATTTAAAACCTAGTTCACGTGCTTGGTAAGCTTGAGGACCTACTAATGGGTCGATCTCTGCTTTGTGGATAAGCTCTGGTGTTTCTTCAGCAACAGTTTCAATTTCAACACCGCCTTCAGTAGACGCCATGAAAACAACTTTGCGAGATGCACGGTCAACAACTGCACCTAAGTACAATTCGTTGGCGATATCAGTACAGCTTTCTACTAAAATTTTAGCAACTGGCTGACCATTCTCGTCTGTTTGGTAAGTAACTAGGTTTTTACCTAACCAGTTAGCTGCAAACGCTTTAACTTCGTCGATAGTTTTAACTAGCTTTACACCGCCAGCTTTACCACGTCCACCTGCGTGAACCTGAGTTTTAACAACCCACATATCACCGCCGATTTTCTCAGCAGCTGCTGCAGCTTCTTCAGGTGTATCGCAAGCGAAACCTTGAGAAACTGGTAAACCATATTCGGCAAAAAGTTGTTTTGCCTGATACTCATGCAAATTCATGATGCTTTATCCAATTTTTTATACTAAAAGAGCTGACTATTTTTATAAATAGACAGCTATCCCAAATTGCGCACCTAGTATAGATCCCAAGGCTTAACATGAAAACCCCAGTACGACCAAAGGCGCAAAAAAAAAGCTGTGAATATGACTCACAGCTTATATTTTATACTACTGAATTAAACATCCAGTAATAAACGAGTTGGATCTTCAAGTAACTCTTTAATTGTTACTAAGAAGCCAACAGATTCTTTACCATCTATTTGGCGATGATCATAAGATAATGCCAAATACATCATAGGAAGAATTTCAACTTTACCATTCACAGCCATTGGACGATCTTGGATTTTATGCATACCCAAAATTGAAGACTGCGGTAAGTTGATAATAGGTGTTGATAGTAACGAACCGAACACACCACCGTTAGTGATAGTGAAGTTACCACCAGTCATGTCGTCAAGTGTTAACTTACCATCACGACCTTTAAGTGCTAATTCACGAATACCTTTTTCGATTTCAGCAACAGATAGCTTATCGCAATCTTTTAGTACTGGAGTCACTAGGCCACGTGGCGTAGAAACTGCAATGCTGATATCAAAATAGTTGTGGTATACGATATCATCGCCATCAATTGATGCATTTACGTCAGGGAAACGTTTTAGTGCTTCAGTAACTGCTTTTACGTAAAAAGACATGAAACCTAAACGGATACCGTGACGTTTCTCGAACACTTCTTGATACTGCTTACGAAGATCCATGATTGGTTTCATGTTAACTTCGTTAAATGTCGTTAACATTGCAGTAGAGTTTTTCGCTTCAAGAAGACGATTAGCAATGGTTTTACGTAAACGTGTCATAGGAACGCGTTTTTGTGTACGGTCACCCATTGGTGCCGCTGGCGCTGCTTCAGCTTTCGCCGCAGGAGCTGGTGACTTCAAGAATTGATCAACATCTTCTTTTGTCACACGACCATTTTTACCAGAGCCTTTAATTTTAGAAGCATCTAGGCCTTTTTCTGCGATTAAACGACGCACTGACGGTGTTAACACGTCTGAACTATCGCTAGAATCAGCAGCTGGAGCTTGTTCTTTTGCTGCAGGGGCTGCAGCTGGTGCGCCACCGGCTTTAACTTTACCGATAACTTGGTCACCCAGTACTGTATCGCCTTCTGCGTGAATAATTTCACCCATTACGCCATCTTCTTGAGCAACAACTTCAAGAACAACTTTATCAGTTTCGATATCAACTAGGTTTTGATCGCGTGTTACTGCGTCACCTGGTTGCACATGCCAAGTAGCTACTGTCGCGTCTGCGACTGATTCTGGAAGTACAGGTACTTTAATGTCCACTTCTTTACCTTCTGATGCTGGTGCTGATTGCGCCGCTGGCGCGTTTTCTTGTTTGTCTGAAGCTGGTGCAGCTTCGCTCTTTGCGTCTTCAGTTGGCGTAGCTGCATCAGCCTCACCAATGATACCGATCACTTGGTCGCCAAGTACGGTTGCACCTTCTTCTTGTGAAATTTCAGTGATCACACCGTCATGTGGTGCAACAACTTCTAAAACAACTTTGTCTGTTTCGATATCTACTAAGTTCTGATCACGGCTTACTTTGTCGCCAACACTTACATGCCATGTAGCAACGGAAGCATCAGCAACCGACTCAGGAAGAACAGGAACTTTAATTTCTGTGCTCATTGCTTATCCTTTATTTTCAATAGTAAGCGCGTCTGCGACAAGCGCTTGTTGTTCTTTAGTATGCACTGACATATAACCACACGCTGGAGAAGCAGAGGCTTTACGACCTGCATATTTAAGCTTCGCACCTTGTGGGATTGCATCTACAAAGTGGTGTTGTGAACAATACCAAGCACCTTGGTTTTGCGGCTCTTCTTGACACCAAACAAAGTCTTTCACATGTTGATAACGCGCCATAATGGCTTCCATTTCATCATGTGGGAATGGGTATAACTGTTCAACACGCACAATAGCAACATTCTCTTGCTCAAGCTTACGACGCTCTTGTAATAGCTCGTAGTAAACCTTACCACTACAAAATACTACGCGTTCTACTTTCTTAGCATCAATATCATCGATTTCATCGATCATATTATGGAATACACCTTCTGCAAGCTCTTCAAGCGACGACGTTGCAAGTGGATGACGTAACAATGATTTAGGTGTCATAACAATCAGTGGGCGACGCAGTGGTCTTACTGATTGACGACGTAACATTGCATATACTTGTGCCGGTGTTGAAGGCACACATACTTGCATGTTGTGATCAGCACATAGCTGTAAGAAACGCTCTAAACGTGCTGAACTGTGTTCAGGACCTTGCCCTTCATAACCATGTGGCAATAAAATGGTCAGTCCACATAAGCGGCCCCATTTTTGCTCACCTGAACTTAAGAATTGGTCAAATACAACTTGTGCGCCGTTAGCAAAATCACCAAACTGTGCTTCCCACAGTACTAGTGATGTTGGCTCTGCTGTCGCATAACCATATTCAAACGCCACAACCGCTTCTTCTGAAAGCACTGAGTCAAATACTTGGAAAGTACCTTGATCTTCACTTAAGTGCTGTAAAGGCGTGTAAGTGGCCCCATCAGTTTGACTATGTACAACTGCATGGCGGTGGAAGAAAGTACCACGACCTGAATCTTGGCCTGTTAAACGAATATCAGTACCTTCAGTTGCGATCGTTGCATAAGCAAGTGTTTCTGCCATACCCCAATCAAGTGGTTTCTCACCGTTAGCCATTAATTTGCGATCATCGTAAATCTTTTTAACGCGAGACTGAGCTTTATATTGCTCAGGGTAACTTGCTATTTTGTTACCTAGTTCTTTTAATTTTTCAACTGGAACGCTGGCATCGTAATCAACACTCCATTCATGGCCAACATACTTAGCCCAATCAGATGAGTGTGATGTTTCTGGTTGAATTTCTTCAACAACACAATTGCCTTCGTCTAAACCATTACGGTAGTCATCAGCCAGTGCTTTAATTTCATCTTCAGTAAACGAGCCTTCAGCCATTAACTGATCTGCGTAGATCAAACGTGGCACTGGGTGTTTTTTGATTTTTTGGTACATGATCGGTTGAGTCGCATTCGGCTCATCCGCTTCATTATGGCCGTGACGACGATAACAAACTAAATCAATAACCACATCACGTTTAAATTGATTTCTGAAATCAAGTGCGATTTGCGTAACAAATGCAACCGCTTCAGGGTCATCTGAATTAACGTGGAAAATAGGCGATTGCACCATTTTTGCGATGTCTGTACAGTAATCTGTTGAACGTACATCGTATTGTTTGCTTGTAGTAAAACCAACTTGGTTGTTCACTACAATGCGAATACTACCACCACAACTAAACGCATTTGTTTGCGATAAGTTAAAGGTTTCTTGAACAACACCTTGGCCTGCCACTGCCGAGTCACCATGAATGGTGATAGGTAGTGCTTTAATACCTGAACTGTCACCCAAACGGTCTAAACGTGCACGAACCGAGCCCATAACTACTGGGTTTACGATTTCAAGATGCGATGGGTTAAAGGCAAGAGCCATATGAACTTTGCCACCTTTAGTAGCAAAATCCGAAGAGTAACCCATGTGGTATTTAACATCACCTGAGCTTAATGTTTCTTTATGCTTGCCAGCAAACTCATCAAATAGTTCTGATGGGTTTTTACCAAGCACATTGACAAGAACATTTAAGCGACCACGGTGAGCCATACCAATAACCGCTTCTTGTTGGCCACTTTCGCCAGCACGGTGAATAAGCTCTTTAAGCATTGGTACTAATGCATCACCACCTTCAAGTGAGAAACGTTTAGCACCGGGGAACTTAGCCCCTAAATATTTTTCAAGACCATCCGCTGCGGTTAATCCTTTAAGGATACGCAACTTTTCATCTTTACTGAATGTTGGACGTGATTGCACTGACTCTAAACGTTGCTGTAACCAACGCTTTTCTTCAGTTGATGTGATGTGCATATACTCAGCGCCAACAGAACCACAGTATGTGGTCATTAGAGCTTGATATAACTCACCTAAAGGCATGGTATCGCGGCCTACGGCAAACGATCCCACGTTAAATTCACGGTCAAAATCAGCTTTAGATAATTCATGATATTCAAGCTCTAAGTCTCGAACACGTTCACGTTGCCAAATGCCCAATGGATCTAGGTTGGCATTTTGATGACCACGGAAACGGAAAGCATTTATAAGCTGGAGAACTTTGACTTGTTTAGGGTCACTGCTTCCACCTTCTGCTACCACTACTTCTCTATGCTTGTTTTTCGCAAGCGCCGCAAACTGTGCACGAACTTCTGAATGCTTAACTTCAACATCCACACCATCAACTTTTGGTAATTGTTCGAACACTTCTCGCCATTCTTCTGGCACAGAAGTCGCATTGTCTAAATACGCTTCATAAAGCTCTTCTATATAAGCAACGTTGCCGCCGTTTAAATGTGAAGATTCTAGCCATGCCTTCATCACACCTTCGTGCATTTATAAGCCCTTTTCTTTAGCGCAGAAATTAATTGTAATAACAAGATGGCCAATTCACATTAGCCATCTTACATTTATCAAGATTATTAAACCGAACGGCTTATTAACATTGATTTGATTTGTCCGATTGCCTTAGTTGGATTAAGACCCTTAGGACAAACGCTAACACAGTTCATGATACTGTGACAACGGAACACGCTGAATGCATCGTCTAAATCAGCTAAACGCTCTTCAGTTGCCGTATCGCGGCTATCAGCCAAGAAACGGTAAGCATGAAGAAGACCAGCTGGACCTATGAACTTGTCTGGATTCCACCAAAACGAAGGACACGATGTTGAACAACATGCACATAGAATACACTCATACAAGCCATCTAACTTATCACGTTCTTCGATTGATTGAAGACGTTCACCCGCCGCTGGCGTGTCATTAATTAAGTATGGTTTAACTTTTTCGTATTGAGTGTAGAACTGACTCATGTCAATAACAAGGTCACGTACCACAGGTAAACCTGGTAATGGACGTATTACAATTTTACCTTTGCCATTTTTTTGTAGCGTAGATAAAGGAGTAATACATGCTAAACCATTTTTACCATTCATGTTAACACCGTCAGAACCACATACACCTTCACGGCATGAGCGACGGAATGATAACGTTGGATCTTGCTCTTTTAATAATAAAAGTGCATCCAAAACCATCATGTCGTGGCCTTCTTCCGTTTGCAAAGTATATTCTTGCATACGTGGGGCGTTATCAACATCTGGATTATAACGATAAACAGAAAATTGTACTTGTGCCATCGTCTCGCTCCTAGTAGGTACGTGCTTTAGGTGGAAATGCTTCGCGCAGTTTAGGCGCATAGTTAACATCACGTTTGCTCATTTCATCCGTTACCGGATTGAAAACAGAGTGACATAGCCAGTTTTCGTCATCACGATCTGGGAAGTCAAAGCGAGAGTGTGCACCACGGCTTTCTGTACGGAAGTTTGCAGCGACTGCAGTTGAGTACGCTGTTTCCATCATGTTATCTAGCTCTAGACATTCGATACGTGCAGTGTTGAAGTCTAATGATTTATCATCAAGACGCGCATGCTGCAGACGTTCACGAATTTCTTTAAGTTCTTTAAGACCTGCTGCCATTGACTCACCTTCACGGAATACCGAGAAGTTAAGTTGCATACATTGCTGTAGATCTTTCTTGATTTGGACTGGATCTTCGCCTTGACCAATTGTTGAGTTTTCCCAACGATTAAAGCGAGCAAGTGACGCTTCTAAATCTGACTCAGAGGCATCTTTAGATACTTCAACATCATTTAGGTATGTACCTAAGAAGTTACCAGCTGCACGACCAAATACCACTAAATCAAGCAATGAGTTACCACCTAAGCGGTTTGCACCGTGTACAGATACACAGGCAATCTCACCAACTGCAAATAAGCCTTCAACTACTTTCTCATTGCCTTGGGCATCGATTTGTAGTACTTGCCCATTTACATTGGTTGGTACGCCACCCATCATATAATGGCAAGTAGGAATTACTGGAATTGGCTCTTTAGCAGGGTCAACGTGAGCAAATGTTTTAGCAAGATCACATACACCAGGAAGACGTAGATTAAGCGTTTCTTCACCTAAGTGATCAAGCTTAAGCTTAATGTGTGGACCCCAAGGACCATCACAACCACGACCTTCACGGATTTCTGTCATCATTGAACGAGCAACAACATCGCGTGACGCTAAATCTTTTGCATTCGGTGCATAACGTTCCATGAAACGCTCGCCATCTTTATTTAAAAGATAACCACCTTCACCACGACAACCTTCTGTTACTAGCGTACCCGCACCAGCAATACCGGTTGGGTGAAATTGCCACATTTCCATGTCTTGCATAGAAATGCCGGCACGAGTTGCCATACCAACACCGTCACCAGTATTGATGTGTGCATTAGTCGTTGATGCGAAGATACGACCTGCGCCACCTGTTGCTAGTACCACAGCTTTAGATTTAAAGTAAACAACTTCGCCGGTTTCGATATCGATTGCAGTACAACCAACAACATTACCATCATCGTTTTTAACTAAATCTAATGCATACCATTCAGAAAATACATTGGTTTTGTTTTTAACGTTTTGCTGGTAAAGAAGGTGTAATAACGCATGACCAGTACGGTCAGCTGCAGCCGCAGTCCGTGCAGCTTGCTCACCACCAAAATTCTTCGATTGACCACCGAAAGGACGTTGGTAAACACGGCCATTTTCAAAACGAGAAAATGGTAGACCCATGTTTTCTAATTCAGTAATTGCTTCTGGGCCTGTTTTACACATATATTCGATAGCGTCTTGGTCACCGATGAAATCGGAACCTTTAACAGTATCGTACATGTGCCATTCCCAGTTATCTTCATGTGAGTTACCCAAAGCAACCGTAATACCACCTTGTGCAGACACAGTGTGAGAACGGGTTGGGAATACTTTAGAGATAAGCGCACAGGTTTTACCTGATTCAGTGATTGCAAGTGCTGCGCGCATACCCGCACCACCTGCGCCAATCACAACGGCATCAAATTCACGAACAGAATATTTCACTTAAACACCCCATAAAACGATTAGACCAATAGCTACGTATGCAACGGCCATAAGGTTTAATACAAACCCTAAAACAGCGCGTAATGTTGCATTTTTCACGTAATCAGTCAGTACTTGCCAAAGGCCAATACGGGTATGAACCATAATGCAAACGAGGGTAATTAACGTAAACCCTTTCATTGCGAGGTTTGAAAACAGGCCTTGCCATGCTTCAAAAGTAACTTCTGGTGTACATAAGAAGTAGCCGATAATAAAAATCGCATACGCGGTAATTACTAGTGCCGTGGTACGTAATGAGACATAATCTTGTACACCATCACGCTTTAGAGTTGCTTGATTTAAAACCATATCCACACCCCTGCTAGAACAGAAGCCACAACGCCAAGTGCCATAGCAATTTTAGCGCTGAGGTTACCTGATTCAAGTTCTTCCCAATGTCCCATATCCATAATGATATGACGAATACCGCCGATAAGGTGGTATGCCAATACGGAAATGGTGCCCCAAGCTATAAATTTGGCAATGAATCCGCTAAACAGACCCTTGACGAATTCAAAACCTTCAGCAGAAGAAAGAGACTCAGACCAAGCCCAAATGACAAACGTTAAAGCAAAAAATAACGCAACACCGGTGACGCGGTGAAAAATTGATGCTTTAGCCGTTGCCGGCATTGATATAGTTGTTAGATCTAGATTTACAGGTCTTTGCTTTTTCACAGTTACTTGCCCATCTTGCCCACTAGGAGCTCATCTACTTGTTTTTCTTAACCCACCAGAAAACGATTTTTCTGATGGAACTATCTAAGTAAAGCTTTTTGTTACGACTAAAATTCACATTTTTGCAAATATTAGCTGTAAAAATAACGTTTACCTACAGACAATACGGTATAAAACCTTCGATAGTATATATAGCCAAAGGTCTTTTTACAATTCTTGTTTAGTTAGAGCTATTTGCGAATTAGCCAATGGTATAATATTTAATCCCGTCAGAATATTTATTATACATTTGTGCATAATGTTTATAAAAATTGACTTTAACCCCCTCTTTCACGTTAAAATGAAAAGGATGTGCTTAAACAGATTCAGAACATAACAATCAGAGTTGTTATCTTAATAGGAGATAAATAGATGGCGGATAAGAAAGCCACAGTCCATATTGATGGTCTAGATCCAATCGAACTTCCAATTTACCAAGGTACTGCTGGTCAGGATGTAATCGATGTACGTACGTTAGGTGCTCACGGTCATTTCACATATGATCCAGGTTTCATGTCGACTGGTTCTTGCGAATCTTCAATTACATATATCGACGGTGGCAAAGGGATATTACTTCACCGTGGTTACCCAATTGAACAACTAGCCGAAGACTCAGATTATGTTGAGTTGTGTTATTTACTGTTAAACGGTGAATTACCAACTAAAGAGCAATATACTGATTTTGCATCACAAATCACACATAGCACGATGCTTGATGAGAAAATTGCAAACTTCTTCCAAGGCTTCCGTTTTGATGCCCATCCAATGGCTATGCTATGTGGTGTAGTTGGTGCATTATCATCTTTTTATCATGAAGATCTTGATATTACTGATGCAACACAACGTAAAACAAGTGCTGTAAAATTAATTGCTAAGCTTCCAACTATCGCAGCGATGGCTTATAAATACAACGTAGGTCAACCATTCGTTTACCCACGCAATGATTTAAGCTATGCAGAAAACTTCTTACATATGATGTTCTCTGTACCAGCTGAAGAATATAAAGTTAATCCAGTGACTGCTAAAGCAATGGATAAAATCTTTATGCTTCACGCTGATCACGAGCAAAATGCATCAACGTCTACAGTACGCTTAGCTGGTTCTTCTGGTGCTAACCCATATGCATGTATTGCCGCAGGTATCGCATCACTTTGGGGCCCTGCACATGGCGGTGCTAACGAAGCATGTTTAAACATGTTAGAAGAAATTGGCTCTGTTGATCGCATCGACGAATACGTTGCTAAAGCAAAAGATAAGTCGGACCCATTCCGTCTTATGGGCTTTGGACACCGTGTTTACAAAAACTTCGATCCGCGTGCAACTGTAATGCGTCAAACCTGTCACGAAGTACTTGCTGAGCTTAATATTCAAGATCCGTTGCTAGATATTGCAATGAAACTTGAGCAAATTGCATTAGAAGACCCATACTTTGTTGAGAAGAAACTTTACCCTAACGTAGACTTCTACTCAGGTATTATCTTAAAAGCAATTGGTATCCCAACAAGCATGTTCACTGTGATTTTCGCAATGGCACGTACTGTTGGTTGGATCACACACTGGGACGAGATGTTATCTCAACCTGGTCATAAGATCAGCCGTCCACGTCAGCTATATACTGGTCACACACACCGTGATTACGTAGCAACAGACAAGCGTTAATTTTATAGTTGATGCTAAATAGGGCCGCATTTGCGGCCTTTTTTGTATCTAGTCCTTGAGAAATATCACAAAGCCATTACAATTCCGGTTCAGTTTTTAATTCGGCTTTGGTGTGCTTGATGTTGAAAAGTTATGTTTAATATAGAAAAAATTCGCGCAGACTTTCCTGCCCTAAAACAACTCATCAACGGGCAACCGCTGGTCTATCTTGATTCGGCTGCAACCACCCAAAAACCACTGTCAGTTATCAGCGCGACTGAGCATTTTTACGCACGTAATAATGCTAACGTTCATCGTGGCCGCCATACCTTAAGCGAACAAGCAACCCACGCCTATGAACAAGCAAGACAGACCGTTGCCAATTATTTTAATATCGACGCAAATGAGTTAGTTTGGACCAAAGGAGCTACTGAGGCAATAAACTTAGTTGCGAATGGTTTAACTGAGCAGCTTGATAATGATTCAACCATCATCATTTCAGCCTTAGAGCATCACGCTAATATTGTGCCATGGCAACAGTTAGCAAAGCGCACGGGAGCAAAGCTGCTGGCACTTCCGTTACAAAAAAATGGCAGCTTTGATGTTCAAGCATGTGTTGAATTCATCAGTCAGCATAAGCCATCTGTACTTGCTATCACTCACGCGTCTAATGCACTTGGTAATATCACAGATCTTGACCCAATATTACATGCCGCAAAACGCCATGACGCAATTACCTTAGTGGATGGTGCGCAAGCTGCGCTGCATTTACAGCCAAATTTACCTCAACTTGGTTGTGATTTTTATGTTTTTTCGGCTCATAAAATGCTCGGGCCGACCGGATTAGGAGGATTATATGGTCGTTATGATCGATTAAATAGTTTAGCTGTGTATCAAACTGGTGGCGAAATGATTGAAACTGTTACATTAGCAAAAACAATATTTCGTCAGGCACCAGCAAAGTTTGAAGCAGGTACACCAAACATTGCTGCAGTGATCGCTTTTGCAGCTGCAATCGATTATCTAACCAGTTTAAATAAGACTAATGTATATACTCATGAACAAGTAATTTTTAATTATGCGGCAGAAAAACTGCAAGCCATCGCAGGAATTACCGTTTATAGCAACATTGAGAACAATATTGGTACCCTTTGTTTCAATTATAAAGACGAACACCCTTTCGATATAGCAACACTTTTAGATGGTTATGGTATAGCAGTTCGCAGCGGTCATCATTGTGCGCAGCCATTAATGCAACATTTAGGTATTAATGGCAGTGTTCGAGCCAGCTTTGCATTTTATAATAACCATAGCGATGTTGATTTATTTATCGCTGCTTTGCAAAATTGCTTAGAGTTATTAGACTAATTATGGATAAGACATGATTAAAACGTTTAAAGAAATTGCTTCATCGCTTGAGAGCTCGCCATCATGGCAACAAAAATACCGTGAAATAATGCTACTAGGTAAACAATTACCAGCTATGCCGGCTGTTTTAAAAACCAGCGATGCCCTTGTACCTGGCTGTGAGAGTAAAGTTTGGCTGTATTTGGATTTTGATCTTGAAGAAAATTGCTTGGTTATTATTGGTGACTCAGATACCCGTATAGTAAAAGGGTTATTAGCGATTATTCTGTCGCTTTATAATGGTTTAACCCCTGAACAAGCTATTAACACTGACGCATTTGCACAGTTTAATCATTTAGGGCTTATCCAGCACCTTAGTCCTTCCAGAGGCAACGGTATTAAAGCCATGGTTGAGCGTATTCAAACCATGGCAGAACAGAAAAACTAATTTTTCACGGTACGTGCGCAGCGATCTAAATATTTACGTATTGATTTTGCTGCGACAAAAAAACCAAAACTTCCGGTTACCATAGTCGCTGAACCAAAACCGTTGTTACAATCCATATTCATGGAGCCATCAGCCCCCTGTTTAGCATGACAAACGCTGCCATCAGTACTTGGATATACCAATTGCTCAGTTGAATAAACACAATCGATGTTGAATTTTCGCTTTGGATTGCTACTAAAGTTGTACTGCTTGCGCAAAATATATCGGACTTTTGCCAGTAATGGATCATGGGTGGTCTTTGCTACATCACCAAAAGTGATTTGACTCGGATCAGTTTGACCGCCAGCACCACCGGTGGTGATCACCGGTATTTTGTTACGTTTACAATGCGCTATTAATGCCGCTTTTTCTTTTACTGCATCAATGCAATCTATGACATAGTCAAAACCACTTATATGCTCACGAATATTATCTAAAGTAATAAAATCATCGACAACACTGACCTCACACAGTGGATTGATCAATTCACAGCGGGCCTTCATTGCGACAACCTTTGCTTCACCCACCGTGCCTGTTAATGCATGTATTTGCCGATTCACGTTGGTTGCACAAATATCATCAAGATCAATTAAGGTTATTTTACCAACTCCAGTACGTGCTAGAGCCTCTGCCGCCCACGAGCCCACGCCACCAATACCAATAACACAAAAGTGGGCTTGTTGTAGCCATTCAAATTCAGTGTTGCCATATAATCTTTTGATACCACCAAAACGGATATCGGTTACTTTTTCACTCATTTACCAATCCAGTTGCCATGGTGTCTGCCAAGGCTGAAAATTTTCATGTTCAATTAATGTTGTAAACTCATCATCGTAATGCGGTAACAAACTAAATTGCTGTAGTTTACCTTGCCACACAAAACTTAGTGCAAAAGCATGTAAATAGGTGCGCTCAGCAGCAGTACCACCGTATATTACATCACCTAAAATCGGCGCAGAAAGGCTTTTTAGCGCGACCCGTAATTGGTGCGTTTTACCCGAGTAAGGCTTTAAGATAAATGCCCTTCTATTGGCTTTAAAATTAATAGAATAAAAGCGAGTTATGGCTGGGTTTTCTTTACTTGTTAGTAGCTTATAGGTACTACGGCGTGATTTAGCCATATCCCCTTTGATCCAACCTTGCTTTTTCTTCGGTTTGCAATCACTTATCGCCAAATAAAACTTATTAACTTGATGAGCAGTAAATAAAACTGTCAGCTTTGCAGCCGCTTCACTACTGCGTGCTAAAATTATTAGCCCCGATGTCACTTTATCAAGGCGGTGCACAGCATATAACTTTTCTGCGAGTTGTTGCTCAGCGAGTACTACAAAACCTGGGCCTTCTTCACTATGGAAATTAAGCCCGGCAGGTTTTTCTATAATATAAAAATCAAGGTGCTTTGCTATAACCTTGAGTAATGTGAACGTGTTCACCACTTAATGACTTTGCAGTATAGCAATTACACGCGCTAAATCATCAGGCGTATCAACCCCTGCTTGGGGTGTTATTTTTGCCTGTTCTATTTTTATTTTATAGCCATGATATAAAACACGTAATTGCTCAAGAGATTCAAGTTGCTCTAATGGGGATGGCGTCAGTGAGATGTATTGTTTAATAAAACCAGCGCGGTATGCATAAATACCCACATGACGTTGAAAATCTTGTGTGTCTAATCCGTTATTCTCACCAGTGTACATATGACTACGATCATAGGGAATGCTGGCACGAGAAAAGTACAGTGCATTTTTATTTACATCGCTGACGACTTTAACTGCATTGGGATTAAAGATCTCATCGACATTCTCAATGGCGGCACTCAAGGTCGCCATTGGCGCACTTGAATTAGCAAGTAAAGCTGCAACTTGCGAGACATTTTCAGCGGCTAATAAAGGCTCATCACCTTGCACATTCACTACAATAATATCGTTATTAAGTGATAATAAATCAACAACTTCAGCTAGCCGTTCAGTGCCTGACTGATGATCATCTCGAGTCATTAAGACATTATTAGTAAAGCCTTTGACAACATCAAAAACCTGTTGATGATCGGTGGCTATTACGACCTTACTAGCCCCTGACGCCATCGCCTTTTCATAAACATGTTGAATCATAGGTTTGCCACAAATATCAGCAAGGGGTTTACCTGGTAGACGACTCGATGCAAAGCGCGCTGGAATAACGACTACGAATTCCACTTTTCAATCTCTTCTAAGCTCAATTCACGCGCTTCATTTTCTAGTAATACAGGAATATCATCTCGAATAGGGTAAGCAAGTTTTGCAGCTGTGCTGATCAATTCACTGTTTTCTTTGTCTAAACGTAATTTGCCTTTACACACTGGGCAAGCAATTATTTCAAGTAATTTTGTATCAAAGGCCATCTAGGATCCCTTTTTCTCTCAGTAATAAGTTAAGTTTAGATACCACCGCAGGGGATGGCTCTGCGTCAACATGTAAAAAATACCACGTTGGTTTTGCAAATGAGTGACATTTTACCGCATCTTTCTCCGTCATAAACACTATTTCATCATTAAATTTTATGAAATCTTGTGCTGTATAACCATAATGATCTCGAAAATGATGACAACTTAGCAATGTAATGCCTTGTTGACGTAAGCTATTTTCAAAACGTTGTGGATTACCAATGGCGCTCACTGCGTGACCTCTCAAAAGCGGGACTTTAGTGGCTATATTAGTGGCAACACTTACTAAATCAGCACTTCTTAGCTGATAATTAAACATGGCATTCCCCCCATTTTCAATAACCAAATCAACTGATTTTAAACGTTTTTGTGTTTCTCTCAGTGGCCCCGCAGGCATTAACAAGCCATTGCCAAAACGTCGTTGACTATCAACAATACAGCACTCTATTGTTCTGGCCATTTTATAATGTTGCATACCATCATCGGAAATAATCACATCAAGCTGATGTTGCGCAATTAATTGCTCTATATTAGCTTGTCGATCTGGGCCTACAACTACAGGGCAGTCAAGCCTGCGTTGAATAAGTACCGGCTCATCACCTGCCTGAGTCGTATCAGTATGCTCAGTCACAGTGAGTGGATAGCTATCACTGTTGCCGCCATAGCCTCGACTAATAATGCCAACCCTTAAGCCACGCTGCTTTAGGTAATTAGCAAGCCAGATCACAAAGGGAGTTTTCCCGTTACCACCGACGCTAATATTACCTACCACGATAACTGGCACAGGGCTTTGGTATGCCTTCAATAAACCTAGCGCATACGCTAATTTACGCAGATTACTTATAAACCAAAATAATCCACTCAGTGGTAAAAGTAATACGGTAAGAAAGCTTATACCTCGATACCAGCTTTGTTCTAATTTACTCACCCGTGCTCACCAAATTGCATCTTGCAAAGCGCTGCATACGTGCCATCATTAGCCAGTAAGCTGATGTGATCACCACTTTCTATCACTTGACCATTATCAATAACATAGATGTGGTCGCTTTGTTCTATTGTTGATAATCGGTGAGCAATCACAATAGAGGTTTTATTTTTCATTAATGCTTCTAAAGCTTGCTGGATCAGTTTTTCAGACTCTGTATCTAATGCAGAAGTTGCTTCATCTAAAATCAAAATTGGTGCATCTTTTAAGATTGCTCTTGCAATCGCTATACGCTGGCGTTGCCCGCCAGATAACATAACGCCATTTTCACCGACCATGGTATTTAGACCGTCGGGTAAATCTTTCACAAACTCCCACACATGTGCTTGTTTTGCCACATTCAAGACCTCGTCATCACTAAGTGGACGTGCAATACCATAACTGATGTTATTGGCAATGGTGTCATTAAACAACACTACTTGCTGTGATACTAGAGCAAATTGGCGACGTAAATCTGTTAACTTATAATCCGCCAGTGGCACGCCATCGAGTAAAATCTCGCTTGGCGGTTGTAAGTCATAATAACGTGGTAATAAGTTTGAAATAGTTGATTTACCAGAACCTGAACGCCCAACTAACGCAATACTCTCGCCCGCTTTTATAGTGAGCGATAAGTTTTTTAATACAGCTTCTGCTTTCGTTGGGTAATTAAAGGTGACATTTTTAACTTCAATCATACCTTTTACTTTATCTACACTAATTGTACCAACGTCTTTTTCGGCCTCTTGGTCAAGCACTAAAAAAATGCTTTGCGCTGCAGATATGCCACGCTGTAAATCGCTATTTACATTAGCTAATTGCTTTAAAGGGCGTAATAACATCATCATCGATGAAATAAGCACCACAAAATCCCCAGAGCTCACTGTATCAATCATTGATGGCATAGAAACCACCCAGAGAATAACTGCCATTGCACTTGCAGCCAAAATTTGAATCACAGACACACTAAGTGCTTTAGTGGCATCCATTTTGATACGCTGCTGACGATTATGATTATTAATTTTTGCAAATTGGGTTATTTCTTGCTGTTGACCGCCAAAGCCATGTATAACTTTATGGCCACTGAGCATTTGCTCTGAGCTACGGGTAACTTGCCCCATTGCCGATTGAATATTTTTAGAGATAAGACGAAAACGTTTTGATACAACGGAAACAATAACTGCCACCAGGGGGATTATGATCAAAAAGATTAATGACAGCTTCCAACTTGTATAAAACATAACAGCCAGTAAAAACACCACAAATGCGCCTTCTCTGACTACTATAAGCATTGCTTTGGTGATCGCTTGCTGCACTTGCTCGGTATCGAACGTTATTTTTGAAATTAAATCCCCAGTTGAATTTTGATCATGAAAGGCAACGGGTAAATGTAAAATATGCTCAAATAATTGCTGACGTAACGAGCGGACAACTTGTGAACCCACATAACTTAAACAATAAGACGAGATATAGTTAAAAATACCCCGGCCAAACACTAACGCGATGACAACAAATGGTGCGTATTTTAATACTTCAGCGTTGCGTTGATTTAAGCCCTGATCTATAAATGGCTTCATTAGTTGGATAAATAAAGCATCCATAGCTGAGTAGCCAATCATGCCAATCACAGCAAAAATGGCAACGCTTTTATAATCCCCCACATACGTCAATAAACGCTTATAAATTTGTGATGTAGTTTGGTCCATAGTACTCTCTTATTCATAATCTGTGGCTATTGTAGCCTCCAGTTGCACAAAACTAAACTCAATCTTTTAGAAACCAATAACTTTCATCTTCACGAGCTAGGTTTACTGTGTAGTGATGTTGATAAAACTCAATTTTAACCTGCCCTTTTTCAGCTGTTGTATATTGTAAAGCGTGCTGCTTAGCATAACGTGATAAAACTTCTGTACGTGGAAATTGCCACTGCCCTTTATATGCCGTTGAATGAATAACAACCTCAGGAGCAACCGCATGAATAAATACATCACTTGATGAGGTATTACTACCATGGTGAGGACTCAATAATACCGTACTTTTAAGCACACCTTGCTGCTGGATTAGTTGTGCTTCTCTTTTTGTTGAAATATCACCAGGAAGCAAAACACTGAACCTGCCATCACTGATATGCACTACACAAGAGTTATCATTGTCAGTTATTAAATGCTGTGCCGGCTCGCTCACGGTAATGATTAAGTCATAAAAACTATATTCGCCCGCTCTGCAAACTTGCTCTGGGCCAGTTGGTTGTAGCAATTTAAAAGTATGCTGGTAACCATGCTCTAACCAATGGGTAAGCCCTCCGGCATGGTCTTTATCCATGTGGCTAATAAGCGAAACTTCAACATCAATACCGTTTCTTTTTAAATAGGGTATTAAGGTGCTATTGACCCGCGTAAATGTATTAAAATAAATTGGGCCAAGATCATAAATAAAACCTTTGTCTTGATTACTGACTAACACCATGGTGCCATGACCCACATCGAATACATTAAGCTGCCAGCGCGGTTTAGTCAGTAAATAGTGATCGAGTACAACCAGTAGTAATGGTATGCATGCCAACAAACGCCAGGGCAAAAAACACACAATTATTGCTGCAATATAGCTACTAACAAGCAATTGCTGGCTAAAATTTGTGGTATCAAACCAACGAAAATTCTGTGGGATCAACAATAAGAGCTGATAAATATGCTGTAATAATGAATCAAACACACTAATCAACCCGCTAATATCAATAAATACACTGATTGCGGAAAATAATACTAAGCAAGGCATGATAATAAAACCAAGTAATGGGATAGCCACTAAATTAACAACTAAGCCAATTACGCTGACCCCATTGAAATAATAAAGCGATAGCGGTAATAAACCAATAAACAAAGCAAACTGTAGAGTAATGAGTGTTTTTATGATGGCTAAAAAGCCGGAGCTGGTTATGGTTATGACACTAAAAACCCAAAAGATAATTGCTACCGCAGTGAATGAAAAATAAAGTCCTGGATTAAGTAAACTAAATGGGTCGATGAGCAATACACATACTAATGCAAACAAGATAAATCGCCAGCGCAGTGCCTGTTTAGCAAAGTAATAAATAACTAAATAACATCCTAACATGATCAAAGCGCGAGTTGCCGATACGATAAAACCACTTAAGTACACATAACTAAAAGCAAGCACAAATCCACCTAAACTATAAATAAGCGACAAATTGATCTGCTGTACTGTTGGTTTAACCACAAAAATAAAAATACTTATTAAGTAGCGGGTTATAAAAAAACCGATACTAAACATCAAGCCAATATGTAATCCAGAAATGGCTAATAAATGGCTAATACCAAATTGTTGTAATTCTTGCTTTTGTGAAAAACTCATAGCACTGCGGTCGCCAGTCAGTAGCGGATAATACAGCCAATTTAGCGAGTTATGTTGGTAGGTGTGTTTGATAAAATCACGGTATTTTTCAATTAGGTCAGCTTCATAGTTATTAGAGATTTCGATAATACTACCAACTTGCTTGCCTTTAAAAAATAGTCGCTCACTAAATGCGTAACGCTCTTTATCAAACACATCATAATTTTTTTGGCTGCGATATTTTTCTAATTCAAGCCACGTTTTAACATGATCACCCACCTTAAGTAACTGGTCGTTATTAAAAGTCAGCAATGCAAAAGGAGGCTTAATATTTGATAGAGGTTGATTATCTATCTTATTGAGCCGAACTTTTAAATAATAGTGATCACGCTGAGAAATAACCTCAACAATCGTAATATTACTTAGATATGGTTTATTTTCATCCAAAGCCAAGCTGGAAATTGCGTAGAAGCTGGTAAAATGTACCCATACACACAAAATTCCACAAATAAAACCTAACAATACACTGTAAAACGGCTTAAAATAGAGACTCGCAATTAACAGAGATAACGCGAAAACTGTAAATACAAGGGTCTGATAATAAAAAACGGTTATAATACAACCAACGACAAACCCAACGCTTAACCAAACAGATGTAAATGGTTGCTTTAAATGGCTAAAAAAACGATCCAACGGTTTTTACCCGATCACAATAAAGTTAAACATCATAAATATTTAAAAATTTTTGGTCGTTTACTCCACGATGCCAATCTATGGCATTTAAATCGTCGTTCAGCTCGTGGGGCATTTTCCGTCGGTTTATTCTTTGCTTTCATTCCGGTTCCTTTTCAGATGGTGCTTGCTGCTGCATTGGCAATTCCGTTACGAGTAAATCTTCCTATTTCTGTCGCAGTAGTTTGGATCACTAATCCGCTAACCATGCCACCTATCTTTTATTGTTCGTATTTAATTGGCACATTAGTGTTAGGACAGCCGGAACAACATTTTGCATTTCAACCAAGTTGGCAATGGTTTATGGAAAGCTTAACAACTATTGGCCCTGCTTTTTTAGTTGGCTCTTTGATCAGTGCTTGTATCGCATCAGTAATAGGCTACTTCGGTGTTGATTTACTATGGCGTCGTTCAGTGCGTAAAGCATGGTTAAATCGTCATAAAAAATAACTGTTTCTAATTTAAAGTATAGACAAAAAAAACCCTGCTTAGCAAAGCAGGGTTTTTTTTCAATACTAAGTGACCGTTAATGCTGGATCACCCAGTAATAATTTCAAAAACTAACGAAATATACGACGTAGACCAACTAGAGGAAGTAATAATAACGTATACCAAGGGAAACTAGACGATTGACGCTCATATGTGTCAGTTTCAGGATCAGAGCAGCTATCAATAGTCCCATTAATAGGAGATAACTTCACTGGCACAGCAATACTTTCGTATTCTATCTCACCATTAATATCACGAACAATACCACCTAATGAATCAGTTTTTTCTACTGTTTTAGTAGCAACACCAAAAATTTCATTTTTATTGTTAATCACTTTCGCTTCTGCAACGACATAACCATAACGAGTTTCACCGTCTGCTTCATAGCAAGGCAGTAAATCATTTATGTTTGTAATCGCATCTTCACCAATCTTGTACAGGAAACCTTCTCGGCGACGCGCACCAACATTAAATACGTCAGTTTCACCTTCACCAACAATATAACCATTATCATTAATATCATTGGCAACTGAAGTAGAACTATTAAAGAAATCTTTTGGGAATACAGTACTGCTGCTGGCAATATCATGATAGAAAAACTTAAGACGATCAGCGCCTTCAATTCTTTTTATACCATAGCCAACAATAATGTTATTTTCATTAATGGCTACTGACTTACCACCAGTCCAATCATCTTCTTGATTGAGGATTTCAACAACGTTACCGTCTTTGTAATAAACAGGTAATGCTCTGATTGTTGACGATCTATCATTATCACGAATGTCAGAGTAACCAGCAACAATGCCATTACTATTAACAGCGAGTGCATTACTTATAAATGCAAACCCGTCATCCTCTTCTGGCGTAAGGCCTAAACCAAGCGGTTCAGTTTTAGTAATATTTAAGTTTGTATCAAGTGTCCACTTAATAGCACGGCTATCAAACAGTCGTGATGATGTACTTCTATGCAAATTTTCAATACAAACACTGACAGGTTCATCTTCACCATCACAGTTATCATCAATATTTTCTTGTCTATCAACTGGGATCCCCGTTGATACTTGCCCGACTACAATATATCCTGTGTTGGTTTTAACTATACCGTTGGCTGAACTTAAGCCGCCATGTTCAGCATATTCTGGCACTAATGGCACATTTAAACCGGATGGTGATATAACAACGCCACGGGAGATAAAATCACGCACAAATTGTGTTTCTTCTTCAGTTTCACCATCAGGAAGAAAACTGGTTTTTTCATAAGGCGCACTGCCCCAACCTACCGTAATACCGTCTTCTGCTACTGCATTATAGTTATTGCTAACTGATCGTGTTAGGCCATCATAATCAACTGATGCAACATCAAAAAGAACTTGTTCTTGCGCTATACCGTCCAAAATATTG
The DNA here is from genome assembly GCF_014163985.1 of Pseudoalteromonas sp. SR41-4. Taxonomy (NCBI): domain Bacteria; kingdom Pseudomonadati; phylum Pseudomonadota; class Gammaproteobacteria; order Alteromonadales; family Pseudoalteromonadaceae; genus Pseudoalteromonas; species Pseudoalteromonas sp. SR41-4. The sequence continues at coordinate 235,340 of NZ_JACJEI010000003.1, read as the reverse complement.
TAACCGATGATATTAGCCAATTTTTGATATTCTGGGTTGTTAGCTTGTGCTGATAAAAATGAAAGCATAAAACTATGTGCGTCTGGGTTAGTCGCCGCTGCATTATTGTTTTCAATATCATCTAAGGTAAAGGTAATTTCTTTATCAATTAACTCAAAGTAGTTTTCTTGGTTGCTATATGCATTTTTAATTAAGTTATCTGTAAAATCGATGTAACTCACATCTATGGGTAAGTTATATAAGCCGTTAGACTGCCCGATAATATAGCCGCTTTCGCTGACATCTTTTACGTAATTATGCTTGGCTTCGTCTAAAGAACTCAGCTCTGTCAACTGATATGTTGCACTGATTGCTGATGTACTCATCGTAGCTAGAATACTAGCCGCGAGTAATTTATATTTCATTTTAGTCCTTACTACTGATTCTTTAAATCTTCAAGTTCTTCCCAGCGCTCCAGAGCGGCTTCAAGGTCAGACTCAAGTTGTGCTAAATGGTTCAATTCTTTGGTTGTCGCACTGGCATCTTGTTTAAAGAAATCAGCGTCATTAACCACAACTTGCTGCGCTTCTAATGCTTGTTCAAGTTGTTCCAGCTTACTGGGTAATTGTTCTAATTCAAGTTTTAATTTGTAAGAGAGTTTATTACTTTTGTTATCTGCTTTAGCCACAGGAGCTGGTGCAACGACTGCTTCTTTTTTAGCAGGTGTAGTTAGCTGTTTTTTTTGTTCCTGTGATAAATAATTAGCATAGGCTTCATAATCACTGTAACCACCGACAATATCTGTAATTACCCCATTACCTTCAAATGCCCAAACACTGGTACAGGTATTATCAATAAACTCACGGTCATGGCTTACAATTAACACGGTTCCCTGATACTGATTAATAATATCCTCTAACAGCTCGAGGGTTTCTATATCTAAATCATTGGTCGGCTCATCAAGCACAAGAATATTTGATGGTTTTAAAAATAGTTTAGCTAATAATAAGCGATTTTTTTCACCGCCAGAGAGTGCTTTAACCGGTGTACGAGCACGCGCAGGCGGGAATAAAAAGTCTTGTAAATAACCGAGTACATGACGTGAGCGTCCGCCCATCATTACTTCTTGCTTACCTTCGGCAACGTTATCTTGTACGGTGGCTTCTTCATCAAGCTTTTGGCGGTATTGATCAAAGTAAGCAAACTCTAAGTTCACCCCTTGCTTAACAATCCCTGCATCAGCTTCAATATCACCAAATAGCAGTTTTAATAAAGTCGTCTTACCAATACCATTAGGGCCAACTAAGCCAATACGATCGCCACGCATAACTAAAGTAGAGAAGTCATTGGCAATTACTTTGTCTTTATTAAATGCATGATTTAGATGTTTAGCTTCAAATACTAATTTTCCTGAACGGTCTGCCGTTTCAATATTGAAGTCAGTTTTACCCACTTGATCAACACGCTGTTTGCGTTCATTACGTAGCTGTTTAAGCTCGCGGACACGGCCTTCATTACGCGTTCGACGTGCTTTTACACCTTGGCGGATCCACGTTTCTTCTTCTGCTAAGCGTTTGTCAAATAATGCGTTTTGCGTTTCTTCTACTTTTAAATCATGGGCTTTTTGCTCTAAATAAGTAGCATAATCGCCAGGGTATGAAATCAGCTTACCGCGATCTAAATCTAAGATCCGCGTCGCCACTGCACGAATAAACGCACGGTCGTGAGAAATAAAGACAATACCGCCTTTAAACTCTTTTAAGAATTGTTCAAGCCACATTACACTTTCCATATCTAAATGGTTAGTAGGCTCATCAAGTAATAATAAATCCGGCTCACTGACAAGTGCCCGTGCAAGGGCAACTTTGCGTAACCAGCCACCAGAAAGTGATTCAAGTTTGGCTTCTGGTGCTAATTCTAACTGTGTTAATACAAGTTGAATTCTACTATCAAAACGCCAACCATCTGCAGCTTCGAGTTGATTTGATAAACGTTCAAGTTTATTAAGTAGTTTATCTGTGCAGTCAGTTTGTAACTCAGTGCTGACGTGATGAAAATCAATTAATAAATTTGCAATCTCAGGCATACCTTGAGCAACATAATCAAACACCGAGCCACTAGCTCCTTTTGGTGGATCTTGCTCTAGACGAGATATTTTAATACTACCTAACTGATTTATTTCACCATCATCTAAAATAACTTGGCCATCAAGGACTTTTAGTAACGTTGATTTACCCGCACCATTACGACCAACCACACACACACGCTCACCAGTTTCGATGACGGCATCAGCGTTGTCTAACAGTGGATGCGTACCATACGCGAGTTGAGCTTTAGAAATTCTAATTAAATCCATACTATCTGTTTACTCTTATTCTGTTTGCGTAAAAAACTGACGCACATCTTGCGCAGTGAAAGGCCAAAATAATTGCGGGCCTTGATCGCTTTTTAAAACTGGTATACTGGTCTGATATTCTGTAATTAATTCTTCATCACTCATAATATCAACAAGCTGTAACAGATCATCACCCAACAACGGCGTGATCAAGCCCTGCGCTTGCTCACATAAATGACAGCCATCGGTATGATACAAAATCCACTTAGCCATGGGTTATCAACCAGCTATTATGTATTTTTTTATTGCGTTTAAAGTCAGGAGAAATCGTCTGCTCTGAAATATTAACAGCTTTTAAGCCTAAGCCAATCAAGCCCACTTCATCCATGGTGAAGCCACGCATATTATTCGAGAAAATCAACGTGCCAGATGGACTGAGAATTTTTTTAACCCATGTCAGTAATTTAATATGATCATTTTGTACATCAAAAGCATCTTTCATGCGTTTTGAATTTGAAAACGTTGGCGGATCTAAAAAGATCAAATCGTATTGGCTTGTGGCATGCTCAAGCCACTTCAAACAATCAGCCTGTTCAAAACGATAACGGGTATTACTGATATTGTTCAGGTCAAAGTTATCTTGGCCCCATTTTAAATAGGTTTTCGATAGATCAACCGTGGTTATCGCTTTAGCGCCACCCAGAGCTGCATGTACAGAGGCTGTCCCTGTGTAGGCAAATAAATTCAAGAAGCGTTTATCTTTGGCATTTTCTTGGATATAACGACGAGCAAGACGGTGGTCTAAAAACAAGCCAGTATCTAAGTAATCAAATAAATTGACTTTAAACTTCGCGCCAAACTCCTCAACTACTTGAGTACGATTTTGCTTAGCCATTGGTGTGTATTGCTCTTCACCTTTTTGCTTTTTACGTACTTTTACAGCAATATTTCCAGGTGCGATATTGAGCTGCTGTGAGGTTAACGAAATCACGTCTTGTAAACGTTTGTGCGCTGTTACATCGTCAATTTCTTTCGGCGCAGCGTACTCAAATATTACCGCTGAATCACCATAAATATCAACGGCTACATTGTATTCAGGAATGTCAGCATCGTAGACACGATAGGCCTGCACATCATTTTGTTTGAGCCAATTTTTCAAGCCTTGCTTATTCTTTTTAACCCGATTAGCAAACGACATTGAACCTTCAAAGTTCAATGCAGGCTTATCTTCAGTTGTTTGGCTGACTTGTTTGTCATCAAGTTGATATAAATTAAGTACCACATCAAGTGGACCATTTTTAAATTTATAACGCTTTAGTTTCACCAGCTTTAATAATTTAAATAAACTCTCATCCATGCCTAGTAGGGCAAGTTTCCAGTTATTAAAATGTTTTTTAAAGCCTGTACCTAAAGCACTGTGTAAACTTACCAACTCAGCCATCGAACCAATACGTTCACCATACGGTAAATTTGAAATAACCACACCTGGTAATTTTGCCACTGAGGTAAGCTTAGTTGCATCGCTTTGTTTAAACTTGATCACATCACCTAGATCAGCTCTACGAGCATTATCTACTGCTTTGCTTAGTACATTAGCGTCATTGTCATGGCCAATAAGCCATAGTTTAGGATCTGTAATTTGTGCTGTAAGCTGCTCTTTTAACTCTTTGTATTTAGCAATACGGAAACTTGGTAAGCGCTCAAATGCAAATCCCTCACGGAATAAACCCGGCGCTTCATTACGCGCCATGCCAGCAGCTTCAATCAAAATAGTACCTGCACCACAGCAGGGATCAAATAGCGGCTGTTGAACATTGTCAAGCCAACCACTGCGTTTGATCAGTGCTGCCGCTAAATGCTCTTTAATAGGTGCCTTACCTTGACCTTCTCGATAACCACGTTCAGATAAACGCGGCCCTGAATAATCGATATACATGGCCACACCTTGACGCGATAAACGCGCAACAACGCGTACATTGGCATCTTGTTTATCAACATTTGGCCGCTGTTCAAATAAATCATTAAAATAATCAACAATCGCATCTTTGATCACTAAACCTGAGAACTGGGTATTTTTAAGTGAGTCGTTGGTACCATTAAAGTCGACTGCAAAAGTTTGCGTTGGACCAAACCATTCCTGCCAAGGCTGTGAGCGAGCAAAATTGTAAAGGCTTTCTTTATTATTTACGCCCTCTTTCTCTTCGATCAACATCAGCACTCGTGTCGCGAAGCGGCTCATTAAACAGACCTTTTGTGCTAATGTAGTGTCGGCGTCAAAACGCACAGAACCGACTGTTTGTTTGGTCACCGTAGCGCCAATGTCAGTAAGTTCATCAACCAATAAATTTTCGATTCCGATAGAAGTAAGTGCGATAAAATGCAAAGTAATAACCCTTAATAGCTAATTGCGCGGGATTATAACATAGGTTGGGCGACAAACACGCGATAAACAAAGGAACTACAAAAAATATGCTTAGGCTGTTTTACTGTTTTGTGCGTGGTTATAAATTGGATGGACACGATTGTTAAGTATACGAATAGCTTCAAATTGATTAAGGCTTAAGTTTTCATCAAGCTTAAAATGCTCAGATAGACAAATGCATAAAGAGGCTTCTTTACAGTGGTCAACAATCAAAAACTCACCACTTTGTTCGCTAGTTTGCAATTTTATAACTGCTTCTATACTGGGCTCATTGCCTTTGTAGGGTTCGAAAAACCAACTTTTTGCCAGCATTGGCTTTAAATAAAATTTAGCTGCTGTCGCATTGAGCGCAATTTGACATAGCTGTGCGCCATTCCATAGATTAAATCCAGCAAGATATTGGTAAACCTGCTGATAAAAGGCGGCATCTTCTAAACTAAAGTTAGGTTGGGTTAAAATAGCATCGGTGAGTTGACGTAGTTTATAAGGCGTGCACAGCTGCATATCTTGATCTAAATCGATCAATAAACGATTTCTTACTGGACAAGCAATCCATTTCCACTGCTTTGATGCTTGTAACATGCGTTCCCTACGCCCCTACTAATTAATCTTATGAATATTGTAGTATAGCGGCTTTTGACCAATTAATATATATTTCTTTAGAACATTTATTGAACGATCAAAAGCTTAAATAACGGATCCTTATAAGCCTTGCAGGATCGTTTTTACCAATTGCGGTCCTTTATATATAAATCCAGTGTATACCTGTACAAGATCTGCACCTGCTGATAATTTTTCTTTCGCACTGGCAGCATCATCAATTCCGCCCACTCCAATGATCGGCAACTTACCTGCGGTTAAACGTTTTAATTCTTGCACTACATGAGTGGATCGCTCACGTACTGGCTGACCTGACAGGCCTCCGGCTTCATCAGCATATTGTTGTCCATGCACCGCAGCGCGCTCTAAGGTAGTATTCGTCGCTATTACACCATCGATGTTGTTATTTAATAATGATTCACTAACTTGAGCTATTTGCACAGCATCAAGGTCTGGAGCAATTTTTACTAGCATTGGCACTTGTTTATTATGTTTGGCGATCAAATCAAGCTGCTCATTTTTAAGGCTTTGCAATAGATCATCCAGTGCAGCACCATATTGCAGATCACGAAGTCCAGGCGTATTTGGTGATGAGATATTGACAGTAATATATGAGGCATGTTCAAACACTTTACGCATACAGTGGATGTAATCGTCTTTACCTTGTTCATTTGGGGTATCTTTATTCTTACCAATATTGATACCTAGAATGCCGTCGTATTTAGCAGCCTTAACGTTATTAATTAGGTTATCAACACCTTTATTATTAAAGCCCATACGATTGATAATTGCATTTGACTCTGGCAGACGGAAAATACGCGGCTTGTCATTACCGACTTGTGGACGAGGTGTCACAGTACCTACCTCAATAAAGCCAAAACCCATCTTTGCAAACGCATCAATACATTCTGCATTTTTATCAAGGCCAGCTGCTAATCCTACTGGGTTTTTAAACTGTAAACCTAAAAATTCGACTGGACGATCTGCCACTGATTGCGACCATGCAGCACTGAATGGGGTATTGTTAAAACGGCGTAAGTTATGAAGTGCAAATTCATGGGCCCATTCCGCATCACGGGTGAACATAAAACGGCGAGCAAGATCGTAAAACATGAAATAATCCTCTTAATAAAAAAATACCCCAGACTAGGCTGGGGTATTGTATAACAATTTTAACGATTAACTCATTATTTTCATGTGGGAAAATAATCAGTCAGTATCAATTGCTTATTTTGCAGATGTATCACAGTTATGACTAAGTAGCATAAGTTCACGTAATGCAACTGAGAACTTAGCAAAATCATGACTTTGTGAAGTCTTAAATTCAGCTAACATTTGCTTCCAGCGTTGTAGTAATAAATCTTGGCTGTCCATCCACTGATCAATTTGACCGTCAACATCTTTGTTATCACCAGCAAAGTTATTTAAAACAACTTCAGATAGTGTACGTTGTTGCCAATCAAGCTCTTCACGGTATGAAGCGCGGGCCAATGCTTGCCAATGATTCGCCACCGGCTGATGAGTAATTTGGTCAAGGAACCAATGCAGTCCCATCCGTGCACCTAGTTTGAAGTAGGTATTAGATACCATATCAATACTACGACCTGAATTTGCAGCAACTTCTGCTAAGTCCATTACTGAGAACAAGCTAGAGAGCGATACAATACGTGTTGCAAGCTCAGCTGGCACTGCACTTTCAATAAGCTTGTCTGCGGCAGCAGATAAACGTTCACTTTCTTTTTCAACCATGTAGTTAGTTAAGTTTGCACTTAAATCAGCGAAGGTCGGTGCAAAGAAGGCAATTGTTTGCTCAATATTTTGCGCTTTATTGCGATGACGTAAGAACCAACGTGTTGCTCGGCGTACTGTACGACGTAACTGATACAACATTTCAGTTTGCACTGCGGCTGGGATCTTGTTATCAAGATCAACAATTGCAGACCAAGTATCACGCATTTGGAATACTTCACTGGCAACAGAGTAACATAACGCTATTTCAGCTTCGTTTGCGCCAGTTTCTTCATGCATACGTACCATGAAGTTCAGACCCATATCGTTAACGATATTATTAGCTAATTTAGTAGCAATAATCTCTTTACGCAGTGGGTGATTATCCATCGCAGTATTGAACTTTTCACGTAGTGGTAAAGGGAAAGACTTCACTAATAGCTGACGATAATATGGATTTTCTGTGATGTCGTCAGTCACGAGTGACTCTTTAAGTACCATTTTAGCGTACGACACAAGCACAGATAACTCTGGGCGAGTTAAATCTTTACCCGCTGCAGCGCGTTCTGCCAACTCTTCATCGCTTGGAATAAATTCAATTGCACGATTTAACTTGCCATCTTTTTCAAGGGCATGAATAAAGCGTACTTTTTCTTTAAGCGTTGATGAGCCTTTTGATTGCGTAATTGACAGTGTATGCGTTTGGCGATAACAATCTTTCAGTACCAGTTGTGCAACTTCATCGGTCATTGAATACAGTAGTTCATCACGTTGTTTACGCGTTAAATCACCGGCTGTAACTAAACCATTAAGTAAAATTTTGATATTTACTTCGTTATCAGAACACGCAACACCACCTACGTTATCGATGAAGTCAGTATTAACGCGACCGCCTTTAGCAGCAAATTCAATACGTCCTAATTGGGTTGCACCTAAGTTGCCACCCTCACCGAGTACTTTTGCACCAAGCTCACTACCATTGATACGTAGGGCGTCATTTGCACGGTCGCCTACATCTGCATCGCTTTCTTTACTGCTCTTGATGTAAGTACCAATACCGCCATTCCATAATAGATCGAATTCCATCATTAAGAATGCTTTGATCAACTCGTTTGGTGTCATGCTGGCTTTTTTAGTGCCCAACATTTTTTTCATTTCTGGCGTTAAAGTGATTGATTTAGCCGCACGTGAGAACACCCCGCCGCCCGCTGAAATCAAGTCTTTGTTGTAGTCTTCCCACGATGAACGAGGTAAGTTAAATAGGCGCTCGCGCTCTGGGTAAGACGTTGCTGAATCTGGGTTTGGATCAACAAAGATATGCATGTGGTTAAATGCCACTTGTAAACGGATATGCTTGGATAACAACATACCATTACCAAATACATCCCCAGCCATATCACCAATTGCAACTACCGTAAAATCAGTTGTTTGTGTATCAATGTCCATTTCGCGGAAATGGCGTTTAACCGATTCCCATGCGCCTTTGGCCGTAATACCCATTTTCTTATGGTCATAACCTACTGAACCACCTGATGCGAATGCATCACCTAGCCAGAAGTTATATTCATTGGCAATGCCATTGGCAATATCAGAGAAAGTAGCTGTACCTTTATCAGCTGCTACAACCAAATATGCATCATCTTCATCATGACGAGTTACATCAACCGGCGGCACAATTTCACCTTGGATAATGTTATCTGTGATATCTAATAAACCACGAATGAAGATTTTGTAACACTCTTGGCCTTCTTTGAAGAATGCGTCACGATCCGTTGGCAGTTGTTTACAAACAAAGCCGCCTTTTGAGCCTACAGGTACAATAACTGTATTCTTTACTTGTTGTGCTTTAACTAGACCTAGTACTTCCGTACGGAAATCTTCACGACGATCTGACCAACGCAAGCCACCACGCGCAACTTTACCACCACGTAAATGCACACCTTCTACACGTGGAGAATAAACAAATATTTCAAATGCCGGTAATGGCAATGGCATATCTGGAATTAAGCTTGGATTTACTTTGAACGACACATAAGACTTAAACTGACCTATGTCATCTTTTTGGAAGTAGTTAGTACGCAGCGTAGCAATGATCATATCGACGTATAAACGAATAATACGGTCATCATCTAAGTTAGCAACGTTTTCAAGTTCTACATAAATTTGCGCAATTAGCTTATCAAGCGTTTTAACACTAGCAGGGCTTTTAACAGAGAACTTTTTAGCAAATAAATTAACAATTTGCGAACCAATGTGCGGGTAATTAGCTAATGTGCTCTCGATGTAGGTTTGCGAGAAAGTAACCCCAACTTGGCGCATGTATTTTGCATAAGCGCGTAAAATTGAGGCTTCGCGACCAGTTAAGCCACCCATTAACACTAAACGGTTAAAGCCGTCATTTTCTAAACGGTTACTCCACACACTAGTAAGTGCGGCACGAAAACGTGCTGATACTTTATCGAAATCTGCAATGCCTTTGCTATCAAGTAGCATTGAGAAATCCATGATCCAGTTGATACGGCCATCGCTGGTTTTAACCGAATAAGGCGTTTCACCAATGACGCGCAAGCCAAAGTTTTCAAGCATTGGCATAACGTCTGATAAATGGATTGGCTCATCTTTGTGGAATAAGCTCAAACGTACAATGTTGCTGTTCGCTTCTTCTTGCGGACGGTAAAACAACATTTCAAGCTTGTTATCGTCATTCAATAGTTCAAGCTTTTCAATATCAACAACAGCGGCACTTGGCAGTACTTCATCTTTGTAAGAACGAGCAAACGCATTACAATATTTGCGGTTTAATTCGTTACCACGTGCTTCACCAGCAGACTCTAACAGTGCTGATTGTAATTTATCTTCCCAAGTACGAGCGGCTTCTACTAAATTATTTTCGATGTCTTTCACGTTATATTCTATATTGTTGTCAGTCACACGCACGGTATAATGAGTACGCGCCAGTGTAGACTCAGAGAAGAAGGTAGTAAATTCGACTTTATCGTCTGAATTAAATGCATTGCCTAAAATATCTTGTGTTTCACGGCGCAGTGCTGTGTTATAACGCTCACGCGGTACATAGACCATGCAAGAGAAAAAACGACCATAGGCATCTTTACGCACAAATAAGCGACACATATCGCGCTCTTGTACTTGTAAAACACCCATTGCAACTTCAAGTAACTCGCTTTCACGGGCCTGAACAAGTTCATCACGCGGATAGGTTTCAAGAATATTTAATACCGCTTTATAAGCATGAGTGCCTTTGGCAAAATCACACATTTCCATGATGCGATTTATTTTACTTTTTAAAACTGGCACATCAGCGGCGCTGTTGTTATAAAAACTTGATGAAAACAACCCGATGAAACGGTCTTCGCCAATCACATTCCCCTCATCATCAAAACGTTTAATCCCTACATAATCTATGTATGCTGGGCGATGTACGCGTGATAACGAATTGGTTTTTGTAAGGATCAACAGGTTATTGCTACGGGCTTCTTGACGGGCAACTTCTGGTAATTCAGATAACAGGCGAGAATGCTCTTCGGTTGAATTCTTCATCAAACCTAAGCTGCCCTCGATTTTACCTTTGAGCTGGTAATCGCCTTGTACTGGCGACAAATCGTATTGGCGATAGCCCATTAATGTAAAATTATCTTTTACTAACCAATCTAAGAATTCAACAGTCTCTGCAACTTCACTTGCATTGTTGTTATGATTACGTTTTGGTAATTCTTTACTGACCGCAATTAACTTTTTGCGGATCGGTTGCCAATCTTCTACCGCAGTAGACACATCGTTCAACACTGACTCAAGCTCTTTTTTGAACGAGTCAATCACTGAAGAATCTGTTTGGCGATCAATTTCGATAAAAAACACTGTTTTTGTAGAGCTAGACTCTTGTTCGGCTTTTAAATTTGATAAAGCCGAAATTTTAGCGTTTTTATCGCGTTGAATCTTAAGTGGGCTGTGTAATAGCAAGTGAGATGCGATATTTTCGCGGGTCATCGCCATACGAACAGAATCAACTAAAAATGGCATATCTTTAGCGATAATTTCGACGATTGTGTGTGATGACTGCCAGCCATCTTTTGCTACTTCAGGATTGAAAACGCGGATCACCGCATCATCAGAGGTATTTTTTTCTAGCGAGTTCCATAGGCTAAGTGCAGCGCCATATAAGTCACTATCATTGCGATGTGCCAAATCTTCTTTAGACATATTGCTGTACAAGGATTTGGCGAATTTCTCAACGAGTAACACATTATCAGCGTGAACTTTTTTCTGGATCAGCTTACAGACATTATCTAAGATAACCGAGGCTTGCCCTTCATTTCGTGTCATTACATGTTCCTTAAATCTATACCACCTACTTAGATGGAAAATTTGTACAGCAATTTATTGTGTGGAGTCAGGCAAATTCTAACCCTTTTAAAATTAATAAACAGCCCTTTCGATGAAAACATTTTAAGCATTTCAGCTATTTGGTCATCTATTCACAAATTATAGATATAAATGGCCTTTACAGGCCATTTAGGAGCAAAATTATTCACATTATTTTTTCTGGTCAGTCCAGATCAAACTACCAATTGCTGGTAAAAGTAATACTGCGCCAAGCATATTGACTAAAAACATGAAGGTTAACAATATTCCCATGTCCACTTGGAACTTAAGATCAGAGAAAATCCAGGTGCTCACACCAATAGCTAACGTGATACCGGTAAATAACACCGCACTACCACGCTCAACGAGTGCATTACGATACGCCACTGGTAAGGCAACACCTTGCTTTAATTGCCCCATCATCGATGACAAAATATAAATCCCATAATCCACCCCAATACCTACACCTAGTGCAATCACTGGCAACGTTGAAACCGTCAGACCGATTTCAAGTTGTACCATTAAAGCTTGCGCAAGAGTCGATACAATATACAAGGGTAACACTACCGCTATGGTCGCTTTTACACTCTTAAAGCTAATCAAGCATAAAATAATAACTGCACCATAAACGTATAACATCATTGGTAATTGTGCAGCAGAAACTGATTCATTCGTCGCAGCCATGACGCCGACAGGCCCTGAGGCCAACTTAAACTGCAGCATATCGGTTTGTTCTTCAATGGCAAATTGCTTAACACTGGCAATGATATGTTCAATGGTCTGCGCTTTATGATCATCTAAAAAGATAATCACTGGCATAACTGAACAATCACCATTGAGTAAACCGGTACTGGTTTCGACTCGTGAGGTAGATTGCACCAAACTTGCTGTATTACGAGGCAAACTTTGCCATTTTAAATTACCTTCGTTATACCCGGCATTAACCGACTGCGCTACTGAGCTTAGGGATACTGCTGATTGAACACCTGCTAAGTTTTCAACTTTATATTGAAAACGACTAATGCGATCCATTACGTCGTGCTCTGTACATGCTGCAGGGTAAGCTTCGACAATCACTTTTAGAATATCGGATGAAATTGTATATTTGTCCGATATTAAAAAGGTATCTTGGTTATAACGGGCATCTTGATGCAATGACGGTGCACCTGCATGTAAATCGCCGATATGCATTTTCCCTGCTTGCCAATAACCTACAGCAAACAATACTAAGGTGCAGCCAATAATGATTTTCGCGCATTTTGGATCCGTGGCTTTGACTAACAGATCACGAATTGAATCAAGTAAGTTTGGTTTTTCGCTGTTGCCTGATTGAATATGAACTGTGTTTTCAAAGCGCATATACGATGCCCATACTGGCAATAAAATCAAATTAGTAAAAATAATAACAGCCACACCTAAACTTGCTGTGATAGCCAGTTCACGAATTATACCTATATCTATGGTTAGTAACGTCAAAAAGCCGACCGTGTCTGACAGCAATGCAATACCACCGGGTATTAACAGCGATCTAAAACTAGCCTGACAGCAAAGACGCGTATTACTGCTTCCTTCGGCGACTTTTTTACCTATTGCATTGATCATCTGTACGCCATGACTTACGCCGATTGCGAACACTAAGAATGGTACTAGAATCGACATTGGATCTAGGCCAAAGCCTAAGCTCGACAATATCCCCAACTGCCAAACCACGGCAATAATTGAACAGGCTATAGGTAAAATAGTGAGCTTGATGCTGCCGCAAAATAACCACACCATGATGAAAGTAAACGCGATAGCAATAGCAAAAAATAACACAACCCCTTTCGCACCTTCGGCAATATCACCGGCCATTTTGGCAAAACCAATAATGTGGATACTTACTTTATCAGTGCTCAATGGCTCTCGAATTTCGCTTTCTAGCTTTTGTGCAAACGCTAACGTATCTAATTTTTCTTGCGTTTGCGGATCAGTTTCCATCAACTGCGCGGTTACCATCGCACACGAATAATCAGAGGCAATCATCCTGCCTACGACTTTCGCTTTTTCGATATTCTCTTTAACAACCGCTAAACCTCGTTGATCAGCAGTAAAATTGGCGGGAATAATTGGCCCACCCGCAAAGCCGTCTTCAACAACTTCGACAAAACGTGCACTGGGTGAAAAAATTGAATTCACTAACGGACGATTCACCCCAGGAATAAAATATAACTGATCATGAACGGCTTTTAATTGGGTGAAAAACTCAGGATTAAAAATATCACCGCTATCATCACACACTGAGATCAAAATACTATTTGCGCCACCAAATTGCTTTTCATGCTTTAAATACACTTTCATATAATCATGATTAAGTGGAATATTTTTATTAAATGAAGCATCAAGTTGGATTTGTGTGGCTTTAAAACCTAAAAAACATGTTATTAAAATAAAACTTATCACCATCATTAATCGATGACGAAAAACTGCTTTCTCTAAAAAATTGACGATTGTGTGCATTATGGAGCCATCCCCTTCACTTTAATGCCATTTTCTGATGCCATAACCAATTGATTTTCAAAAATAACGGCATCAAGAATTGCTTTACCATCCGCTAACTGCTCAATAGTAAGTTGATTATTTTTATAGTGGAAAATCACACCGCTGTTGGCAAGTAACAACCATTGATTATCACCGCTAGCGATAATACTATTGATTGTGGCGGTTTTATTATTACTTATTGGTTGCCATTGCTCACCTACCTGACGGCTAAAAATATTGCCTCTTAAACCCGCAACTATTTCTTGCCCTTGTTCATCGCTGGCATAAGCAAAAAAGGAACCCCGGTAGATTTCTTCATCGCGTTGCCATGTTTTTCCGTTGTCTGTACTGTGCGCTAACAAACCCATTTCGCCCACTAACATAAGTTTATCTTTTGTTGTGACAATACGATTAAAGTGCGGCAATATTGATGCAGTTTCGGCTTCATAGCCTTGTGGATCTGATTCTTTTAAATCATTTAAGTAATCTCTATCATCTGCAAATAATAAAGAATCCAGAAAACGCTTTTGCCAATGTTTGCCACCATCACTGGTTTCATAAAACATACCATAGGCACCCACAGCAAAGCCGTGAAGTTCACTGGTAAATAAAATATCTAAGCAAGGTTTATCTAATTGCGTGTTCACCTGTTGCAACTGCCAGTTTGCACCACCATCATTGGTATGAATAATAGTCGCATCATGCCCGCAAGCCCAACCAAGTTGACTGCCACTGAAGGCAACCGCCGTTAATAACACTTGCGTTGGAACGCTCGCTTGTTGCCAATTTTTTGCATTACTGCTTGTAATTATAGTGCCATGTTTTCCGACAGCGACCAGTTGCTTTCCTGTGTATTCAATATCAGTCAACAGGGTTTTATCTGCTTTAGTTGCGACAATTGCAGCAAGTGGTTCAGCTGCAATAGAAAGAGTTGAAAGGCTCGCCACAGCGGCAAGACCTGCATAAAGCATGTACTTCATAAATTAAAATCGCCTTGAAAAGAATGTGTTTGTCGGTATATAACGTGCAGTCGGGGGACTCGGTTAGTGTCATGACCCAGTGCGTGTCAGAGTGACAAACGCGATTTGAAATAATAAAAAAGCACCTAGATAATTCCAGGTGCTTAGAGTGTATTAACGACCTTCGCGGCGCAGTGCACTTGAGGTAAATTCATTATCATTAAACGATTGTGAGAAATCATACATTTTCTCTTGGTTATCTAAACCAATCGCTAGGTAACGGCGTGAATTCAAATCGTAGTAAACGTCTAACGTACTCCAGTTAGTGAGCGCATCGTAATAGTTAATTGTATGAGCCATCGCTACACGGTACATTTGGTCACGGTTATCATAGATATCCGTCACTTGAACTTGCCAGCTATCTTCATCAATATAAAATACGCGCTTCTTATAAATATGACGAGTGTCGCCTTTCAGATCTGCTTCTACAACCCAAACACGGTGTTTTTCATAACGCACATGTTCCGGGTTGATGTGACCGGCCATCAGAATATCGTCATACTGTAACTTATCACTGTGTAGCTTATAACTATTGTATGGTACATAAAGCTCTTGCTTACCTTTGAGCGTCCATGTATAGCGGTTTGGCGAACCGTTAAACATATCGAAATCATCGGTTGTACGCAAGCTATCAGCTGCTGTTCCTGGTGCATCATAAGCAACATTAGGCGCGCGACGAACACGACGCTGGCCAGAATTGTAAGTCCACGCTTGTCGTGGAGTTAAAATTTGGTCCATGGTTTCATGAACTAATAGCGCCGTGCCAGCTAAACGCGCAGGTTCGGTGACTTTTTGTTTAAATTTAAACAAAATATTAGATTCTTGTAACTCTGCAGGTGTTGCTTTTGGATCTGAGTACTTAACTAACAGTTGCTCATCAAAGCCAACCATATTATACGAACCTGAGGCTGTTGGAGCCGCTTGACCACCAAAACGCTCAATTGACAGACCACGGTAGCGTAATAAATGGTTCCAAATTGCCTCTAAGCCAGTTTTTGGAATAGGAAAAGGAATGCCAATAGCAGTATTTTTTATCCCATTACCTTCTTCAATCAACTCTGCAGTTGGTGCGTATTGTTTTGTTGCATCATAGACAAACTGTGGGTTTGAAGCACTGCGATGAGTAGTATAGATGTTCATTTTAAACGTATCTGGATACGCTTCAAAAAGAGCTACTTGACCAGGACTTAAATTTGCTTTGTATTTATCAACATTTGATTTATCAATGGTGAAAAGTACTTTGTCGTCAGCATACGGATCTGGATGATGCATTCCCGGCGTATAACCTGCAGGTGCTTTAGTAATACCACCTGTCCATGCCGGAATTGAGCCATCAGCATTACCCGCTTTTTCAGCACCTAATGGGGTTAGATCTGCACCTAAGCGCGCAACTTCTTCGCTCGTCATTTTTGCAACGACCGCTGTTGTAGAAAATAAACTACATAGCGTTAGTGCAATGAGGGTAGGTTTTTTTATCATCATGATACCCTTAAATTGAATATTTAATATTAAAAGAAACAAAATCACGGTCTGAGAAAGTATTGGTATCTCCGCCACCCCAGAAAGAGTTGTAGCTAAAGTCAAATGACCATGCATTTTGATAATTAAAGTTGGCTGTCACTCCAAGTGACTTGCGATCTTCAATAAACAAGAACATCGGGTCTGGTGTGTTACCATTTACATCATGTGAGAAAACAAAGCGAGGTGAAAAATTAACTCCTTTAAAGAAGTTGTAATAATCGCCTTTAGCAATTAAGCGATATCCCCATGATGATGCTGTCGCAAACTCTTTTTGTTCGGGGCCATTAGACAAAGCCATATGAAGTGTTGAGTAATCATCTGCATTAGGGCCGGTCATAATACCGCTTCGACCAGTGCCTGAAACATTTAAACGCATTTCATCGTATTCAGGCATATTATTTATGCGCACGCCGCCAATTTCACCCACTACAGCCCAGCTATCTGCACCCAGTGATGGGCCAAATAAATGTGTTGCTGTAAACTGCAATTGGCTAGTATTACGCTCAATATAACCTTTTGCTAATTCCCCAGGGCCTACAACACTAACTGCGTTACCCTGACTCATTTGTGAAATACCGGCAAACTCAGGACGAAGTCCCGCTAACGCTAATTGCTCAGGCATAGCAGCATAAAGCAATTCTACGTCATCGATTTGTAGTGGTTCGTCTTCACGGAAGGTGAACTCACCAGCAAACGCCGTTTCACCAATTGATGTATTAAAGCTTAACCCATACAATTTAATATCTTCTGGATACTCATTGGTTGCTTTAGCAAATGCTTTTAAATCAGAGACATTGTCAGAGGTAATTTTAGTCGTTGCTAACATGGCTAAATCTTGGGCCAGTGACGCTTGTGTAAAGTTAGATACGCGACCTGAAATAAGAGGACGGCGGCTATGGTAGTTTACATGGTAAAGTGCAACTTCAGTGTCATAAAAATCTGGTAAGAACATACCTAAACGTAAACCATATTGACCACCATCATCAGGTTCAGTTTTACCATCATCCCCTTTGCCTTTAAGAGCGACTTTAGTAGGGTATGCCAGATAAGTTTGTGCCAATAATGCTTGCCCTGCGGGACTTGCAGGGTCGATCCCTTTAGCGGCAGCAGCTTGACCAAAGGTAGTCATCAAATTATTTAAGCTATCAGTTAAAAACGCTAAATCGATATCTGGGTTGGAGGTAAAACCAAGCTGTACATTTTGCTGATAACCATTTTCAGCGGCAAAGTCATTGGTTGAAAAATACGTTCCAGCTGCAGGTAAACGTGTTTCATGCCATTGGTATTGGTAAAAGCCTTCCAAAGTCACATTTTCAGTGATCCCTAAAGATGCCCATAACATACCAACTGGAATAAAAGCTTCTTTAAGCTCTGCACCCGGCGCTTTTAACCGATCAATATCGACCGGATTTACGTTAATACCGTGAGAAATTAATGTACTTTCTCCCCAGTTTATAACTTGTTGTCCTAGACGAATAGAAAGTGGGTTATTGCCGTCATTTAAATCAAAGTTAGCCCATACGTAAGCATCTAATAGACGAATATCTGCGCAGCTTTGTTTCTTTGTGTCTTTATCATCACAAGGATCAACTCCTTGCCCTGAAGTTGGATTAACATAGGCACGATCGCCATCCATCAATTCAAAATCATAAAAATACATAAATCGAGTAAATAGACCATAGTTATCTTTGTTGATAGATAAATCATGCGTCCCTTTCAACAGCTTTGAAAAAGATTCACCGCTATCAAAGTTCAAATCACCAGCGTCGCCGTTATTAGAGTAAGAGCCAGGTTGGGCCCAGACATCTTGCGCTGAATAAATTGGATTTAATACAGAGTTATAACCTGTCCAATCAAAAGACGGGTTATTACTTTTACCTATTAAGTTAAAGTTTCGGTCTTCAACACGGATACTTTGTCCATAAGAAAAAGCAGAGTCGAAGGTTATATCAAACCCTCCAGCCTCAAACGTTGCAGCCTGTGTGTGTGCTGCTGATAACCCTAAAGTAGCGGCTGCGATGCCTAGTACTAGTTTATTTTTAACAAAAAGCGATCTTCTTATCATTGTGTGTTCCCCCTGTCGCGGGTAATTTTGTGATCAAGTTATTGTTTTTAGTGTAGTCGTAACGATAGAAGCGAAATAAAGAAATTACAAATAGAACGCGTTCAATCGGTCATAATTTTTCTGTTTAGTTGACGTTAACCTAATGGTAAGACGTCCTACCAGATAATTTATACACGTAAATTAACAATAGGACAAATCGAATTAACAAAAAAACAATATTATAAGTGATTATTTTAAAATATTGTTTTAGGCAACACGCTCCAAACGTAAAAATTTATACTCTGGAGTAAGCAAAAGTCGAAAGCGCCCTCTTACCCCTAAAGAGGAAATAAAAGGACGCAAATGGCTGGCGGCAAAACGTACTTTTTTGCCACCATCTTCAATTACTTGAACTGATGTATACTTACCTTCGTAGTAATCCATGCACTGCTTGTAGGTTAAGTTCAGTAAAAAATAATATTCGATCATAATTTATTGTAGTGCTTTATCAACTTTTTCAAACAAGTCATCACTTAAATTATCAAGCAAAGCTAGGCGTTGCAGCTGAGCTTTGATTGCAACTGAACGTACCTCATCATATCTGCGCCATGACATAAATGGCGTTAACATACGTGATGCATTTTGGGGGTTGATTGCATTAAGCTTAACTAGTAAGTCACCTAGCAATTGATAACCTGTACCATCTTCACGGTGAAACTGTGCGGTATTAAAATGACTAAAACTGCCCACTAGTGCCCTGACACGGTTTGGGTTTGAAAAATCAAAACAAGGGTGATCATATAACTTTTTGATATTACTAATGGCGTCATCGCCACCTTGCATTGCTTGCAATGCAAACCACTTATCCATCACTAACACATCATGGCGCCACTGACTGTCAAATTGGTTTAATAACTCTTTTGCTAATGGATTATCAGCTTTTACCACTGCACTGAGCGCGGCGAGTACATTGGTCATATTGTGTGAATTAGCCGTACTAACAAGAAGTTGATTGATATCAAGCTCATTAATTTTTGCCAAATAATGCAAGCACATACCTTTTAATGCACGTATAGCGACAGCTGTTGCACTTACAGAGCCGTCATCAATTAAACTTTGATAACAGTCTAAGAACTCACTACGCAGTTGCTGAGCAATTTGTAACTCAAACTGATTTGTCACCGCAACCAATTGATCCACAGGGATCACATTAAACTCAGCTGCGAGGGTATCAAAACTAGGCAGCTTTAATAATTCAGCAATTAAAGCTAAATCTCCCTCCTGATCAACTAATAAACTACGTAATGCAGTAATAATTGCTGGATCCAATTGATTATTTTCAGGTTTTATAATGGCCCCTTTAACCGCCCCAATGAACAATTGTTGTTGAGCATCCCAACGCGAAAAGTCACTGCGCGCAAAGCGCATAATGTGTAATAATTCAGTGGCTGTATTTTGTTGCTCAACAATACACGGCGCAGAGAAATCCTCTAGTAGCACCGCTACAGGCTTCGCGGTTAAACCATCAAAGCTAAACGTTTGCTGCGCTGTTGTGACATCTAAGACATGATCAAGTGGCTGTCCTTCAAACTGTAAAGAGACAGACTCGCCCTGTTGATTAAGTAGCTCGATAGCAAATGGGATATGTAATGGCGCATTTTCTGGCTGATTAAGCGGTGCCAGCTGCTCTATATGCAGTGAAAAAGTACCACTGAGCTTATCATACTCTTGTTTTACAATTAGCCGTGGTGTGCCAGCTTGGCTATACCAACGTTTAAACTGAGTTAAATCGATACCTGAGGCATCACTCATAGCCGCAACAAAATCATCACAGGTAACGGCTTGCCCATCATGACGCTGAAAATAAAGTGCCATGCCCTGCTGGAACTTTTCTTCTCCCAATAACGTGTGCATCATACGGATAACTTCAGCGCCTTTGTCGTACACAGTTACTGTATAGAAGTTATTCATCTCAATCACTTGTTCGGGACGGATCGGATGTGCCATAGGACCGGCATCTTCACTGAATTGATGAGTACGCATTACTTTAACCGCATCAATACGATTCAGTGCCCGCGAGCCTAAATCACTGCTAAACTCTTGATCACGAAAAACTGTTAAGCCTTCTTTTAACGACAGTTGAAACCAATCACGACAAGTCACTCGGTTCCCTGTCCAGTTATGAAAATACTCATGGCCAACGATTGACTCTATGGTGTGATAATCTTTATCAGTGGCGGTTTCTTGATTAGCCAACACACATTTAGAGTTGAAAATATTCAGACCTTTATTTTCCATCGCGCCCATATTGAAAAAATCCACAGCAACGATCATGTAAATATCTAAATCATACTCAAGATTAAAACGCTGCTCATCCCACTGCATTGATTTTTTAAGTGATGCCATCGCATGAGGAGTTTTCGGTAAATTCCCTTTATCAACAAACAAGGCTAAATCTATTGTACGACCACTTTGCGTAACAAAGGTATCTTCAAGTACATCAAAGTCCCCTGCAACAAGTGCGAACAAGTAACTTGGCTTTTTGAATGGGTCTTGCCATTTTGCAAAGTGACGGCCATTGTCTAATTTACCTTCCGCTAATTTATTACCATTTGATAATAAATGAGTAAACTGCTCGTCAGCAATAATAGTCACGTCAAAGCTTGCAAGTACATCTGGGCGGTCAAGATAATAGGTTATTTTTCTAAAGCCTTGCGCTTCACATTGTGTACAATATGCACCGCCAGATAGATATAAACCTTCTAAAGATGTGTTAGTTTTTGGCGCTATTTCATTAACGATTGTAAGCTGGCATTGCGCTGGTAGATTATGGATCACAAGCTGCTCATCAAGTAGGTCATAATCTGTATATGCGTTGTTATCTACAGTAATTGAGATCAGCGTCAAATCAATGCCATCAAGCACTAAATCTGCCACACCTGCTATTTTTTTCGTGATCGTCATTATACTCGTAACACGGGTGTTTAACGGCAATAAATCGAAGGTCAAATCAATGTGATCAATTAAAAATGGTGGAGCTTGGTAATCTTTAAGATACTGTGCTTGAGGTTTTTTTAATGCAGTCATGTGAAACTCCAAAGTGGCTCCTCTTAGCAGAGGAGCGTATAATTTATGGCTATTGTTTTGGCTTAATACGTAAAATTTTAATGCCTAGGTAAGCATAAATAACAGCTAGTAATGGATTTATAAGATTAAAAAATGCATATAGCGCATAATCAAATGGGTTGATCAATAATACACTTTGCATATATGCACCACAGGTATTCCAAGGGATCAGGGGACTGGTGATCGTCCCGCCATCTTCTAATGTTCTTGATAAATTAACGGGTTTCAAACCACGCTTTGCATATTCTTCTTTAAACATCCGACCAGGGACCACAATAGCGATATACTGATCTGCAGCAATTACATTGGTACCAATACAGGTCGCAATAGTAGCAGTAATTAAAGAGCCAGTGCTTTTCGCAATTTTAAGAATACTTTTTACAAAAATATCTAATAAACCTGTTTTTTCCATAATGGCGCCAAACATCAATGCCGTCATAATCAGCCACGTTGTGGTTAACATGCCAGACATTCCACCACCACTGAGTAATGAATCCATTTTTTCATCGCCTGTGAGGATACTAAAGCCATCAAAAAATGTACTCCAAACCAATTTAAAATAACCGACAATTTGCCCCTGAGAGCCATCAATTTGTGTTGCAATTAGGTCTGATTGAAAAATCATTGCCCATACTGCACCAAGTACCGCACCGATTGAAATTGCCGGAAATGCAGGCATTTTTTTAATTGCTAACACCAGTAAAACAATCAGTGGCACCAGCATCTCTAAACCTATATTAAAGTTTTGTTGTAGAATAGCGGTTATTTCATCAATACGCCCAGCCTCACTTGACGCTGTAGCATTAAAGCCCATAAAAATAAAGATGATTAGTGCAATCACAAAACTTGGTACAGTCGTCCATAGCATATGATGAATATGCTCGAATAAATCAGCTCCCACAACCGCAGGAGCTAAATTTGTTGTTTCAGACAGTGGACTAAGTTTATCGCCAAAGTAAGCCCCAGATATTACGGCACCGGCCGTCACTGTTTGCTCTAATCCAAGGCCTGTAGCAACACCGAGTAGCGCTACACCTATTGTCGCCGCCGTGGTCCAAGAGCTACCAATACTCATTGCTACAATGCCACAAATTAAACAGCTTGCTGCGTAAAACCAACTAGGATTAATTACCTGTAAACCATAATAAATAAGCGTAGGTACAGTGCCTGACAGCAGCCAAGTGCCGATCAGCGCGCCAACCATTAACAAAATTAATATAGCGCCCAAAGATAGAGTGATCCCCTCTATCATCGCTTGTTCAAGTTTTTTCCAAGTATAGCCATTTTTAAGGCCAATAAGTGCAGCTGTAAATGTAGCAAACAGTAGCGCAATTTGATTCGGCCCTGATGACGAACTATCGCCAAATAAATAGACCGCAGCACCTAATAAACAAATCAGTACAGAAATTGGGATCAAGGCATCGAAAAAGCTGGCCTGTAGGATGGGTTTTTCTTTTTGTGAATTCAAAATTGAGACTCCTACGCGCATTTTTATGCGCGTTTAATTATTATTTTTTAGCACAGACGCGACGCTTAGCCTAACTAAGTTACTTACTTTTGTCAGCGTTTAATCAGTAATTATAGCAATATCAAGAGTTTTAGGCAGCAAAAAAGGCGCCAAAGCGCCTTTTTTATTAATATGTAAAACAAGTTATTTCTTAGCTACACGACCAAACTTAATATAATCTTGGGTAATTAATGCAGCTTCTTCTAGGAATGGATCTAAGTCGTCTAAGACATCAGGCGCATCATCCAAGCTCTCAATCGGTTTTTCACCTAAACGAGTAAGCCTTTCATTAGTACGAGCTAATGCACGCGCTTCACCATCGTCTTTTTCTTTAATACGCTGCGCTTCTACAAGAGAAATAGTTTTCCGGTCTTTCTCTTCTTTATAACGCGTAATATCTTGAAAAACATAGTTAAACTCTGGTTCTGATTTAATGCGTTCAGCATGCGCTTTGCTTAAGTAAGCAATGGCTGGGTGTAAGTCATCAACCGAGTTATATTTGGCGCGTACGATACTGTCCCACGGTAATGCATTATCCTCTTGGCTTTCGCCCCATTCCGCTGGATCAATTGCTGATGGGAATGAAATATCTGGGATCACACCTTTATGCTGTGTGCTACCACCATTGATACGATAAAACTTTGCAATCGTATATTGCACACTGCCAAGTGGATTATCGTATAAATCGTAAGCACGGCCTAAGCCCTTATGCTGCTGCACAGTGCCTTTACCAAACGTTTGCTCACCAATTATTACTGCTCGACCATAGTCTTGCATCGCTGCGGCGAAAATCTCAGAGGCAGATGCGCTGTAACGATCAACAAGCACCGTAAGGGGGCCATCGTAAAACGTAACACCATCACGGTCTTTTTGCTCTTCAATGCGATTATTTAGAGTATGAATTTGTACTACTGGACCTTGGTCAAAAAACAAACCAGATAGTTGTGTTGCTTCATATAATGAACCACCACCATTTTGACGTAGGTCAATTATAATGCCATCTACTTTGGCTTCTTTTAATTTCGCCAATTCTACTTTAACGTCTTTAGACAAGTTGTTGTAGAAACCAGGGATCTCAATAACACCTATTTTGCTGGTTAAATCAGAATATTTTGCTTTGAATACTTCTGATTTTGCAGCTCTATCTTCGAGGCGAATTTTATCGCGAATAATTTCAACTACTTTAGGCGCGCCATGATCATCAGCACCTTTTAAGTATTGTAAACGCACCTTAGTGCCTTTTGGTCCTTTGATTAAATCAACTACGTCATCTAAACGCCAGCCAATGACATCAACAAATTCTTCTTTGTCTTGAGCAACGCCGATAATACGGTCATCAGCTTTAATTTGCTCCGATTTATCAGCAGGTCCACCTGGAACCAAGCTGCGAATAACCGTGTAGTCTTCGTCGTAGCTTAGTACTGCACCAATACCTTCTAGTTCAAGATCCATGTCCATTTTGAACTGTTCAGCTCTGCGTGGCGATAAATAGGAGGTATGTGCTTCAATACTTCGCGCAAAAGAGTTCATTACTATCTGAAATACATCTTCACTATTGGTTTGCACTAAACGTTTTTGTGCATTGTGATAACGCTTAGTTAATAATTCTTTTATACCAGGCCAATCTTTGCCGGTCATTTTTAATCGTAGTGCATCATATTTTACACGTTCACGCCAAAGCTCATCTAACTCAGCTTGCGTTTGTGACCAATCAGCATCTTCACGATCAAAGTAATATTCATCCGCATTATCAAAGGTCATTGGTGTTTCAAGTAACTTTAAAGAATACTCATAACGCTCAAAACGACGCTGCATGCTTAGGTTGAAAATATCAAAGGTAAAATCAAGTTTACCGGTCGTTAATGCATTATCAAATTGGTTGCGGTATTGCTCAAATGAGGCAATATCCGCAGCCAAAAAGACGCTTTTATTAAAATCAAGGGATTCGATATAACGGTCAAACACTTTACTTGAAAGTGCGTCATCAAAACGAATTGGTTTATAATGTGCACGAGTAAATAAGTTTGTCACCCGTTTGCTAGCCGTACTATGCTGACTCTCTTGCGTAAGTACTGGCAAGTCTTTTGCTGTAACTACATCATTAACATCAGCAATATCTGATGCAAATAATAAACCTGAATACAGGGCGGCAACTAACGGAATGAGCTTAAACTTCTGACTCATACACAACTCCTTAATTTATATACAG
Organism: Pseudoalteromonas sp. SR41-4; assembly: GCF_014163985.1. NCBI lineage: Bacteria > Pseudomonadati > Pseudomonadota > Gammaproteobacteria > Alteromonadales > Pseudoalteromonadaceae > Pseudoalteromonas > Pseudoalteromonas sp. SR41-4. Next base: position 209,953 of record NZ_JACJEI010000003.1, on the reverse strand, counting down.
CTTAAATAATGTACAGGCTGTCTGCTTTAGTTTTAACTTGCATGCCAGTTACCAACTCTACATGAACGTCTTCTTTGTTCACTTCAGTGATTACTGCATTAACAAGGGCTTGGCCAAGTTTAACTTTAACTTTGTTATTAACCTTGACCTCACTTGCTGGTAAAGGTTCAATTTTACCTGAACGTTTAACCGGCGCAGCTTTTGCTGGTGTGGTATTAACTTTAGCGTTTTTATCGCCTGGTTTAGCGAATTGGCCTGGTTTCTTTTTGTAAGATTTTGTGTCTGAATCATTACGTGGACGTTGTGACTTTTTACGTTTAGCCATTTTCGCACGACTTTCTTCAAGTGCTTTTTGAGCATGATCAATATGTTCTTGCTCCACTTTAGCACCTTGATTTCCATCAAGATCAATACGAAACTCAGACTTAGTAACAGCTTCTAAATAACGCCAGTTAGACGTATACTTTCTCAGCGCTTGACGTACTTGCGTCTTACTTACTTTTTCAGAACCTTCAATTCGCTCAGCGATATCTTTAAAGATACCTACTTTCAGCGGCTTGATACCGTCTTTTTGTTTAAAACATTCTGGGAATTCTTGGTATAAAAATTCCAATACTTCATTAATATCTTTTAGCTTGTTTGTGGTTTCCATTTTAGAACCTATTTATCACATCTTTTCATCAAGGGACGAATCGACGTAGTGTGTTACCCAGTCGACCAACTCTTCAAAGTCGGCTTCAATTACAGCCATATCGCCTCGAAGGTGTTCCCAAATACCGTTAATTATTTCATCAATTAATTCACATTCAGTGTCATCAGGAAGACGATCCCATGCAATATGAATTAAATCGTTGAGCGTTTCCGCTACATGCTCTTCATCCCCTTCCCAATCACCTACATCAGTGATGGCAAACAGATAATCCTGTACATTTACTAAGTCTTTCATGCAATAGTTGCCTCAAAACATGCGACGAGTGCTTCTAAACCTTGCTTATCATCAACATCAAACCTAGCAATACTTGGGCTGTCGATATCTAATACAGCAAATACTTCACCATTTTTATGAATAGGTATTACTATTTCAGAATTAGACGCTGCATCACAGGCAATATGACCTGCGAATGCATGTACATCTTCAACTAGTTGAGTTTGTGCAGTTGCAGCGGCAGTTCCACAGACACCCTTTCCGACAGGAATTCGGATACATGCAGGATTACCTTGAAACGGACCAAGCACTAATTCAGTTGGTGAATCCATCAAATAAAAACCAGCCCAATTTACATCATCGAGTGACGTAAATAACAGCGCGCTAATATTCGCCATATTGGCAATAATGTTAGGTTCACCAGTAATTAGCGATTCAGTTTGTTTAACTAATGACTGGTAAAATTCTTGCTTTTGCATACCAAACTACTTCTTATCAAACATACAGTAGCTAAAGGTACTCTTTGTCGCCAATAATTGAAACCTTTTCAGGGCAAAAAAAAGCAATTTGCCCTAATTTTCAGCAAGCTTGGTTAATAATTCTGCTATTGAGGAGGTTGTTGTTTTATCGCACCTAACCTTAATCCATATAAAAACAGTCCCGCCGCTAAAGCTGACATCGCGGTATTAATTAAAAAGACCATACCACCTGTTGCACTGAGTAAGTAACTAAAAATTGCACCACCGAGTAAACCTAATGTCAGTACTCCCGAATAATTAACTTTCGCGTACTTGTACATCAATAAATATCCGGGTACTACAAAAGCAGCCATGGTTAAACCGACAATATGCGCGTTAGCTATCGCACTCATAAGTAACTGAAAAAAGGTAGTCAGCGGATCGGTATTGAGCGTTAATGCATAATAAACTCCTAACACACTGCCAATGATCACAGGTGAAAGTAATGATAACCCAACACTTTTTGCAAGCCGATGTTTCATAATGCGTCCTTAAAATCATACCTGAATAAATACTAAGGATGCATGATGTTTTACAACATCGAAATAGAGACTATGGTCGTAATTTACGATGATAAATCATACAGCAATCATGATAGGGTAATTTTGATGCCCGTTTAACCTAAGCAAGATCTAGTTTTAAACCGTTATAGAGTTTAGCGTTATTCACTTTACAGAAAAGTATAATTTAGCCTCTGTATATACAGAGGCTATAAATTTACAGTTGATTGATTTTTCTCGATAAATCAATGCTACTATGGTCACTATTTCTTCAAGTTCAATGACTCTTGCAACTAGAATCTCTAATTTCTTTTGCATCGCAAAGACAGTATCGGTTCTCTTTGCTTGTTCTAAGAAAAACAACTCTCTTTTAACTAATGTTTTCTAAAAAAGTAATGTTTAATTATTAGCAGTAATATAAAAGGTGAACTAAAAACTATCATAACCAAAACAATCCAAGCATCATTATCTCCATTAAATATTTTGAGTGGGTGTTCTAATAAACAGAGTCGAACTATGTGGTTGATTTTGAAATAGTGACGAGAGTGTTACTTCACGCTTTTTCCCACGTCGGATATGTAGGTTAACGTAAACGATACTCAGAATAATGGCTTTTGCTTTGAATAGATTTCCTTTTAAATCGCCAGCTGCGCCACCAGACATATTAAATATAACGTAAGCCGCATTCGCAATATAACCAAGTAAACCATGTATCTGCTATTGTTGAGATGGTAACAGCCATTTGCGCTGAAATGGCATCATGTCATTGATAAATATGACCCAAGCAGAATATTATAGTACTAATTAGTGCTGCTGGGATGACCCCAAAGATAAAAACGAAACAACATACCAAACAAAGCAGCTCTAAAGACTAGCTCTTCAAAAAAGCCTGCATATATGAATCTGTTACAACCTCTGATATAGAAAGATTTAGCTCATTACTTAAAAAAACGTAGCCTATTAACATAGGTATACAACTTACTAATGCCGCTGATAAATAGTGTTTGAAGTCTTCTATATTACTACCTCACGCGTCATACCAACGAATGTGTATAGATTCAATGGAGCATTAATAAAGGTAAGCAGTAGGCCTTTTTTTTATAAGATCGAAAGATAGGGATTTAAACCCAAACTCTCGAATAAAATATTTGAAATAAATGACTTACTAACATAACAATTTTTAAATAAATAACGTAAAAAAGACAAGCAAACACCTAACTCAAAGGTAATATTGTTATTCCCCATTACGACCATAATGAGTTTGCAGACTTTGCTCATGCTGTAGACTGAAAGGCACTGAGGGATCAAAAGTGGGTGCATCTTTTACTTGCTGCTGCGTCATATCAACATAGATTTTAGAAGTGGGCCAACTCACCTCTTTAATCCATTTTGGGGCAATCAAAACCAGATGACCCAACCACCAATTACTGGTGTTAATAATCAAATAACGAATTTCCCAGGTGTCGGTATCTATCAACATACCATGTAAGTGACCTAGATCACCGTCTATGACATCAAGTTTATAACCCGTTACTGCATTACTACTGCGTAGATGATGATCATTATCTTGAGATAATGCAGCATCAACATCTGCGAAATTATCTGGTGCATCTAAGTTATCAGGCTTTGGTGCGACACTATAATAACCAGGTGACTCATATTAGGACTTGAATAACCACCCCATATATCAGTGTTATCGCAATAATGTGAGTAACCATAATATCGCATGTATTCTAGCTCATACTGCCTAGAAACTGGTTTTTCGCTATCCATGTCAGGGCAGTTTTTAACTTGTTTTCTTGAAATTGTAACAGTGAGCGTCTGTGGTTTCTGATTCAACTCTTTGATTGATATAGGTGAAAGCAATATTTTTTTACTTAATAGCCAAGATCCAGTTTCGACCACCAGATATCGGATCACCCAATGTTTATCATCAAAGTAAAAATCTTTGGTAAGCCCAATATCTCCATCCGATGCATGAATAGCTAAATTTTTTAAATTATTCAGAGTATGTAACATGGCGTATTTGCTCCAGATTAAAAATGATAAACAATAAATCATTGTTTCGCTGATAGGGTTTTCATCTAAAAGCTTGCAACAAATTTCTCATTAAATCTGTTCGCTTTCGCACAGAACTGGCATGAATAAAAGCCTAGTCTAGATTTATCTATAAATTTTAAGGTGAACTGAAATGGCTAAAATAAAAAATTAGAGTTAGCAGCCCATCGCAACGATATCATCGAAGACGTGAATAATTTAATTAAGAAGTATCGCGCTATTTTTGACTGGGATGTACCCGATATATATGAAAGATTAGAAACAATTTAATTTTGAATGAAGCTCATCAATGGCTTGATAATATTAACAATGAATAAATTTCAACGGCCTATCAAGCTAGCAAAAAAGTTCGCTCTGGAATGAGTTACCATATTACGCTCAAAAATAGATCATAATAAATATCAGATTCGCGACGTATTGGCTGTTAGTTTACCATTTTTTATGTCAGAACAGGACGTCATTGGCCAGACCAATAAAAGATGTGCATCAACACTCCCACGATCAAACTTAGATTCTGACTCACAGTTAAAAGAAAAAGCATTGGGTGCACCACCAGATAATAATAAAACAGTCATTATTGCTTTGAACAAGAATGGCGATCTGATATCGCAGGTCAGAGAAGAGTCACAGCGCCCCGATGAATGATATTACCAAAGCCTTGCAAGTAGCTAACAACTCCACCGATAACAATTAACTTATCAGATAAAATCGACCAATAGTTTAGCGTATGATTTGATCCGTTAATTTATTTAAAGGCTTATGCGGATTTATATGAAGTGCATGTTATTTGGCGCATTATGAAAATACATTGACTTAGTCAATCTTTATGGAGAACTTCAGAAACAAAAAGGCCGTTGATTATCAACGGCCTTTTTGTTTTATATGGTGGAGAGATAGGGATTTGAACCCTAGAGGGGCTATAAACCCCTGCCGGTTTTCAAGACCGGTGCATTCGACCACTCTGCCATCTCTCCGAAACATTTATAAATCACGAATAAGAGTGTACTCGCAATTATTTTAATTAGGTGGTGGAGAGATAGGGATTTGAACCCTAGAGGGGCTATAAACCCCTGCCGGTTTTCAAGACCGGTGCATTCGACCACTCTGCCATCTCTCCGCACGGCCTGCATAATAGAGAAGGCAGTGCTCTTTGTGAAGCTTTTTTTTCAAAAAAGTGTTCAAGTGCTTAAAAAATCATTGATTTGTTTATTCTTAACTCACCCCTGAGTAAAAATCACACTAAATTGAACTTTTCTTTTTAATTATCGGTCTATTGAACTACAAAGGTTTGCCCAAATATAGAAGTCTTGGTAATCTAACTTCAGTTTAATTATCGGAACTTACAATAGGTTTCTAAAGGAGCTCTAAAATGGCATTTAATCATTCGTACAATACCGCTAGACCGGTTATGTCGACCATTGAAACAAACAAGGTACTTAAAAACACCTATTTCTTACTGGCCATGACATTAGCATTTAGTGCTGTGACGGCTGGTATCTCAATGGCATTACAACTACCTTATTTTATGGGGTTAGTTTTTACTCTTATTTCATTTGGCCTTTTATTTGTTGTAAATAAAAAAGCCGAAAGCGCGTCAGGCGTTGCATGGGTATTCGCTTTTACGGGTTTAATGGGTGCGGGACTTGGTCCGTTACTTAACCATTATGCAGCGATGCCAAATGGCCCAATGCTTATCATGCAAGCGTTAGGATCAACTGCACTGATTTTCTTTGGTTTGTCTGCGTATGCACTAAATACTAAAAAAGACTTCTCTTTTATGGGCGGTTTTTTAACGGTAGGCCTTATTGTTGTGATTGTGGCCAGCATTGTTAATATCTTCATTGGCAGCTCGCTAATGTTTATGGTATTAAATGCAGCGGTTGTATTGATCATGTCTGGCTTAATCTTGTTTGATACAAGCCGCATCATCAACGGTGGCGAAACAAACTATATTCGCGCTACAGTCTCTTTATATTTAAGTGTATATAACTTGTTTACTTCATTGCTTGCACTGCTTGGCGCAAATAATGACTAATTAAATAGTTCTGTTAAAATAGCCCCTCTTTAGGGGCTTTTTTATTGGAATAGTTTTGGCACGATTTGTACTTTCTCTGCACAGCGCACCATCGGATCATGATACCACGCAACGTTTGGTTAAATTTGCACAAGCATGTTTAACACAAGGGCATAACATTGATGCCATTTTTTTGTATCAAAACGGCGTTTTTCATGCCAGCGAGCAACTAGATTTGGCAGCTGATGAATTAGCGATTAATGCTTTATGGCAACAATTACATGAGCAAGGGATTCATCTTATGTTGTGTGTTACTGCTGCCGAAAAGCGTGGCCTTGATATAAATAATACCGGTGTTTTTGCAGTCGCAGGGTTAGCTGAGTTTGCAATGCTTGCCAGTGATGCGGATAAATGGGTGCAATTTAAATGATCAATGTATTAGTCTTAAGCCACCATAGTCCTTTCGATGATTTACATATTCGTGATGCATTAGATATGACATTAATATTCGCTGCTGTTGAGCAAAATATTAGTTGGTTATTTAGCGGCCCTGCGGTACTTGCCCTAAAAAAACATCAACAACCTGAGCATATAGGTTTAAAGAACTACTTTAAGACCATCAGAACGCTAGAAATTTACGATGTTGAAAACATTTATGTATGTGAAAAGTCTCTGCTCGAGTATGGCCTTGATAAACATAACTTGTTAGTAGAAGTAAAAGCGCTTAATTATCAGCAGCAAACTCAACTTATTGCCCAGCAACAACACATAGTGAACTTATGAGCACTTTACACATATTTTCCAAGCCACTTGGCTATTACAACACGGATCAATTAGTTAACCTGATCCAGTCAACAGACAAAGTATTATTATTAAGTGACGCATGCTTTGCTATTGCCCAATTTAGACAGCTTGCAACGCACTTATTAATACTTGCTGATGACGCCAAGGTACGAGATATCACAATCAATCAGCCCGATCACTCGCTTAGTTATGACGACTTTGTCGCACTAACATTAGCAACATCTCACTCTATTACGTGGTAATACATGCTTGAATTTAATAATCAAATTATCGACACGGATAAACAAGGTTACTTACTTGATCACTCGTTATGGAGTGAACAATTAGCCTGCGTTATTGCCGAGCAAGAAAACATTGAATTAACCTCCCAACACTGGGAAGTGATTCATTTTGTGCGTAATTTTTATTTGGAGTACAACACCAGCCCAGCAATAAGAATGTTAGTTAAAGCAATGGCAAAAGCACTGGGTGAAGATAAAGGCAATAGTATTTATCTGTATACTCTTTTTCCTAAAGGCCCAGCTAAGCAAGCAACTAAAATTGCTGGCTTACCAAAACCCGCACGGTGCATCTAGCAATGACAACAGCTAAACCAAATAATACAGCAAAACGCCGAAATAGCGGCCGTAGCTATAATCGCGGTGCAATTACAACCAAAAAAGTGAATAACTCAATAAAGCGCGAGATAAAACCAGCCATTACCGCCAGTGAGCGAAAAATTGTCTTATTTAATAAACCATTTGATGTGCTGTGCCAGTTTACTGATGAAGCAAACAGACAAACCTTAGCTGACTTTATTACCATTAAAGATGTATATGCTGCAGGACGATTAGATAGAGACAGTGAGGGCCTGCTATTGCTCACTAATTGTGGGAAATTACAAAACACTTTAACAGCGCCAAACAAAAAAACCAGTAAAACTTACTGGGCACAAGTTGAAGGTGAACCAACTGATGCAGCAATTAAACAACTGTGCCAAGGCGTCGAGCTCAAAGACGGATTAACATTACCAGCCGTTGTTAAACGCATAGATGAGCCAACTTTATGGCCACGTAATCCTCCCGTTAGAGAGCGAAAAAACATTCCAACCAGTTGGCTCAGTATTACCCTTACCGAAGGACGTAATCGCCAAGTAAGAAGAATGACAGCACATATTGGCCACCCTACTTTACGTTTAATCCGCTATCGTATTGGTGACTATACGTTAAAAGGAATTGATAATGGCCATTTTAAAATAATCGCAGATGAACTATAGCTGTGCTTGAGCGCAGCTATTTCAAATATGCCTAGTAGCGCTCAGCTGATTTTTTGTATCAATCTTCACTAACAACGATACAATTACGCCCTTGTCTTTTTGCTTGGTACAAAGCTTTATCTGCCGCATCAGCAAAATAGATATAATCGCCAGTTTGGGGATTATGCAAAGTTTTAATGCCCATGCTTAGTGTTATATAGCCAATATCTGTATATTCATGCTTAATAGCTAATTGATTAACTGCTTGCTGGATTTGTAATGCACTATGTAAAGCCTTTTTCGGATCAGCCTCTGGCAGTAACACCACAAATTCCTCACCGCCAAAACGTGCAACAAAGTCCTTTTCGTGATTCATCGTGGCCACTGCAATACATTGTGCAATTTGATACAAGCATTCATCGCCTTTAATATGGCCGTAGTTATCGTTGTATTGCTTAAAATAATCAATATCGATTAAGATCATTGATAACGGCTTTATTTTTTTATTCATTAATTCAAGTTCATTGGCCAACTTCTCATCAAAACAACGTCGATTGGCAATTTGTGTTAATGAGTCTAAAAATGCCATGTCTCGAAGTGTATCTTCAGCAGCTAAATGCTGTGTTACATCCTTAAATATAGCTAAAAATTCGTGCCTAAAATATCTTCCCGAAATTTCCATCATTATATGGGAGCCATCTTTACAAGTAACACAATAAACTTGTGGTTCAATATCAGTATCATTTTCTAACGCAAAGCTAAGAGCTTGTTGCCACGTTTGTCGCACCCACATCAGATAATGTGGATCTGGGTAAGCATTAAGCCACCAATCATTAAGTGTTGGAACATCGTCAACAGTGTAACCGAACACATCGACAAAACGTTGGTTTATACGGATTATATTCTCGGTGAGCATACATACATTACACAACGGTATTGGCACTTGCGTAAATAAATTAACGTACTCACTCAAATCATGCTGGCGGGTTAGTGGTTTATTATCTTGCGTTGAATAATCACTATTTTGCACGATAACAGCATTATGTTGACTCGTTTTTACGCGCATCGATAGCGCGAAATGCCATTCTTGCCACCAGGTTGCTAACTGTGAAACGAGAAAATACTCAGACTCACTTGAAGTTTTCAAATTCACGGCAACACTTTTAAGTAGGCAATCTACTTTACTATATTCAATTACTCCCAATTGTTGATAATTTAAAAGAATATTTTCAAAAAGCCTATACGCATCAACTCTTAAAATACTGCGCGTGTCATCAACCATCGCTGTTAATTGTGATTTAGAATTACCAGCATATTGTGCAATGAAGTTAATTATTGATTGTTGATAGAAAATATAGTCCATATACATTGCCCATTAATTACGTGTGCATAAAAACATGCACTTGGAAGTACACCAGAATAATTTAAAGGAATGTAAGCAGATGAAAATATTCGGCGTGAGAAAATTCGTAAAGAGCAGTTGATTAATGTAAACAATATAAAAGTGAAATCGCAATTTTAAAATACCCTTAATAACTTTATCAGGTCCAGTAATTTACGTTATTTTAGCAATAAAACTTAGCCACTGTTTATTAAACAAACAAAAAACTATCATGTAAGAATAAATAGGGGTAGATTTATCATCTGGAAATGTATAAAAGTGCTAGCTCTTATATATTTTAACAATCCAAAAAGACGACTTTGTGGCGCACAATATGCTTATTTTCTTAAATAACTCAAGTATGTTATTACACTGCCGTTATACATTATTGTATGAATAAACTCTCGACTTAAAATACGGTATTAACTACATTATCGCGCGCATGGGATTAGATGCTAAATGGATATGACCAATGAAGAACTAAATTTTATATCAGATCTTTTCCAAGTGACGGTTCCTTCAAAATTGAGGGACAATCATACACTGACATTACAAAGCTCTATCCCTGCCAATATTGCTGAATTACTAAATAATACAAAATTAACACTACTGGCTGAAGTTGGCGATTATCAATTATGGTTTCCACTTGAAATTAGAATTGATAAAACTGGCATTGTGACCCCTGTATTAAGCGCACCAGAGGTCATCGACACACAAGGAATAAAGCGCTGTTGGCGTGGCGGGAACCTCAATATTCGGAGCCAAGACTTTGAAGTTGAATCAATCTCAAGTACTGGACTTTTTCTAAAATCAACGACTCAAAAAGCTCCTTTAGCGATTGAGCAACAGATAAAATTAACCCTTCCAAACAAAAAAAATATTACTATCGACATCAAACCGGTACGCTTTAGTAAGCGAGGCATGGCTGCCAAGATCACTCAAATTCATCAAGGGAAAGAACATCTAAGGGCTTATTTATTTGAAGCCCATAAGCGCCAAAATGCCAATTTATATGAGTCCACAAACAGCTTATAAATATAATTCACAGTTGTGTATTAGTCGCAGCTAGTTGCAGTGAGGTTAGTACAGCGATAAGCTAAACCTTTATTGTAATAAATGAAGGTTCTATGAGCGAAAATAACTATCCAATAGGTACTCAAGGCACGCCTTGGAATGATAAAGATAAACAGTGCTGGTTTAACCTACAAACGATTAAACGTAGTTATCAATCTGAAGTTGTAACTTTAATCAACGAACTGGATAATGATTTCGAGGTTGAGCAATATGGTGCGCTCAGTTTTGATCCTACTCGCTACCCTCTTTTTATTATTAAATCAAAACAGTGGGCATCGAATAAACCGAGCATATTGATCACCGGTGGCGTACATGGCTATGAAACAAGCGGTGTTCATGGCGCATTACATTTTATGAAAACGCTAGGTATGAAATATGCTAAAGAGTTTAACTTACTGGTTGCTCCTTGTATTAGCCCGTGGGGATATGAAACCATTAATCGCTGGAACCCAGCAGCCATAGATCCAAACCGTTCGTTTTATTCACCAAGCCCAGCACCAGAGTCAGCAGCACTAATAAATTATATTAAAGCACAAAATATACCTTTATTAGCGCATATTGATCTGCATGAAACAACTGACACTGACAACAGTGAGTTTCGCCCTGCACTTGCGGCTCGTGATGGCAAGGTTAACACTAATTGGAATATTCCTGATGGTTTTTATCTTGTCGCTGATAGCAATAAACCTGAACCGCAATTCCAAAAAGCGATTATTGACACTGTTGCTAATGTGACTCAAATTGCCCCCAGTGATGAAAACAATCAACTCATTGGAGTGCCATTAGAACAACATGGTGTGATCAATTATGCAGCACGAGAACTCGGTTTATGCATGGGCTTTACAGATGCACAGTATGTCACGACGACAGAAGTGTACCCAGATAGTCCGACGGCAACAGATGAGCTATGTATTACAGCACAGGTGGCTGCAATTAAAGGTGCATTAGATCACCTGCTTACAAAATAATTATGACTAGGGTCTATTGGTAATTATATTTAGGCCCTATTCTGACATTTTTAATCTGGTTATATATTATTCACTGATTAATTAATGCAAATTTATAAAAAATTAAAAAATACCTAGACTCCGCGTTTTAATTGTATAAAATTCGCGCTCTTAAATTTTCTTACAAGGAAGCACGTTGAAATTTAGCAATAAACATGGACAGGTTAGTTTACACCGCGAGCAAAATATAATCATTGCTAATTTTTGCGGGAATCTTAATGCAAGTTTAGTAACCTCATTTAGCAATTGCTTATTTGAGCAGGTTAGTCAGCTTGCCAATAAACCATGGGGATATATCAGTGATTCTCAAAATTTGTTGGCTGCAACTCCTCAGGCAGAGCAACAACTTACAGTGTTGGCCTCTGCCATGGTTCGTAATGGATGTATTGCTAGCGCTTATATTTTTGATTCAGCTATCGTAATCAATCAAATGCAACGCATTATTCACAATGCAGGCCTTAGCGTGGATATTCGTCACAGCTTGTTTAAAAGTTTAGCGCAAGCTAAAACCTTTATTAACCAAACAATGAACGATAAAGCAGCTCAGTTTCACTCTGTGTAAATTAGTTACGATAAAACACACTGCTTATTGATGTATTAATGCTGCGGTCTTCTTCGGCTGTGATCACAAAATCAAGTTGGTTGAGCTTATTTGGTAAATCATAGCCATCTGCAACCACAGTGACCGGGATGCGCTTCATTTGACCAGGCTCGACAGCTGTAAGTTGAGGGCTCTGTAACTTAGCCACATCAAGACCGGTAATCGCTACTCGGTAATGCAGTAACTGTTGTGTTTTATTAATTATTGTCAAGGTGTAAGGGTTTTCAACTAAGCCCTCATAATTTACTCGATATAATGCATTACGATCACGCAGTACTGACACTTCGATTGGCGTGCGTTGAACTAACCACGCTAACATACTGACCATTAATAAAACCGTGAGTGCGCCATAACCAACCAGTTTCAACCGGTATGGATTAGTTTGCTCGCCAGCCATCTGTTTTTCGCTTGCGTACTTGATCAAGCCTTTTTGATAGCCAAACTTATCCATTGTGTCGTCACACGCATCGATACATAAACCACAGTTAATACATTCATATTGTAAGCCGTTACGAATATCAATCCCTGCAGGGCACACTTCCACACATAAATTGCAATCTACGCAATCACCTAAATCTAAGGCTTTAGGATCGGCCTTACGTTTACGTGGACCACGACTTTCCCCACGCGCACTATCGTAAGTGACAAGTAATGTATCTTTATCAAACATTACAGCCTGAAACCGTGAGTATGGACAAGCAATGGTGCACATTTTTTCTCTTAAGAAACCGGCATTTCCATAAGTACAAAAGGCAAACAAAAATACCCAAAAACTAGTGATGCCCGACCATTGCAGAGTAAACATATCCCCATACAAGCTTTTAGCCGGAATAAAGTAAGCCATAAATGACGTTGCTGTAAACAAGGATATGATTAACCAAGCGCTATGCTTGATTGTTTTTTTCTGCCATTTTGATAACGTCCACGCGGATTTATCTAACTTTATACGTTGATTACGTGTTCCCTCTATACGTTGCTCCACCCATGAAAACATCAGCATCCAAATTGTTTGTGGGCATGTATATCCACACCATACCCGGCCAAGCCAATTGGTAACAAAAAACAACGCAAAAGCACCTAACATAAATAACAACGCCAAGATCATAAAATCTTGGGGCAGTAAGGTCAGCCCAAAAATAGCAAACTTTTGACTCGCAACATCTAGCAATACCGCTTGCTGGCCTTTGTATGGGATCCAAGGAATAAGAATGAATGTAAGCATGAGTAACCAACCAAGGTTACGGCGAATACGCTGGAAAAATCCTTTTTGCTCACGGATATAAATAGGCCCTTCATGCTTATAGGGCTTGATGATCATATCTTCTTCTTTAATATCAAATTTCATAATAACTACTTACTGTGACGGTTAGGCCTGTAAGTTTGCAAGTTTCAGACCAAACTGAAATTAAATTAAGCAACTGAATATTAATGAATTTTTATTTAATAAATTCGCTAAAATCGCGATATTTAGCGAATATCGTGATATTTAACGATTTTTACGGATCATCAACTTGCGCATTTTTGATCGTAACGTACTCTCCGGCATGCCTAATTTAACTGCCGCGCCTTGACTGCCAGAAATTTGCCAATTTGATAGCTCTAATACTGCGATGATATGCTGTCTCTGCGCTTCGTCAAAGCTCAGATCCGTGTTTAGGTTAGCGCTAGCATTGGCATCAAGTGGTTGCGATAACTGTAATACAGACTGCTTTGATAAAATAGCCTCTCGCTCTAGTACATTCTGTAATTCACGAATATTACCCGGCCAATCATACGCTTGTAGCTTTGTTATGGCTTTTTCACTGAGTCCTTTGAGCTGTTTACCAAGACGTTTATTTAATTGCGCAATCAAATTACTACACAAGTATGGAATATCTTCTTTACGCGCTTTCAGTGGTGGAACTGTGATTGGAAATACATTTAGTCGATAATATAAATCTATTCTAAAGCATCCTGACTGCACCATTGCCCATAAGTCACGATTAGTCGCAGCAATTACACGAATATTAACTTTACGTGTTTGGCTACTGCCAACACGTTCAAATTCATGCTCTTGCAATACCCGTAACAACTTACTTTGCGCTTCAAGAGCAAGCTCTCCAATTTCGTCTAAAAAAATGGTGCCATTATTAGCCAACTCAAAACGTCCTTTACGATGCTCCTTAGCCCCTGTAAAAGCCCCCTTTTCATGACCAAATAACTCAGATTCAAGTAAGCTTGGCGTAAATGCGGCGCAATTGACCTTAATAAAGGATTGCCCATTGCGCCCACTTAAGCGATGTAAGTTACGAGCGACTAATTCTTTTCCTGTGCCGTTCTCACCTAAAATCAACACAGTGCTATCGGTTGGGCTAACAAGTTTTATTTGCTCAAGCATGGTTTGAAATACGTGGCTTTTGCCTACCAAACCAGACTCTTGCCAATCTTCATTAAGTTCTGCTATCAAATAGCTATTTTGCTCTTTTAATTGCTCACTTAAGTGATTCACTTGCGCTAAAGCATCACGCAGTGCGTGCTCTGTCTGGTGTTGTTTTGATACATCGCGAAATATCGCGACAGCGCCGATCAACTGATTATTTTTATAAACGGGTGTAGATGTATATTCTACCGCAAAACAGCTGCCGTCTTTACGCCAAAATACCTCATCTTTAACATGCCGATGCTTGCCGTCAAACATAGTGCAATAAATCTGGCATTCATCTGCTGGATATGGCCGCCCGTCAGCATGACTATGATGATGGTACTGATGAATTTTTTTACCCAGCAACTCATCTGCATGCCATCCAGTCATGCGTTCAGCAGCGGGGTTTACAAATACCGCATTACCACTTAAATCAAAGCCATATATTCCCTCACCAACAGCGTTGAGTAATAAAGTTGGATCGTCTAAAAACTGTTTTATCATTGCTTACACCGAATTCGCGAAATATCGCGTTCATTATGCCTATAATGGCGAAGATTTGCACCCTAAGTGACTAAATCATACCGCTCATTAAAGCGAAACTATCCGTCGTTTTGCTTCATCATGAACCGCATCTAAAGTAACTGTAAGACTACAGCACTCATTATTAATCAATTGAAAATAATATTAATAAATACCCAACTATCATCAAGGAAAAGTTAATCAACTTGTAATTTTACTATATTAGCTTTGCAAATATGTATTAACTGCAGTGTCTGCACACTTCTTATTTAATTATTGCATAATCTTTGCTTACAATTTCATCTCTGGTAGTAGTTACATTCTTGGTTGTAACCGATTAAACTCAAAAAAAACAATATTGTAGGGATCACATGTCGTTAATTATTAACAACCTTGAAAAACACTATAAAACGGTTACTGCGGTTAATAAGCTGTCATTTGATGTGCAACCAGGAGAGATTTTTGCTTTACTTGGCCCCAATGGTGCGGGGAAATCATCATTAGTAAAAATGATCGTTGGTTTTTCCTCTCCAGATAGTGGCTCTATTCAACTCAATGATGCAGGACAAGCGTATTCATCTATTCCGGCACATTTACTGGGCTATCTACCAGAAGACCGAGGCCTCTATCCAGAAAAAACAATAAAACAAAATCTACAATTTTTGCAGCATTACACGGCGTAAAAGATAGCGAACTTACGCAGCGCTGTGACTATTGGTTAGCTAAATTTAATTTAACCGCACGCTTGAATGACCCCTTAAAATCACTTTCTAAAGGGAACCAACAAAAAATCCAATTGATCACTGCAATTTTACATAAGCCCAAATGGGTAATTTTAGATGAGCCATTTTCTGGCTTAGATCCTATTAATCAGGAATTAGTTGTTGAATTTTTAGCGCAATTAAAACAGCAAGGCATGACCGTTATTTTAAGTGCACATCAGATGGCGATGGTAGAAAAACTTGCTGATCGGGTATTGCTATTAAATCAAGGTGAAAGTGTTTTATACGGCAAACTCAGTAATATACTTCAAAGCGCGCAAAATAATAGTATTCAAGTCGTATTCAACGATCCAATTAATCAAACTTACTTTGAGCAACTATGTGAACATTATTGTGTTGAGCAAATAAAAGCACAGCAACTAACTATCACCCTAAAGCAACACCAATCACTTAACCAGTTACTTCCTCAGTTAATCAGCATCGGGGAAATATGTGAACTCAAAAATAAAGCTCAGTCACTGCATGCAATTTATTTACACGCAGTAGCTGAGCATAACGCTAAACTGGATCAAGGAACGACGCTATGAATAAATCATCGCTTATACAGCAACAGCTCTGGATTGTTGCAAAATGGGAGTTCTTGCATTTTTTTAAATTAAAACAAGAAATTATTTCGAAGTTGATCATGCTCGCTATTGCTGGAGTTATTTATTTTTTTGCCACTGCAAACAGTCAACTTGAACAAGGTTATCATTTAGCAAGCAACCTCGAGTTTAGCGTCAAAACAGAGCCTACATCGACACAATTTAAGTTTACCAAACATGATGATTTAACTGCCATCATTGCAAATTTAGCTGAGGATACTGGCTATGATGGCGTACTTAAGTTTGACCAAGCGACTCACTCATATACGTTAATAACGGCTGTAAAATCAGCATGGCAAACAACATTGCAATCGCTCCTTAGAGCGCAATTGCAACAAGCTCAATTTGATAGCTTAGGCTTAAGCGAGCAACAACGACTAGGATTGACGAAAAATATTTCAATTGAACATAGGGTACTTGACGAGCTTTTGAAAAATCAAGCTGATCGTAGTCAAACATACACAGCATTTGGGGTACTGATATTATTATTTGTTGCGATGTTTGGGATCTTTGGCCAACTCTTTGTCAGTATTACCGGTGAAAATCAAAACCGCGTAACGGAGCAATTGCTAGCCACCATGACACCACAAACATGGATAGATGGTAAGCTACTTGGGCAAATATTACTTGCAGTAAAAACCATGATTGGCACCTTGCTATCGATTATTTTATCGATGCTATTTTTTACTGTTATCATTAAACAACAAGCCCTCAATTTAGACTTTATTAATTGGTCATTACTGCCTTGGTTGTTAGCCTATGCGATTGTAGGTCTTGGCATCTGCGCTGCATTTATGGCTGCGATCGCAGCGGGTATTGATGATCCTAATCACAGTAGTAAAAGTGCCTTAATGATGCTGCCATTGGCACCTATTGTGATTGCATTTTTTGTTATCGATGCACCAAACAGTGTTTTAACAATCGTGCTTAGTTACTTGCCGATCACGGCATTTGCGGTTATGCCGGTGCGCATGTCATTAGTTGAAATACCAATTTGGCAAGCACTCTTATCCCTGCTTCTCAGTATTGGCTGTTTTTATTACTTACGTATATTTGCCGCTCGTATTTTTAAAATGGGTATGAATATGTACGCAAAAGAACCGAGTTTAAAGGCTATGTGGTTGAGTATCTTTAAATAAAAAAACATATAGGCAGATAGCGTTGCGTTATCTGCTATTTAATGATTGTGAGTTTTGCTATTTATAAAATCAGTGAGAGCAAATAGCACACCTGATATCACAAAAGTAACATGAATTATTACTTTCCACATCAATTCATCACTTGAGTGACTAGTAGAGCTTATAAACACCTTTAACAGTTCGACTGCAGAAATGGCAACAATTGCGCTGATCAATTTCATTTTAAGACCAGAAAAACCTACTTTACCCATCCATGCAGGGCGATCTTCATGATTACCAATATTTAATTTAGAAACAAAATTTTCATAGCCACTAAAAATAATTATTAATAATAATCCTGCCAGTAATGCGGTATCAACCAAGGTCAAAATACCCACCAGTAGTTGCTCATTAGTAGCGCTAAATGTATTTATCGCCATTTGATACAGGTATTTAAAAAACTTCAAAAGTAACAGTACAATTGCAACGAGTAAGCCTATAAAAAAGGGAGCTAGTAGCCAGCGGGCTCGAAAAATAAAGCTTTCAACAAACTGTTCTAGTTTAGATGCAACACGAGGTGTGGTGTCAGGTAGTTGGCTTTGAGACATAATTATTCCTAAATTGATAGCTGGCGTAAGATAGCATTGATTAACATAAGTTTCTCATTATTTTACCGTCTCTTAGTACATTATATTTGTCTTTACGATAAAAATATTTCGTTATCTTTTATTGTCATTTCGTTTAAGAATCACTTACCAACAGCATGTTGCTTGATTGGATCACTGTTGTTTTTGAATATAAAACAGCAGTCACTACATTTTTTAGGAATACACGAATGAAAAAAGCATTGCTAGCGCTTATCGTAGCGCCATTATTTGCAGTTTATGCAACTTTTGCTGTTGCTGACGATGCTGTTGAAGCTTCCGCCGAAACAATTAAAGAATACACTGAGATGTGTTTAAACTGGGCTAAAGACGACGACATCAGCAATGAAGAGCTTAAACCATACGTACTAAAGTGCGTAAATGATGAACTTGAATCAGAAGGCTATAAAAAAGTCACTGACGTAAAAATCTAACGTCAAAAATGCCTCTAAAGGCATAATTTTTGATATAAAAAAACCGGAATTGACACAAGGGTGTGCATTCCGGTTTTTTTGTTTTCAGAGCTTAGTATTCTACTCAGCGTCCTTTTTTGTTTTTGCAGCGGCTTTTTTAGGTGCGGCTTTCTTGACTGTTGCCTTTTTAGCGGCTGGTTTTTTCTTAGGTGCGGCTTTCTTCTTTGCCTCTTCAACCCACTTTCCTGCATTGAAATGTGCAGTCCAGCCTGTTGCTTTACCGTCAACCTCAGTCATTACATATTGTTCTTTATTCTTACGGCTATAACGAACAATTGCTAAGTTACCATCAGGATCTTTTACTGGTGCATCAGCTAGATAATAAAACTTAGGTGAAATACGATCTCTAAAACGCTGTAACTCTTCCACTTTAGGGGCACGAGTTTCACGTGATTTAGGGAAGGTATTCGCTGCTAAGAAAATACCTGCAGCGCCGTCACGTAGCACAAAGTATGCATCCGATTTTTCACACTCTAATTCTGGTAACTGAACAGGGTCTTCTTTTGGTGGCGCTGCTTCGCCGTTACGCAGTAATTTACGGGTGTTTTTACACTCATCATTACTACAGCCAAAGTATTTACCAAAGCGCCCTGATTTAAGCTGCATATCTGATGAGCATTTATCACATTCAATGATAGGGCCATCATAGCCCTTAATTTTAAACGTGCCCTGCTCAACGACATAGCCCTTACAAGCAGGGTTATTACCACAAACATGTAATTTACGAGTTTCATCTATCAGGTATGAATCCATTGCCGTTTCACAAATTGGGCAACGCTTCATTTGCATCAATGTTTCGGTTTCGACATCTTCAACGTCAGCGGCAACCGCTTCATCACCTGACACTAAGTTCATAGTGGTAGTACAACGTTCTTTTGGCGGTAAATTATAACCTGTACAGCCTAAGAAAACGCCAGTAGAGGCTGTTCGAATACCCATTTTTCTGCCGCATGTTGGACAGTCAATATCAGTTTCGACCATTTCATTTTTACGCATCCCACCTTCATCTTCTTCACCACTGGCTAAAGTCAGTTGTGTAGAAAAATCAGCGTAAAACTTGTCAAGTACCTGTGTCCAGACACGCTCACCTTCAGCGATGTCATCTAACCGGCCTTCCATTTTTGCAGTAAAGTCAAAGTTCATCAGATCAGTAAAGTTCTCAACTAAACGATCGGTGACAATTTCACCCATTTTTTCTGCAAAGAAACGACGGCTTTCAACACGGACATATCCACGATCTTGTATCGTTGAAATAATCGATGCATAGGTAGATGGACGACCAATACCACGCTTTTCAAGTTCTTTTACTAAACTCGCTTCACTAAAGCGTGCTGGCGGCTTAGTAAAATGCTGTTTTGGATCAAGTTCAACAAGGCTTAATATCTCGCCTTCTTTAATAGCTGGTAGTGATTGATCTTCTTCGTTCTTTTTTCGAACTGCTGGTTGTACTTTAGTCCAACCATCAAAACGTAACACCCGTCCTTTGGCTCTTAATTGGAAATCGGCGGCAGTAACAGTTAATGTTGTTAAGTCATATTCAGCAGGGACCATTTGACACGCAACAAATTGACGCCAAATTAACTCATAAAGCTTTTTAGCATCCGGGTCTACGCCATCTAGGTGACCAGATAACACAGTAACACTTGAAGGACGGATCGCCTCATGCGCCTCTTGTGCATTGCCTTTTGAACTATAACTAATAGCTTCTTTTGGTAAATACTTATCACCAAACTGCTGCGAAACATACTCGCGACACATTGCAACTGCATCTTTCGACAAGTTGGTTGAGTCAGTTCGCATATAGGTGATATAACCTGCTTCATACAAACGTTGCGCTAACATCATGGTCTTTTTAACGCCATAGCCTAAACGCGTACTCGCAGCTTGTTGCATTGTTGAAGTAATTAGTGGCGCACTAGGACGACTTTTACTTGGCTTTTCCTCAACACTAACAACTTTATATTCAGCTTGCTCTAAAGATGCAGTAGCTGCCATAGCTTGCGCTTCATTGACTGGCTTAAAGGCTTTATCACCTTGCTTGAACACCTCTAAACGAAGTGCTGACTCTGTATTTTTCACATCGGCATGAATATCCCAGAACTCTTCAGGAATAAACGCTTTAATTTCACGCTCGCGCTCAACTAACAAACGTACTGCGACAGACTGTACTCGTCCAGCGGATAAACCACGGGCAACTTTTTGCCACAATAATGGCGATACCATAAAGCCTACAACACGATCTAAAAAGCGACGAGTCTGCTGGGCATAGACCATGTCGGTATTTAGCTCACCAGGGGCCTCAAAGGCGGCCTGAATGGCATTTTTAGTTATCTCATTGAATACGACACGCTTATACTTTTCTGGCTCTCCACCGATAATTTCTTGCAGGTGCCAAGCAATCGCTTCTCCTTCCCTATCCAAATCCGTTGCGAGATAGATTTGGTCGGCGTTTTCAGCGAGCTTTTGTAATTCTTGAACAACTTTTTCTTTACCTGGTAATACTTCGTAATGTGGCTCCCAGCCTTTATCTGGATCAATCCCCATTCGAGCTACTAAATTTGTATAATCACGCTGTTTTTTGTACGCGGCCTTTTCTTCTGGTGCCATTTTACGTACTTCTGCAGGTGTTTTTACAGCAGCCGTTTTGGTTTTGCCTGAACCGGAGGTAGGAAGATCTCGTACATGCCCAATAGAGGACTTGACGATAAAATCGTTTCCTAAATATTTATTAATTGTTTTAGCCTTAGCAGGAGACTCTACAATTACTAGCGATTTGCCCATAGTTGCCTATTTCTAACCAAGTATTTTAAATGTGTTTTGCCCATTTACGGGCGCGAATATTTATAGGTATATCTACAAACACCAATTGTTACAAGCTTTTAATACAAACTTTTCTGCTTTTAATGAATAATTAAACAATTATTGTCGTTAATTTAGACAAAACGGTGTTTTAAGGTATTTGCAGTGGAATATATAGAATAGCAACAAAAATGCCAACCTTATGGTTGGCATTTATTTTATTTAAATGTTTGAAACTAGCTAACCATCATCACTAATTTGTAATTGTGCAGTGGTATTGTTCTCTTTAGGCGAAGTAAATGAAAGCTTTAAAAATCCAATAGATTTTTTATTCGGCTCCGCTTCACGACTTATAGAAAGGCCAATTAATGCAGCATTTGTTGCTGAAGAATTGCCAATCACAAATCCGTCTGTACCACTGTAATCTCCGTTTTCTGTACTTATCTCAACATTTGTTTCCGCAGCTAACGGGTTATTGTAAATATCAGAGTAATAAAAATTAAAAGATAACGAAGCTAACTGAACACCCGAGTCATAGCTTGCAATATTGAGCTCTGTGATATCACACATTTGATCGTTAACACTCTCCTCAAGACCAAGAATCACCTCAGATGTAGTCCCAACATCATATTGATTAGTGATGTTTTCACAGCTATCAATACTATTGGCTACTCCCAGAGCATTTATTGAAAGATTTCCAGTGGGATTACCAGCGTCATCTAACTCAATTTCAGCTAACGCCGCAGCAAACTTATTACGTAATGATTCTTTGTCAATTACAAAACGGTAATAAACTGTACTGCCGGACATAATAACTTCAAATGAACGGCGTACATCAATAAGCTCTTTATTACACATGTTAGCAGCCTGTGCTGCTTCGGTGCATAATAACCCATTATATTTGCCATCTAGTAATGTATGCATACCGTTAGAGTCTATATCACCTATTGGCTCCTCAAAATGGGCTCCGTTCGTTGCAAACTCACTACATGGATCAGTATCTGAGCCATCTGTACAGCTTTGTGCATCTTTAGTTAATGAAGCTGTCACTGGGTCATAAATTGCCGATAAACCGTCGTAAGTTCCGCTCTCATTATGATCAACGAACGCTTCATTTAAGTCATAGCCTGAATAGTATTCATTGCTATCGAATAGGCCATTACCATTAATATCAATAAAAGACTCTTGCCCTTTAGCTGTAACTAAAACTGTAGCACGTGCCCCAAGCGGTACACCTAATTCATTCGTGTTAGCATTCAAAATCCCATCAATACAAGGCGCAGGGTTATTCTTATATAAATCGCAGTTACGTGTTTCTTCAACCAATCCTGCAAAATTTGCATTTGCATTTAACTGAGTAAGTGTGACGGCATTACTTTGTACAAATGTAGGATTAGTAACGCCAACTATATCCTCCAAATATTTTGCTTTAACACGTAGCAGCTTTTTAGGGTTGTAATCAGATAATTTATTTCCCCATTTATTTTCAGTAAATGGTCTAGGGTTCTGGCTTCGCCATTGCACTGTACATGCACCATCAACAGAGAGACACTCTAGTTGTGGATTGCCCTCTTCACCATCTAAAGTACCAATAGCGCCCCCCTCTGTTGTTAAATACACTGAGGTACCATCTGGAACCGGGTTATTAAAATGGTCTGCAATGAGCACTGTTATATCAAACGTTTCATTATCGTATTGCAAAGTCTCTGTAGCATAGTTAGTAATCGAAGCGGTAAAACTATTATTATCAGGAAGCCCTGTACTAATAGAGAGTAAATCAGACACTGTGATAATTTGCTGATCCAATGATACCAACGACAAGTTACCTGTTGGACAGCTTACTCCTTGGTCACGGTCTGCCTCTGCTTTTTGGCATTGCGTATATACATCTTGCCAGCAAGTTACATTATCATTTTGATCGGCTGGTATTTGCTCATCAGGAATAAAACATGCTTGCACTCGCACTGCCATCGGCACAAAACCTGAATTCACTTGAACTCGGGCCAAGCCAGCAGCATCAGTGTCAACACTATGATGCGATAAACTGATCCCACCATTAGTAGAAGTAAGACGGAAATCTAAGCGTTTACTCGTAACATCTTGGCCAATTTTGTCGATTAATTTAAATGTTAGTTCACTATTTTCTTTACGACCAACACCACCAGTACCCTTTAACGCAATTACATTTTGAGTCGCTGAAATAAATTCAATCGACGCCACATCAGCTTCAGAAACAGGAATATTAACTGACGCTATTTCGGGCGTGCCCCCTGTTAATACTGTTGCAATAACAGTATCACCTTGTGCACTTTTACAGCCATTTGTTCTATATGTTGACGTAGCAATACCACCAATACTGATCACTTTTTCATCAACAATTGATTTGCCACTCTCAACACAACTTGATGTAAACTGAACATCAAAAGGCGTTACGATTAAATCATCATTAGTATCTCTAATTTCAACAGTTATAACGGTTGTTGCACCTGCAGCTAGTGGCTGATATTGACCCTCAATTGGATTACCTAAGCTATCTAATAAATTAGGCAAGCCATTATCTATTGATACTTTTAATTCTGCCGTACTAATTGAAAATGCTTTATTTAGGTTTGTATCTTTTGCTGTAGCAGTTAGAGTACCGGCTCCACTACTTGCTCCTGGTTGTAGTTTTAATAGCGCAAATCCAAAGTTATCAGTTAAGGCTTTTCCTGAATCAGGAAGTAATTGACCTAAATCTGTAGATAACTCAGCAATAATCCCTGAAATACCATCACCACTACTGGTGTCTACAACCTTAATGAGTACGTCAATAAGTGAATCGGATGAAAATGTATTGGTCACTGTACAACCACTAGAAGGGTCTAGCGGATTTAATGCGACAGTATTGCGATTTGTATCCCAATTAGCATTACACCCTTGGAGAAGTTTAATATCTAATTCTGCTTGAGCACTTTCAACCGGAGCATCGTCACCATTTGAAACAAAGCCAGCTGTTTTTGTTATTATCTCGTTACTTTCAGATTCATAGCTTGCAACAACTTGACCAGCTCCTTTGAAGTTGCCACTGCTTAGTGTTACTACGGCTACACCATTCTGATCAGTTAATGCAGTACCTAACTCTGGGGTGATTTTACCCGTGAATTTAGATGTAAAACTAATTAATTGAGAAGCAAGTGGCACACCATCATCTCTTAATGTAGCAGAAACAACACCTTTATTATCTTTACTAACCGGATTTAGCTCTGTAAATACTGCTCCATTTTGATCTAAGATATTTAGCTCTAGAGTTATAGTACCCGAGACCCCTGTATCACTACCCTGGCCACCCGTAGTCTGAAAATCAAAAGTTCCAGAATAAGACTCCCCACCGACATTATAAGTGGCAGTCACTTTACCTGCTCCCGCATCTTTACCTGCAGTAAGTTCGATTGTCGCAATACCATCATTTTGAGTTAATGCTGAGCCCGTTGTGGGCTGTAATAGGCCAATCCCATCTGTCAGCGTGAACAAAATACGCTTGCCAGCGACTATTTCGCCATTTTGCTTTAAAGTTGCTCTTAAGTCTAAAGGCGCTTGACTTGTTACACTATTTGAAATTGCTCCGGTATCTTGGCTATAGCCTTGAAGAGTAACTGTATAAGTGTCTTGGGCTGTACTGTCTTGATCACCTGTCGACGTAAAAGTAAAAGGCTCTGTGGTGTTAAACGTTTCACCATTAATTGTGACCGACGCATTAACGGTACCGGCTCCAGCTGTATTACCCACGGAAAGGTATATTTTAGCGCTACCATCAGTTCCAGTCTTGACAGTGCCTGATTCAGGATCAAGCACACCATATCCGCCATCAGTAGTAAAAGTGACAATTACATTAGGTGCTGCTACACCATCTTTCAATAACTTAGCCACGAGCACTAAACGTTGTTCAGAAGAAACGTCGTTAGCAGCTTCACCAGTGGTTTCTGACAAACCATCAATACTTAGTGTATATGAAGGAGAATCAGTGCCCCCTCCATCAAGGCCTCCACCGTCCTTTTCAAGTGTTCCACCGCCACCACACGCAGTGATAAAAAAACTTAACAGTATGACACTGAGCCATCGCATTAAAGGCATTGCCCTCTCCCTAGCTTTGTTATTAATTATTTAAATAATACATTTACTCAATATTAACCTATAACACGCTTGGAAATCACAACTTTTATTTGTTTTTTGTTGTTTTTTTGATCCATATTTTTTTTTCATATTTATCGATTTTTTCTGTATAAAAATCTGCATGCTGGTAGGCTATGGCAAATTTATAAAAAATAGATTGTTACTATGTCAAAAATCCGTTCAATGAGTTTAACCACCCGTATCATGATAGGTATGTTTCTGGGGGTTGCTGTAGGCTTCATATTCCAAGCAATATTAGCTGGCGAAGACGATTATCTAATCCCACTTGGATTATTCTCTTTGCCAATTAAAGGCTTTTTTGTTGATGGTTTATTTCATATTGGTGGACAAATTTTTATCGCCAGTTTGAAAATGTTAGTTGTACCACTGGTATTTGTTTCACTTGTTTGTGGTACATGTAGCTTAAGTGATCCGAAAAAATTAGGCCGTTTAGGCGGTAAATCAATCGCTCTTTATCTTATTACTACCGCAATTGCAATTACGGTTGCGATTACCTTGGCATTATTAGTTAATCCAGGGGAAGGGATTAACTTACCTTCTGAAGCGACGTATAGCGCAAAAGAAGCACCAACTCTTGCACAAGTAATCATTGGCATGTTCCCAACCAATCCAATTGATGCCATGGCCAGTGGAAACATGTTACAAGTTATTGTATTTGCATTACTATTTGGTATTGCCATGGCACTTGGCGGCAGTGCAGGTAAACGAGTAGCGGTTGTTTTTGAAGATTTAAATACCGTGATTTTAAAATTAGTTACCTTATTAATGAACGTAGCTCCTTATGGGGTATTCTGTTTAATGGCAAAGCTTTTCACTACTATCGAGTTGAACTTGATAGTCAGCTTAGCTAAATATTTTGGTGTTGTTGTGGCTGCATTATTTTTCCATGCATTTATTAATTACAGTTTATTACTGAAATTTTTAACTGGATTAAACCCTGTTATCTTTTTGAAAAAAATGAAGCATGCCTGTTTATTTGCATTTAGCACTTCAAGTTCAAGTGCAACAATGCCTATTACACTTGAAACAGCCACTAAAAAATTAGGGGCAAAAAATTCAGTTGCGTCATTTACAATTCCACTCGGTGCCACTATTAACATGGACGGTACAGCAATCATGCAAGGTGTGGCTACGGTATTTATTGCACAAGTCTTCAGTGTTGATCTAACAATTTCAGATTACTTAATGGTAGTTTTAACCGCCACTTTAGCGTCTGTAGGCACCGCTGGTGTTCCTGGCGTAGGATTAATCATGCTTGCCATGGTCCTGAATCAAGTTGGTTTACCTGTTGAGGGCATTGCCATAATTATTGGCGTTGATAGGTTACTTGATATGACCCGCACAGCGGTCAATGTAACGGGCGATTGCATGGTGACATGTGTAGTGGCTAAATCTGAAGGTGAACTAGATGAGGCCGTATTTAACGACCCTAATGCAGCAAAAGACTTAGAGGATTATCACAAATCAACTGACTAAAGTTGTGCGTGTAAAAATAAAAAAAACCCGCAAATTTGCGGGTTTTTTTATCATTTAATAACGGAAACCTTTATGGGTTTAGCCCTTTTAAACGAGACAATAATGATATACCGGTTTTGTTAACAGTGTTACTCAACCCGATAGCAAGCTTGTCGCTTAAGCTCTTTTTAACTTTATATTTAATTTTATATATTTGTCGCTCATCTTGATACTTAAGCAATGTGTCATCACTGGTTTCTATGGTATCGACTAGACCTTTTTCAAGCGCTTGAGTCGCAAACCAGTGCTCACCTGTTGCCACTAAGTTAATATCTAAACTTGGCCGTTGACTGCTAACAAACTGTTTGAATAAGTCATGAGTTTGCTCTATTTCTTCTTTAAACTTCTCCCGTGCTTTATCTGTATTTTCACCAAATAAAGTTAGGGTACGTTTAAACTCACCCGCAGTGATTTGTTCAAAATCAACATCGTTTTTCTTCAGAATTTTATTAAAATTTGGAATTTGTGCTATCACACCAATAGAGCCAACGATAGCAAACGGTGCGGCAACAATTTCATCAGCGACACAAGCCATCATGTAACCACCACTGGCAGCAACTTTATCAATCGCAACCGTAAGGTGAATACCTCTATTTTTAATGCGTTGTAGCTGGGAAGCAGCAAGTCCATAGCCATGAACCACCCCGCCACCACTTTCTAGCCTAACCAACACTTTGTCTTGCTTAGGATCGGCAATTGCAACAATTGCGGTAATTTCTTCACGTAAGCTATCGACTTCATGAGCATCCATACTACCATTAAAATCAAGTACATATAATCGTGGTTTCGACTGTTCATCAGTGCTTTTTTTAGCATCATTCTTTTGTGCTTTATGGTGTGCTTTTAATGCTTTTTTAGATAAGGTGCTTGCAATAAAATCATTTTTCAAATCATCTAACTGCTCAGAAATATCATCAATCTCAATCTCACCTTTTTTACTTTTAGGCTTTATCGCTGCAGCGACACTAATTAATATTACCGCAGCGGCGGCAATCACAAATGTCGCCGTTTTAGCTAGAAACAGCCCGTACTCATATAGAAATTCCAATCGTATTCTCCAAACAAAAATTTGACCTAATTTACCATTCAAACAAAAAAAAGCCACTTTTCAGTGGCTTTTCATTTATTTTAATACTCTAAAAAGTTAATCAGTGACAATCTCGGTATTTTGAATAGATAACGCACGACCTCGAGTTACTAAGTAAGTTGCAATCTGTAATTGCATTTCACTTGTCGCGGCAGCGCTTCCTTCAGCCGTCGCGCCTGCGGCTGCATTCGGTGCAGGTGTAAGTACTGAGCTGTGATGCCCTTTGGTAAATTTAACTAAATAACTCATACCATCGTCAGTAGGCGCTTGCGACTGGGTTACTGTCGTTAAACCCATTAAGTTAGCAAGTGGCAGTGAGCCTGCAATTGGATTGTTTACAGTCATTGGTGGAATCACTTGGTCTGGTTTATTTCCATTAACTTCTCCATCTCCAACTACCACATTCATATAAACAGGTGTGCCAAGCGCTTTTATAGCAGATGCATAGTTTGTAGGATCCCCGCTATCAAGTGCCGTCTGTGCTGCAAATGAGAACTGACTCATTACACCTTGAATGTTAGCTAGCTTAGTCATTTCACCAGCTGCATTTAACGAAGTGTAATATTCTCCATACCCACATGAAATACTCTCGCTCGTAGAAACTGCTTCACCACAATTTGATACAGCAGAGCTCTCTCTATAAGCTTGGAACTCAGCAGATTCAGATGTCCCAGCTGATAGCAATACTGAGCCTTGAACAAATGGGCCAAAACTCGCCGATTCTAGTAAGAAGCTGGCTATCCCACCACCACCGCTAGCAAGTGCGACGCTATTGACTTTGAACAGACCATCAACTTGGCTATCTAAAGGTGTATTTGCTTGAGTAACAAAAGCGGGAGCAACTACTGAGCCTAATGAATGTCCAATAAACACTACATCAGAAGTGTTAAGTGATGTATCGTTTGTAAAGTTTAGACCAAGACGTAAAGCAAGTAAATCAGCTGCAGACTGTCTTAAATTGTCACGTGCTACTAGTAATGATTGCAAATTCATATACGCCAGGACAGAGCCTGTTGATGCATTAAAATCATCATTACCATCGTCATCCACGTCAATACCACGTTCACCATGCACT
Organism: Pseudoalteromonas sp. SR41-4; assembly: GCF_014163985.1. Taxonomy (NCBI): domain Bacteria; kingdom Pseudomonadati; phylum Pseudomonadota; class Gammaproteobacteria; order Alteromonadales; family Pseudoalteromonadaceae; genus Pseudoalteromonas; species Pseudoalteromonas sp. SR41-4. The sequence continues at coordinate 180,667 of NZ_JACJEI010000003.1, read as the reverse complement.
GGATGGTCTATTGAGGCCGTTGCAAAGCCTTGAATCGCTAAACTAGCCGTTAATGCCAGCATATCTTCTTTTTTAGAAGTAATACCATGTTGCATTATCACCACCGGCCAACCACCAGCTGGCATTTCAAGTGCCGACATACCAAGACTTTGTGTTCTGATAAAATTTATTACAGGCAAAATAGGTTTTGTTATCTGAACAGTTACTTCTTGCTGGCTTTGCACTTTTGGGATCGGATTGTATTTTGTTAAGTGGCGAGTAATATCAATTTTCGGGTAATCATGTAATCTCCCCTCACTTAAACCTTGGCAAAGCGGCTCATATGGACCAACATCAAACATTGTAGGATCAATTTCATCTTCTTTTCCTGCTTCGCGCAGCGCTTGATCAGCTGCTTGCTGGTTAAGTACGGCAACAGGGCTTGAACACATGCCTTGCCAATATGTGTCAGCCAAATTTGAAATTTCTTTTCCTTCAGGCTGAGATAAATACATAGGTAGTGTCACACTACCTTTTTGATATTGAACACCTGCAAATGCTGGCGAAAGTCCAGTAACACCTTGTGAAGCAAAGACTTGCTCAACCGTTAGCAGTGGTTGCTCTGGGATTTGAACCATTGGTGTTGGCAAGGCTGGGTTTTGCAGGCTTGCTGCTAGTAACTTTTTAATAGTACCAAGTACCGGACCAACAGACTGAATCGTCATCGCCCCACTAAAAATAATATCATCTTTACTAATAGTGCCACCTGACGTGACCACATTTTCATAACTGTTTACCACGCCTTGAAGCGCTAATTGGCTCTCGGTGATCAGTGGGGTCTCTTCACTAACCAAACCATAAGTTGATGAAGGCTCGATAGAACGCCCTAATGAGTCTTTAAGCTCAGTCGTCAGCACATTAATATACGAGCTGCCAGCTTTAAACGGTTTTAATGGAATAATAGCAACCGCATTGCCACTTGCTTTAGTGATGAAATCAACGCCAAAGGTTAATTCACCTAATAGTTTACATCCGGCTCCAGCGGGTACCGCTGCGCAATCTGCATCTGTTAAACTAGCGCCCATAACAACTTCAAAAATACGCACAGATCCCGGCGCACCAGCCGAACTTTCATCAAGGCTAACATTCGCAGGAAAGGTAAGATCTATTTTATAAGGAACTTGGCTAGACCAGCCATCAAGTGCACCTAGTGCCAGGGACGGGTTAGCATAGGCGCTTCTTGGCACTGATACACCATTAGCACTCAACTCACCGGGGATATTAATAGTGCCATCTTTTGTACCACTCATTAATAAATCATTTGGTACTGAAATAACCCCATTTGCAGGATCAAACTTAACTGTAGCTGATGGAATAACTGGTGGTGTATCATTTTTAACATCTTCTAACGTTTCACCGCCGCCACAACCAGCTAGAGCAGCTGTAATTGCAAGTGAGAGTAGCATTTTTTTCATATTGTTTGCTCCGCACGTAATCTTTTTTTTATGTGTGTTGATAAATAAGTGTAGCTAATTTTGTTACTAATTCTTTTAAGTTTTCGCGTAATATTTAGTTAAAATAATGTAATTAGGTTATTAATAAGACATTAGACCAGTTAAAGTTAACGTAAAGTTTCAAATTTCGCCACCTTATTTTGCAATAAATTCGATAACTTGGTGTTTTGCTATGTTAAAATCAATCAAATTGATTTTTTGGACCTTTATTATGCAAACCTATAAAGCGGCTGATAATGCCCTACAAGACAAAGTGATCTTAGTAACTGGTGCAGGTGACGGCATTGGCCGAGTGGCTGCAATAACTTATGCCAAACATGGCGCAACGGTTATATTATTGGGTAAAACCACCAGCAAACTGGAAGCCGTGTACGATGAAATCATTGCCGTTGGCGGGCCAAAGCCTGCGATTGTACCGATGGATTTAAAAGGTGCAAGTAAACAAAACTTTCGTGATTTAGGCGCTACCATTGAACAGCAATTTGGTAAACTAGATGGCTTGCTCAATAATGCAGGAATAATTGGCTCACTGGGTCCACTTGAGCATTTTTGTTCATCAACGTTTGATAACATCATGAAAGTGAATGTTACCGCTCAAGCGATGATTACAAAATATATGTTTCCAGTTTTACGTAAATCTCCAAGTGCTTCAATTATTTTCACCTCTTCTGGGGTTGGTCGCCAAGGTCGTGAGTTTTGGGGCGCGTATGCCATTTCAAAATTTGCAGTTGAAGGAATGATGCAAACATGGGCATGTGAAGTTGGTAAAACGAATATCCGGATAAATTGTATTAATCCCGGCGCCACCCACACAGCTATGCGTGCCAGTGTCTATCCAGGCGAAGATCGCGATAAACTAGCCTGCCCTGAAGACTTAATGCCAACTTATTTATACTTAATGAGTGATGATTCAAAAGACGTCAATGGTCAATCATTAGACGCGCAAACAAAGAAATAATACCAGTCGTGTTAAGTTACTGACCATTTATAGCGACAGATAAATACAGTGATAACAAAGCAGGAATTTTGACATGTAGTTGTTCTACATAAAAAATCCCTAACGCAGTTAGCACTTTATTTAGCCCGCTAGAATGGTTAAATATTTAAGTCGATTGGTATAAACCAAGTACTAAACATAAAAAAGCCGCTAATTAGCGGCTTTTTTAATGCAAGGCAGATATTAACGGCGTTTAGTTTGTTTAACGCGATTATTATGTTTTTTGACTGCTTTACGAATTTGATTAATTTTAGCGCGCTTATCTTTGCGTTTTTCAGGCATAACAGATAATTTTGTTTGCGTTTCACGGCCAAGCTTAACTGTTTTACGTAAGTAATTTACAGTCTCTAAATCTAGCTCAGCCCAACCACCTTGTGGTAGACGTTTATCGAGCTCTAATTTACCATAACGAATACGAATAAGGCGAGAAACCTCAACGTCTTGAGACTGCCATAAACGACGAACTTCACGGTTACGCCCTTCAGTCAGCGTTACATTATACCAGCGGTTAATACCTTCGCCGCCCAGTGGTTTAATAGTAAGAAATTTTGCCATACCATCTTCAAGCTCAACCCCTTTGGTTAAATTTTTGATTGTCTCTGCTGTTACTTCACCAAATACACGTGCTGAATATTCACGCTCTACTTCGTAACTTGGGTGCATTAAGCGGTTAGCAAGCTCACCATCATTGGTGAACAACATTAAACCTGCTGTATTTATATCTAAACGACCAACAGCAATCCAACGTTCACCATCAACGCGCGGCAGGCGGTCAAATACCGTTCTACGTCCTTCAGGATCTTTACGTGTACATAACTCACCTTCAGGTTTGTTATACATAACAACGCGACAGATACGTTCAGCTTTTTCTTCAATTTTTACCGTATGGCCATCAACACGGATCTGGTCGGTTTCTTCAACACGATCACCCAGCTTTGCTACTTTACCATTAACACTGACACGATTTGCATCAATGTATTTTTCCATCTCACGTCGCGAACCTACGCCCGCTCTTGCTAAGACTTTTTGTAACTTTTCACCTTGTATACTCATTCGGATAGTTCTCTCACAGAAGGATCACTCAATAACTGGTCAATTTTACTTTGCTGCTGTTTTGGCAGTGGCGGTAAGTTATCTAAACCTGTTAACGAAAAATAATCTAAAAATTGTTTGGTTGTGGCATATAAAGCGGGCCTACCTGGCACCTCTTTATGACCAACAACATGTATCCACTCACGCTCGAGCAGACTTTTAATAATAGTTGAGCCTACGGTCACTCCACGTACTTGCTCTATCTCGCCCCGAGTTATCGGCTGACGATAAGCAATAAGCGAAAGAGTTTCTAATAGTGCACGGGAATATTTAGGCGCCCGTTCTTGCCAAAGGTTATTTAACCAAGGGGCTAAGCTGGCACACGCCTGAAATCTAAATCCACTACCGACTTCAACTAAGCGAATACCACGGGTTTGATAATGAATTTGGATCTGTTCAATCGCGAGGTTAATACGTGTCATAGACACACTTAACTCAGTTAATACGGTGTCTTTTAAATGCCGTTTACTGACTGGTTTTCCCGCAACAAAAATCGCCGCTTCAATGATCTCAACAAGCTGCTCATCACTGATTCGTTTCGTAGCCATTTTCGTAGCAGATTTTGTCACCATAGGCACCAAGACGTTGCGGTATATTCAGCGCGCTATTATGCCAGATCAATACAAAGGTTGGAAAAGTTATTCTATAAAAATGTAAAATAGCAGCGATTAAAGCGCTGCTATTGTAGATAAACGAGCTAGTGCGTTACATTTTTAATCAAATTGTCGCACCTTGATATCGTTTCACAAACTCAGTAACCACTTCACCATTACAAATCAATGAGTTTAAGTTTGCTATTTTTTCTTTCACTGGAGCCAAACCTTGCTTCAAGGCAGTAATACATAGCTGTGTTTCTGCCTGTGAGTTTTTAGCAAACACTTCAATTACTTTTTCTTGGCGAACTTTATCATCCACTTTTTTTGCAATATCACGAATATCATCACCATTACACAAAATACTTTTTGAATAACGTGATAAATACACCCCGTGCTGGGCTGCAACTTTGCGTGCTGCAGTAAATCCTTCGTTAGCACTGATTGAGCATAATTTAGATTCAATTTTATGATCAGCATTATAATAATGTGCTGCACTGGCAGTCTCAGAGAAAGCAGTCGCTGCGACGAATAATGCTAATAATTGTAGTTTCATGATTTACCTTTAAGTGGAGTTATATTGTGAGCAATTTTTGCGCATTATATAGACCGAAGTTTACAAATCAACCGAATTATCTATTTAATTTTTTATTTAAAAAAGCGTTAACAATGTTTAATCAAAATTCATACTTTGTTCAACAATTGAGCGGCTTATTATTATAAATAAGCGCATGTACCATACGCTAATTGATGGTAGAATTTGCCATAATCTGCAAAAGATAACTCTAATTAAAGGTCAAGCCATGAAAGTAATTTCATTTAACATTAACGGGCTGAGAGCTCGTCTGCACCAATTACAAGCAATCATAGATAAACATCAGCCTGATATAATCGGCTTACAAGAAATAAAAGTACATGATGAAGCTTTCCCACTCGAAGATGTTCAAAATATGGGTTACCACGTTTATTTTCATGGTCAAAAAGCACATTATGGCGTAGCTATGTTATGCAAAACTGAACCTAAGTCTGTGGTTAAAGGATTCGCAACAGATACTGATGAATCACAAAAGCGCATGATCAGCGTCACTGTTAGCCAAGAAAATGGCCGTGATCTAACCGTAATGAATGGCTATTTTCCACAAGGCGATAACATTACTCATGAAACAAAATTTCCGTATAAGCGACAGTTCTACCGTGATCTAATGACTCACTTACAAAGCCACCACAGTAACGACGAGGATGTCATTGTCATGGGCGACATCAATATTTCTCCTACTGATCTTGATATTGGCATTGGTGAGGTTAATCGCAAGCGTTGGTTAAAAACTGGCAAATGTTCATTCCAGCCTGAAGAACGTCAATGGCTTGCAACCTTGCTAGATTGGGGCTTTACAGACACCTTCCGTGAACTTCACCCAGACACAAGCGAACAGTACTCTTGGTTTGATTATCGCTCTCGAGGCTTTGATGATAATCGTGGTCTACGCATTGACGTTATCCTAGCGACTCCAACTTTGGCTACTCGTTGTATTGAAGCGGGAATTGACTATGAATTACGTGGTATTGAAAAGCCATCAGATCATGCGCCAATATGGTCAACCTTTAGTTAACGCTAATGGATAAGCTAACGACAATCCCGATAATAAGCATTGAACTTCAGGCAATTGCTTGGCTTGTTATCGGCTGTATTTTTTGGTCGAGTGTCAATAAGTCACACTACCAACATTTAATAACCACGCCAGCCCGTCAAACAGGCCTATTTGTCTGTGCGTTAGCATTTGCCTTATTGTGGCGAATTAAAGCCGGCATATTACCCGGTCTTGAACTGCATATTTTAGGTGTAACTGCCATAACGCTTATTTTAGGCTGGCGCTTTGCATTATTGAGCGCCACCCTAGCAAGTCTGCTATTAACGGCTTTCAATCAAATAAGCATTGCGCAATTACCTATCCACTTATTGTTAACCGCTTACTTACCCATTTTAGTCAGTTATGGGGTATTTATACTGTGTTATAACCTATTACCACGGCATTTTTTCATTTACATTTTTGTATGTACTTTTATTTGCGCCGCTTTCATCGCCTGCTTTAAGATTATCACCATTAGCTTATTTTATTATTTAACCGGCAATTACAATTGGTTTGAATTAAGTGAAAACTATCTCTATTTATGTGTCATTATTTGCTTTCCTGAAGCGATGTTAAACGGCATGGCCATTACCCTATTGATCACCTATCGCCCACATTGGGTAAAAACATTTTATGATAAGGATTACCTAGACTCATGAGTCTCGATTACCAATGCCCGCTCTGCCAACAATCGCTTGAGTTACATGCCAAAGTGCTAAAATGTATTAACAACCATAGCTTTGATACTGCAAAAGAAGGCTATGTGAATTTATTACCTGTGCAACAAAAGAACTCTAAGCAACCTGGCGATAATCTTGACATGGTACAAGCAAGGCGTGCTTTTTTAACCACTGGGCACTACCAGTTTTTACAACATGCAGTTGCACAGCGAGTTGCTCTGCAAGCACCACAACAGGTAATTGATTTAGGGTGCGGGGAAGGTTTTTATACTCATGCGATTGCCAATGCATGTACTGCACACGTTTATGGCGTCGATATATCAAAATCAGCAGTTAAATATGCTGCAAAGCGATACAGTAATTGTAATTTTAGCGTTGCATCAATCAGCCAAGCTCCATTTAATGATGGCTCAGCAGATGTATTAGTGAGTATTTTTGCCCCATTATTTGATGCTGAATTGGCTCGATTAGCAAAACCAGACGCTACATTGGTAGTTGCAAGCCCTGGCCCTTGGCATTTAAAAGAACTCAAGCACTATATTTACCGAGACGTCAATGCGCATACACCGATTGCTGCGCCTGTAGGGTTTGAGCTTATAGAGCAAACATTATTAGAACAACAGATAAGCTTGCCATTTAAAGATGTGAAGAACTTGATCACTATGACTCCCTTTGCTTGGAAGTTTCGTCCTGAACATTGGCAACAACTAGAACAACAAGGTGAGCAAGTCGTCACCCTGTCATTTTATGTTAGTCAATTTAAACGTGTTACAGATTCTCTCGGGTAAACGCGCGGTCCATTTTATCAAACATATCATTGAGTAAATGGGCCAACTCTGCATAACGTGGTTTATCTTTAGGGACATGCCCTTGGTAGCCATTGGCTACCATTTTCGTATGAAGCTCTTTATACCAATGCTCCATCGCAGGCTCAAGTACAGTATCTGCACGCTTGCCTAACCACAGCAATCCCTGTAGCGGTAGAGATAAAAAAAACAACGCGATAGCGACTGCTTGAGGTAAAAAACTGCTGCCTAAATAATTAATTTGCATAAATAAAGTGAGCATTGCCAAAATCGGCATTACTGTAATTGCCAGCTCGGTGGCTTTGATCACTCTAAACTCCGTGAACAGAGGCGCTAATTCTTTACGCATAGGCCATTTTTTTGCATATTCACGACCAGTTTGGACTTGTGACATCACACTTTTTTGCATCATGACTCCTAGGTGTCGCTGGTATATTTATTAATGTTACCGCAATGAGTGTATCATATTCACGGTAACATTCCTGTGTAAAATCCCTTCCACCTTTTTCATCCAAAACGTGTTTTTGATCATGGTTTAAACTTACCTTAAAACAATTAATGAGTTAAAATAAGCGCACGTTAAGTCAACTAGACTTTAGTATAGTCATTACAGATATCCATAGCAATTTATCGACCAATGACTCTTTTACTTTAATCACTATGCTCGAGTACTTGGTTATATAACAACTAAGCTTAATGCGCAATTGTCAAAAAATGGGATCCTGTTATGTCTTCGCAATCATCACCTCATCATGTTCTTGTACTGAACTGTGGAAGTTCGAGTTTAAAATTCGCTATTTTAGATGCCACCACATCTGAAGAAATCATTTCAGGTCTTGCTGAACGCCTAGGCTCATCGTCGCCATCTGTGAAATACAAATACCTTGGCAAAAAACAACTGATTGAACTTGCGCCTAATCAAGCTCACAGTGCGGCAATCGATACCTTAGTTAGCCTTATTAACGAACACCATTTAGCTGAAAACCTTATTGCAGTAGGTCATCGCGTGGTTCACGGCGGCGAGCACTTTACTAAATCGGTACTGATTGACGACGATGTAATTAAAGGAATCACTCAAGCCGCTACGCTTGCGCCATTACATGGGCACGCTAATTTATTAGGCATTGCTGCGGCGCAAGCATCATTCAAGGGACTACCGCAAGTAGCAGTGTTTGATACCGCGTTTCATCAAACCATGGGCAATGTTGCCTATTTATATGCCCTCCCTTATAAACTTTATACTGATTATGGTGTTAGACGTTACGGCTTTCATGGTACCAGCCATTATTATGTTGCAGGTCAAACAGCAGTCCTTTTAAACCAGCCTATTGAGCAAAGTAATTTTATCAGCGCTCACTTAGGTAATGGCTGCTCTGTGTGTGCAATTAAAAATGGCAAAAGTGTTGATACCAGCATGGGCTTAACTCCACTAGAAGGCTTAATGATGGGCACCCGCAGCGGAGATATTGATCCGGGTTTATTTAACTTTTTAACCACCCAACTTAACTACGATGCACAACAAATTGATGACTTATTAAACCAACAAAGTGGCTTACTGGGTATCAGTGAACTTTCTAATGACTGTCGTACAATAGAAGAAGCTGCTGTTGCAGGAAATGAAAAAGCCATTTTAGCATTGGAGATGTTTTGTTATCGTTTAGCAAAACAAATAGCCGCATTTATGGTGCCATTGCAACGCCTTGATGCGTTAATTTTTACCGGTGGTATTGGTGAAAACTCCGATATTATTCGTGATAAAGTAATAACACAACTGAGCTATCTTGGCCTTGATTGCGACAGTACAGCCAACCTTGCAGCCCGATTTGGCACACAAGGGGTTATCAGCAGTAATAATGCAAAAACAAAAGCAGTAGTAATGCCAACAAATGAAGAGTGGGTCATTGCTCTTGATGCCGCCTCAATTGCACAGGAGTTATAATTATGGCACGTCGAATTATGCTAGTACCTATCTCTACTGGGGTTGGTTTAACATCGGTCTCAGTCGGATTAGTGCGTGCGTTAGAACAAAAAGCGGTCAAAGTTAATTTTTTCAAGCCCATAGCCCAGCCTCGCTCAGGTGAAACGGGCCCTGAAAAATCAACACAAATTGTCACCCAAGGCTCACCTATTACACCACCTACTCCTTTTGCGCTTGATTATGCAGAGCAAATGATCGGGGATGGAAAAGGTGATGATTTACTTGAAGAAATTGTTGAGCGCTTTGAAAATGCCATAGGCAACGATGTAGTCGCAATTATCGAAGGTATGGTCCCTACTCGCCGCCAACCTTATGCAGGTAGAGTAAACCGCGAAATAGCACAAACTCTCGGCGCTGACATTGTGTTTGTGCTCACTCCTGGTAATGACAGTAACGATCAAATTGAAGACCGCCTAGAAATTGCAGCCGGGTATTATGGCAGTGTTGACCATGCCCGCGTATTAGGCTGTATTTTTAATAAAGTAAATGCACCACTGGATGATGAAGGCAGAGCACGCGCAGATCTCGTAGAAGCACATAAACCCGACGAGCTTGACAATGAGCTCAATCGCTTAGCATCTTTACCTATTTTTAGAAAACATCCGTTTATGTTACTTGGCTCGATCCCATGGGATTTTGAGCTGGTTGCTCCGCGCGTTAAAGATTTATGTGCGTATTTAAAAGCTGACGTGATCAACGAAGGTGATATGGCTCATCGTCGTCTACGCCGCGTAACATTTTGTGCCAGAACAGTGTCAAATATCTTAAATCATTTTACCCCAGGCGCACTGCTGGTGACCCCTGGCGATCGTTCAGATGTGTTAGTTGCGGCCTGTTTATCAGCCATGAATGGCACTAAATTAGGAGCTATCTTATTAACTGGTGGTTTTAAACCTGAGCCACGGATCATGACCTTGTGCGAACAAGCGATGGCCACTGGCCTGCCAATCCTCAGTACAGATGCTGACACCTGGCGTACTTCATTGCTACTGCATAACTTTAATATGGAAGTACCGTGCGATGACGTACAACGAATTGATAAAGTAAAGCATCATAATGCCAGCCATATTGATTCTGACTGGTTAGATACGCTTGCTAAAAGTGTCGGCAAAACTCGTAAAATGTCACCTCCAGCATTTCGTTATTTACTCACGGATAAAGCCCGCCAAGCGGCAAAAACTATAGTGTTACCTGAAGGCAATGAGCCTCGAACAATAAAAGCCGCCGCTATTTGCGGTCAACGTGGTATTGCGAAGACCATTCTATTGGGCGATCGAGAAGAAATTGAACGTATCGCTATACAACAAGGTGTTGAGCTAAACGAAAATGTAACCATTATCGAACCTCATGATGTGATCAACGACTATGTTGCGCCTATGGTTGATATTCGTAGAAACAAAGGCCTGACTGAAGTGGTTGCCCTTGAACAGCTCCAAGACAACGTTGTGCTTGGCACTATGATGTTAGAGCGTGGTCAAGTCGATGGTCTGGTCTCGGGTGCAGTAAATACAACCGCCAACACCATTCGTCCGCCGCTGCAATTAATAAAAACAGCACCAGGGTCATCATTAGTCTCGTCGGTGTTTTTTATGTTGCTACCTGATCAAGTACTGGTATACGGGGATTGTGCCATTAATCCTGATCCAACCGCTGAGCAATTAGCCGATATTGCCATTCAATCTGCAGACTCAGCCGCCGCATTTGGTATTGAGCCACGAGTAGCGATGATAAGCTACAGCACCGGCACGTCAGGCACTGGGGCTGATGTAGAAAAAGTCCGTCTGGCAACAAAGTTAGCGCAACAAAAACGCCCTGATCTGATCATCGATGGTCCTTTACAATATGATGCGGCGATTATGGAAAATGTCGCACTTAAAAAAGCACCAAATAGCCCAGTGGCTGGTAAAGCGACGGTGTTTATATTTCCAGACTTAAATACCGGTAATACCACTTATAAAGCGGTGCAACGAAGTGCTGATTTGATAAGTATCGGCCCAATGTTGCAAGGTATGCGCAAACCCGTCAATGACTTAAGCCGCGGTGCTTTGGTTGATGATATTGTCTATACCATTGCGCTTACTGCTATCCAAGCGGCACAAGCCGAAAATATTTAACACCATGGGTAAAGTGATTTCATGATGATCACTTTACCCTGTGCATTTCTTTAGCTAATAAAAATTATGAATAAAATAAATAGCTTAGCGTTGTTATACCTCCCTATTCCCAACCTTATCCACAGAAATTGTGGACAACATTGCTCTTTTATTTAAGTAAGATAATCTATACTATTGATCAGTATACACAGATGGGAAGTCTCACAATTAAAAAAGGGGTAGCAATGTCTAAGCAAACGTTACAACTGCATAGTACGGCCTTTACCATTCATAGCCTTGATGTTGATAGCGAGATCCCCGCTGCTTTATTCAAACAATCAATGTTTATTATCGCCAAAACCAACGATGAGTTATCTATTGTTTGCCCTAGCCAGTTCGCCATTGAAAGCCTTGATGCTGAGCACGATTGGCGCGCGTTAGAAGTGATCGGTCCACTTGGTTTTTCATTAACCGGAATAATGGCAAATATTTCTGGAGTTTTAGCCACAGCAAATATCTCTATTTTTGCTATTTCAACCTACGACACCGATTACGTTTTAGTAAAACAACAGCGTATTAAAGATGCCATCAGCGCGTTAAAAAAAGATGGCTATCAGTTTCTCAATGAGCCCAAATTAACATAATGAAATACACGGATATTAGTTATTTACCACAACGTCAGTTAGCGGCTAACAGTATTGCAATTTGTAGCCCTTTTAGTGGTAAAGTTGCCCCATTAAGCGAGCACCCAGAACCCTTCTTTAGCTACGGCACACTTGGCCCAGGGATAATGGTTGCCCTGAGCAATCATAAAATATTAGCGCCCTTTGATGGTACATTAATGCAAGTAAAAAATGCCGGTACTGAATTTATTTTACAAGCCAACAATGGCTTAAAAGTGCTTCTAAATTTATATTTAGACCAACAGCAACACATTAAACACACTCATATAGCCCAACTCAACGGCAGTAAAATAACCAAAGGGCAACGGCTCGCTTATTTTGATCTTAGAGATCTCAATAGCCCCTTACTTGCCAGCCTTATTTTACTTAACGGGCATCAACTTAAACCAATACATTATTCTTTATCTCAGGTTACAGCTGGGGTAGATACTCTTTTAACACTAACTAAGAAGTAATTAATATGACGACTCTTTACGGCATTAGTAACTGCGACACTATAAAAAAAGCCAAAAAATATTTAACCGATAACAACATTGACTTTAATTTTCATGATTACCGTAAAGACGGCATAAGCCTTGATATGATCACTGAGTTTGCAACGCACATCGACTGGCAAGATCTGGTCAATAAACGTGGCACAACCTATCGCCAATTATCAGATGAGCAAAAACAGAACCTTGATAAACACACTGCCTTGGCAATTTTGGTAGCACAACCAGCAATGATCAAGCGCCCAGTGCTTATTCGCAACAACAGCTATCATTTAGGTTTTAAACCAGCGCAATATGATGAGATTTTTGCATCATGAATCATCCCGTCATCGAACTTGCACAAGCCTTAATACAGCGTCGCTCAGTCACCCCTGAAGATGCAGATTGCCAAACTATAATGAATGAGCGATTGGCACAGCTTGGTTTTAATATTGAATCACTGTTTTTTACTGACACCCAAAATACATGGGCGCGTAAAGGCGACAGCTCACCGCACTTTTGCTTTGCAGGTCACACTGATGTAGTACCAACAGGACCAGAAAAGAACTGGCAGCACCCGCCTTTCTCTGGCTTTCTAGCCGATGGCATGTTGCATGGCCGTGGTGCGGCTGATATGAAAGGCTCTTTAGCTGCCATGGTGGTAGCAACCGAGCGATTTGTAACTAAACACCCCGATCATAAAGGCTCAATTTCTTTTTTAATTACCTCTGATGAAGAAGGCCCTTTTATCAACGGCACCACGCGAGTAATCGATACGCTGGAAGCCCGAGGTGAAAAAATAGATATGTGTTTGGTTGGCGAGCCTTCATCGCGTGATGTACTGGGTGATGTCGTTAAAAATGGCCGCAGAGGCTCACTGACTGGCTTTTTAACTGTTAAAGGCATACAAGGTCATGTGGCTTATCCGCAACTTGCTCTAAACCCTATTCATATTGCAGCGCCAATGCTTGCCAAGTTGAGTCAAACGGTATGGGACAACGGCAATGAATTTTTCCCTGCTACTAGTTTTCAGATTTCAAATATTAATGGCGGTACGGGAGCTGGCAATGTGATCCCAGGCGAGCTTGAAGTGCAATTTAATTTTCGCTTTAGTACCGAAGTAACTCATCAGCAACTCCAGAAACGAGTTAACGACATTCTGGCTGAATATGATTTTGCATACGAGCTGAGTTGGATTGTTAACGGTCAGCCATTTATCACCGAAGGCGGCCCGCTTATTGATGCCACGGTTGCAGCCATCAAATCAATAACTGGCTTAAATACCGCACTTGAAACCACTGGCGGTACTTCAGATGGACGTTTTATAGCACAAACCGGCGCAAAGGTTATTGAACTTGGCCCACGTAACGACACCATTCATAAAGTGAATGAGTGCGTTAATTGTGATGATCTCATTGCACTTGCTGATATTTACGAGCAAATTCTAGAGCAACTTTTAACATGATCCCTGCTAAGCTCACATCGCAGCAGTTGGCTGAGTGTGCCTGTGGTAAAGACGAGCTACTGCTTGTTGATTATCAAGATCATAAACTGCATAAAGACATTATTGATGACTTTATGCAGTTGCAAAATGCAGCTCGCGATGCAGGCTTTGCACTGACTATTGCATCAAGCTTTCGTAACTTTGAACGTCAAGCATTGATTTGGAATGCTAAATTTAATGGTCATCGACCTGTGCTCAATAAGCAGCAACAGCCCGTTGATTTAGCCTCCATGACAGACATTGAAAAATGCCATGCCATTATGCTTTATTCAGCCCTACCGGGAAGCAGTCGCCATCACTTTGGTACTGATCTTGATATTTTTGACCAAGCCAGTGTTTCTGATGACTATCAGCTGCAGTTAGAGCCTCACGAATACCAAGACAATGGCCCTTTTGCAGCGCTGACCAAGTGGCTGGATAGTCATTTAGAAAAGTATGGCTTTTATCGCCCTTATCAACATGATTTAGGCGGCGTTGCGCCTGAACCTTGGCATATTAGCCACATAGTGCAATCTGACATTTTACTACAACATCAGAGTTTAACCGTATTAGCTGATACTATAAATAACAGTCAGCTTGCCGGCAAAGCTGCTATTTTGGCGAATTTGCCGCAACTGTATCAGCGTTACGTGCTGAATGTCAGCTCTGCGGTTGTTTAGCCAGTAAAAAAACCAGCACAGCGCCAAGAATAACGGCGCTGGCAATAACAAACTGAATGCTTAGTTCTTCCGCTAAAAATAACATCCCTGCCAGTGCAGCTATCACTGGCACACACAGCTGAACCACTGCGGCTTGACTGCTTTTTAATAAGGGTACGGCAACATACCAAACACTATAGCCAATACCCGACGCAAGAGCACCAGATGCACATGCAAGCGCGATCCCCTGCCAACTGATCCCCGTTAAATAACCAAAACCCACGATCAACAATATCGGTAATGCAAATAAACTACGCACAAAATTAAACGTTGTGGTTTTCAGTGGGGATAGACACACTTTTCCGCGAATACTGTATATCCCCCACGCAATACCGCTAATCGTCATTAATAATGCTGGGCTCATTGACGGCATCGTTGCCGATGGCAGCATTAAATACACAAAACCAATGACAGCGATAATAAATGCACACCACTGTACAGTCGTGAGTCGCTCCTTGTTGAAAATCCCCCAGCCAATCATAGTCAATTGAACAGCAGAAAATAAAATCAACGCGCCAGTTCCAGTGTCCAATTCTACATAGGCAATTGAAAAACATAACGCATAAACCAGTAAGCTAACACTGCTGCGCCAACTACCACGTTCATGCTCTGCATTATTAAGATTGTTATCTTCCCTAGCTACAGACTCTGTTGGTGTTGCTTGTATAAGGAAAATAAATCCTAAACACAATGCGCCACTGAATAGCCGCAAAGCTGTAAAATTCCATGGATCAATGTAATTTTGTGCTAATGCCATACGACATAAAAGAGAATTAGCTGCAAATGCCACTAGGGCGAGTACCGTAAACAGTGTTGCTTTCAAAGTGATCCTTAGTTTTAATCTTGCTAAGCATTAAACCCTATGAGGTGAGTTATTCTATCGTTTAGTAGTCGGCAACCACTCGATCCATTAATTAATCAACATAATAAGAAAATCAGCTACCTGTTTGCCTGAAGTATCTATTTATACAGGATTGCCATAATAGCGCAAAGCTTACCTATTGTTTTGATCATTCGAATGTATCGTGCAACAACTCAGTGACCAATGATCGCGTAACTATTTCTTATAAACACGGTGATTGCTACGCTTTTTTACATTGTTTAACATCTTCTCTGGATTAGATTATGCTAATCTGTATTAACGCTTATAAAAGGAGTGCCATGTGCAACGCAGTGTTATTTTTGGTTTTTGTGTCATGCTAAGTGGATGCAGCACCATTGGGTTTAGTGATCTGTTTTCAGATTACGCTACCCAAATGACGCCTGTACGCCAAGCTATTAAGACCAACAATATCGACCAAGCCCAACAGCTTTTGCCGACTAATGGGCAGTCACATAGTAACTACTTGCTCAATCAATTAGAGCAGGCCCGTTTAAGCAATTTAAATAATCAAAATGAGGCTGCAAGACCACAGTACGAAGCGGTATATCAGCAAATGGAAATAAAACGCCAAGCAGCAAAAATACAAGTAAGCGCAGGGCTTGAACAAAGTAACGCCCTTTTTACCAATGATTCAGTCATTAGCTATACGCCAGCGGCTTATGAAATGAGTATGCTGCACAGTTACCAAGCACTTAATTATATATATCAACATAATATTGAGGGCGCATTAGTCGAAGTTCGCCGTGCAAATAAAGTACAAACAGATGCGTTAACGGCTAATCAAGACGACATAGATGCTAGCGTAAAAGCAGCACAAAAACATTACCCAAGTATGGATGAGGTGATCAAAAACGTAAAAAATGGCTATCAAAATGCGTTTACATTTTATCTGTCAGGTTTGCTCTATCAAAGTAATAAGCAATACGATGATGCCTATATTGATTATAAAAAGGCATTAGAGATCAACCCTGAAAACACCTATTTGCAGCAGGTTGTACTGCAATTAGCAAAACAGCAAGGATTTGATCAAGATTTTGCCGAGTATAAAAAACGCTTAGCTGAATTGCCAAAACAAGTCGCCAACAGCGGTGACGTTGTGGTCTTGATCGAACAAGGTTTAGTGCCAGAAAAAGATGAATTTGTGTTGCGCCTGCCGATTAATACATCCGGTGGTGATGCTCGTTTTTATAGCTTAGCGATGCCCGTTTATAAAGATAGAGCCTATATACCAACGGTTAATGACATTAGTATCGGAACACAGACTTTACCTTTGAGTCCATTGGTAAGAATAGAAGCGTTAGCGGCTAAAACACTTGAAGAACAAACACCGGCAAGAGTATCGAGGCAAATACTAAGGTTAGTCGCTAAAGAAAAAGTACGGGCAGAGCTGGCTAGAAGTGGCGGCGATGTGGGTAATATACTCGCTAATCTATACAACCTAGCCTCTGAGCAAGCAGATACCCGCAGTTGGTTAACTTTACCTAATCAAATAAGTGTTGCGCGCACCCAGTTAACAGCAGGAGACCATGTTTTAAAACTTGCCAATCAGAACGACATAAACTTTACGGTTAGTAAGCAAGGGTTAACCTTGATTTATCTAACCTCTATTAACAACTATTTTAATTCCCATGTAGTGCAACTTTAGGAGCTATCATGAAATATTTAGTGCCATTATTAACGGTCTGTCTACTTGCTGCCTGTACCAGTAGACCGACTACATCAGGTATAAGTGTTGAACAAGCTTCAGCGCAATACCAACAACAGCTAAAAGTCGATAATCCTGCACTAGGTAAAAAGCTGGCCATTAGTGATGTAAAGACTCGCCAAACGAATCAATTAACTGATGTTGTTGTCACACTTTCGAGTCAGTATAAAAAATCACAATATTTACAGTATCAATTTACCTGGTATGACGGCGATGGTTTTGTGATCAAAGGCAATCATTCTCCTTGGCAATCATTGACTTTATTTGGTTTTGCTAAGGTGCAACTGCCTGGCCTTGCACCTACATCTGATGCGGTTACATTTTCATTAGCGGTACGCGAAGTATCGACACAAGCACAAGAATTTAAAGATTAAAGGACACCATTATGAATACAGTAAACACAACTAAAAAACCAACGCTTAAAACACTCTCGGGTTTTGCGTTGTTAGGTTTGAGTGCGCTTGCCCTCAGTGGCTGTGCCAATAAAGCCGTAGTCAGCTACGGAGACGCACAAGCTGTAGAAACAACTGATATTAACTTCGGTTCAACTGACTTACAAAAAGTCGCCAGCCAAATGACGGATTCACTGTTGGCATCACCTGTGGTCGGCACATTAACAGCTAATACTCGACCAATCGTATTTGTTGAACGTATAAAAAACAAAACCAGTGAACACATTGATACTGAATCAATTACCGATTCAATTTCAACACAATTATTGCGCAGTGGTAAATTTCGTTTTGTTGATATGGGCCGCGTAGAAGCCGCTCGAGAACAATTGAACTTTCAAAATGATGATGCCCTAGTAGACCCAACTAAAGCGATTGCATTTGGCCAACAAGTTGGCGCGCAGTATATGCTTTATGGCAACCTGTCGAGCATCGTAAAATCGAATGCCGATAAAGCCGACGTATACTATAAATTCACAATGCGCTTAATGGATTTAAAAAGTGGCTTAGTAGAATGGGCGGACGAAACAGAAATTCGTAAAACCCGCGAAAAATCAACCTTTGGCTGGTAATTCAGCTGAGGAGGTAAATGATGAATAAACTCATACTTGGGCTGTGTACAGCCCTGCTCATCAGTAATCCAAGCTTTGCCGCATACGAACGCAATAAAGCCGTTCCTGTCCAGCAAGTACTATTTGGCAGTGTTCAATCTGTACGTAATATTACCGAGCAAGAACTTGTTCAAGACAAAAATAGTGGCTGGAAAACCTTTGGCGGTGCATTACTTGGTGGCGTTATTGGTAACCAATTTGGCGGCGGCAGTGGTC
The DNA here is from genome assembly GCF_014163985.1 of Pseudoalteromonas sp. SR41-4. Classification (NCBI taxonomy): domain Bacteria; kingdom Pseudomonadati; phylum Pseudomonadota; class Gammaproteobacteria; order Alteromonadales; family Pseudoalteromonadaceae; genus Pseudoalteromonas; species Pseudoalteromonas sp. SR41-4. The sequence goes on along the minus strand of NZ_JACJEI010000003.1, from coordinate 162,088 downwards.
GCACCGCAGCGACTATTTTAGGCTCGGTCATCGGTGGCAGTGTGGCGAACAACAGGCAACAAAGCAGCCATTATAATCAATACCACTTAGTCGAGTTAATGATCAAAGTTGAAAATGGTGAACAATTTATGGTGGTACAAGACAAAGACAATCAAATGATATTTAGAACTGGCGACAGCGTGCGCTTAGTATATTTATCAGATAATACAGTCCGCGTTGATAAAGCCTATTAAGCTATTACATTAAACTAAAAAGCGAGCAGTATTAATGCTCGCTTTTTAGTATTTATAACTTTATTACTACGTTAGCTTTGTCTGTAATCGCTGAAAAAGCGTTGCATCTTACTCATAGCAGTCGTTAAATCATCTTTGTTAGGTAAAAATACCAATCTGAAATGATCTGGATTTGGCCAGTTAAATGCTCTTCCGTGAACCAGTAAGATCTTTTCTGCTTTGAGTAAATCTAAAATCATTTTTTCATCATTTTTGATATTAAAACGCTCAGTATCTACTTTGGCAAATGCGTACAATGCTCCTTTTGGTTTTGCACACGAAATACCTTCTATCGCATTTAAACCACGCCATGCAATATCACGTTGTTCGTATAAACGCCCACCGGGATTTATTAAATCATCAATCGACTGTACGCCACCTAATGCTTGCTGGATCGCATATTGTGCCGGCACATTGGCACATAAACGCATAGAGGCTAAGATATCTAAACCTTTACGTAAATCATCCATCAATGCAGTACGGCCACTTAATACCATCCACCCCATACGCAAACCCGCTGCGCGATAGGTTTTTGCTAAGCCATTAAAAGTAATGATCGGCACATCATCACACAGTGCACCAATGGAGCTGTGCGTGATCCCATCGTATAAAATCTTCTCGTAGATTTCATCACTCAATAACAGTAATTTATGTTCACGTGCAATATCAATTAACTGCTGTAAAAGTGCGTCGTCGTATACTGCACCCGTCGGATTATTAGGGTTGATCAGCACTAATGCTTTAGTTTTTGACGTGATTTTACTTCGAATATCAGCAATATCAGGGAACCAATCTTGCTCTTCATCACATAGGTAATGGACTGGATTACCACCCGCAAGTTTGACTGAAGCGGTCCACAATGGATAATCAGGTGCTGGGATCAACACCTCATCATCATTATTCAGCAAAGCTTGGGTCGTCATTTGAATTAATTCACTGACCCCATTACCAATATAAATATTATCGACGTCTAGATTATATAAACCACGTTGTTGGTAGTGCTGATAAATAGCCACACGGGCTGAGTAGAGGCCTTTGGAGTCACAGTAGCCTTGGGCTGAATACAAGTTACGAATAATATCGCGGTGCATATCTTCAGGCATATCAAACCCAAATGCCGCAGGATTACCAATATTCAATTTTAAAACTTTTTGGCCTTCATCTTCCATTTTGCGAGCCTGAACTAACACCGGCCCACGAATGTCATAACAAACGCCTTGTAATTTATGACTCTTTTTAATTTCTGACATTTTTACCTCTACTAGTGGAACAGCTAGATTAACCTAGTAAAGGGGCTAAATACCAGTGGATTTAATACTTCAAAACTGAAATAAATTCACGTCTGGGTATAGCTAACTAACGGCTTTGTAACCAATCAGTTAACTTAGCTGCTGAACCGGCAACTTGGTTGTCAAGCTGCTGAGCTGCCGCAAGCGCCTGAGAAACATCATTATTATTTAAGCTTTGTTCAATTTCTCTGGCCACCTGAGATAGACTGCTGGCACCAAACTGCGCAGCATTTGATTTTAAACTATGAGCATGGCGACTTGCGACTTGGATATCACTATGTATTGTAGCCAATACTTCAGAGCCTAATCGTTCAAATTCAGCACAACAAAAAGTCAGCGTATCGCTAAATTGCTCGCCTAATAACGATTCCATACTTTCCAATGCGCTTTCATCAATGACTATTGTATTCATTATTCATCCTTTTGTATTTAGCAACACTAAACCAGTAACTTATATTATTTTTATACTTTATCGTTCTATAGAAAAAAAACCAACTAATTGTCTCATTAAGCGTATAATTAGCGGGTTTTTCAACTTATTGCTATTAAACAAGATTATTTTATGTCCCGTTCATTGTGTGTTAATTGTAAATTTAGTCTACAAACGTGCCTTTGTGAAGATTTGTCGGTACTGGAAAATAAACTCAAAGTTATAATTTTGCAGCATCCTAGCGAAGTAAAAATCACTAAAAACACCGCCCGCTTACTCACACTGTGCCTAACGCAATACGACATCATGGTAGGAGAAACGCAGGCTGATTTTGCACAACTAAGCACACTACCCGTTGCCACAACAGCCTTACTCTACCCTGATGATAATGCCATCCTACTGGATGATGAAAGTACCGCAGCACAACAATTTAAAAGCCGGTTAAGTCATCTAATTGTAATCGATGGCACCTGGAAAAAAGCATTTAAGATCATGCAACTTACCCCAGCCCTTGCGGCTTTTAAAAAGGTCAGCTTTACGACGATCCCACAAAACCGATATCGTATTCGCAAAGCTCCCCGTGCAGATAGCCTCTCCACATTAGAAGCGGTTGCACATAGTTTAGCCTTGATTGAGCATATTAACCCTGAACCTCTGTATCACGCACTGGAAGCACTCAACAGCAAACAAACCCAGTTTATGCCTGAGCATGTTAAAGCGCGTTATCAAGCCAAATGAGTGCCAATAATCGCTTAAAGCGCGGGTTTTTCCGCCAGGGACCGGATTATCGATTTGATGACCAAGTTGACTTTAGTGATATCCGCGATACATTTGGTTTTCGTACTATGGTGGTGGGTAAATGGGTCACCAAAGAAGAACGCTTTATTAGTGCTAATTTAATTTACGACGCACTAGCCGATTTAGCGCAAATACTGCAAGTGCCGCCAAAGACCATTGGTCTGAGGGGGAAACTCAATTTTGCTTTTGGCCATGGCGGTCAACAACACGTCCAAGCACATTATAATAGCCGTACTCGAACTCTTGCGCTGGCAAAAAATGCAGGTGGTGGCGCGCTGGCGCATGAATGGTTTCATGCGTTTGATCATCACATAACTAAGCACATATTTCCCCAGCATTCGCCACAGCATTTTGCCTCTAAACTTTGGCTGGAGCACACGATTGAGCAAAGTCACCCACTAAACTTAGCATTAAATAAGTTTTACCAAGGAGTATTTCTAGAGCCAACCGGTCAACACGCTAATCAATATGTTTTAGACTGTATAGAATTTGATAAACAACAGCAGCAGTTTTATATGAGTATGCCTGAAGAGCTAGCTGCGCGTAGTTTTGAAGCATGTATTGCTTGTAATGAGCAGATCGTTAATCACTTTTTAGTCTCTGGGCTCAATAACTCAGCACTTATTTATCCTAAACACGATAGCTTGAAAATTTGTAATCACGCACTTAATAATTATTTTTCCCAATTAGGTCAACGACTTTTTCAAGATCATTAACAAATACAGTGGTGGTTTCAAGATTTTCTTCAAGCCACTGCATGTAATCGTCAAACGGTAATGGTCGTGAAAAAAAGTATCCCTGACCAACTTCACAGCCATAGCTTTGTAATTTAGCCATACTTTGGCTATCTTCTATCCCTTCGGCCACTACGTATGAACCCAGTGATTTGGCAATATCACAGGTAGCACGACAAATTGTTTGATCATTTTTAGAGTATTCAATATTCATTACAAATTGCTTATCTATTTTTATTTCATCAAAGCCCATTTTGCTCAAATACGCGAGTGACGAATACCCCGTGCCAAAGTCATCAATTGCTATTTTAACGCCAATTAAACGGTAATCATTCAGGGCATTTTTTATATCAACCCCCTCAAAGAGTGTTGCCGATTCCGTTAGTTCTAACATTACATTAGCCGGGTTGAGTTGATGCTCATTCAACAACGTTATAAATAACACTGGTAAATCTTTTCGCAGCAAATCTTTAGCCGAAATATTGATAGATACAATATGCTCAGGCAATAATACAATCATTTTCTTTTGATATTGCAGTGCTTGCGTAATAACCCATTCGGTTAAATCTGAAATTATCCCTGATGATTCAGCAATAGGGATAAATAAATCAGGGGGAACATTACCCAATTGTGGATGCTCCCAACGTAATAAAGCTTCCGCGCCGTGCACTTTACCGGTGTTTAGATATATCTGCGGTTGAAAAAATAAACTAAGCTGATCGCATTCAATGGCTTCTTTTAGAGCTGAAGCAATCGCAATGCGCCGTTGCGATAACGTCACATTCTCTATATTAAACATATGCCAGCGTTCACCATGAAGGGGTTTAACCGCCAGTGCTTGCAGCCCTCGCTGGACTAGTTGTAATGATGTACTGGCATGTAGAGGATAATTTGCTACACCGATTTCAACTTTATCAATTAAGTGAATACGTTTATGAGTGAGACCCTCAGCAAAAACGCTATTGATCACACATACAAACTGCTCTACTTGGCTTAATTCTAACTTGCCAACTATTACAACCCCATAGGTGCTGTCATCTAACCTGGCAATACAACGGCTATGCTGAAGATTAGCTTCAACACACAGCACATTCATTGACGCTAATTGCTGGGCTAATTTGCCCATGGTTAATTTTATCTGCTCATTTACATGCTCATAGCCAAAATTTGCCCGAGCATTAATCAGTACTGCAGGCCTAAATAACAGTAAAGAATGCTCTGTTGATAATTTCACCTGACTATCAAGGCGCTTAATTAGTAACTGTTTATTGGGTAGTTTTGTATCGTCGTCATGAGTAAGACTGTAACTATATTGCTTAACACACTTACGCTCATGAATAAGTAACGCCATCACAGCAGTAATCACATTTACCACCAGTAACACATCGTTAAATTGCTGTATCTGTGCACCTGCCACCAGCGTTGCTTGCCAACATAACGTTTGTAAAATCACTGCAAACCAGGCAAGTACAAACTTAAATTGCACCACTTTTTTGGTATTACTTAGCCAATAAAAAAATAAATAACTCAGCATCACTAACATAAAACCTAAACATAGAATTACCACGGTTAGATGTACTGATTGCTTCATAAAACAGCTTAAGATGGCTGCAAAACAAAATAAACTTATATAAACTGTTAACTTATCTTGTCGAGCATTTAAAAGGTTCTGCGACTGTAAATAATGGATAAAGTAAAAATTAATCACCCCCAATGCCAGCACTTGAAATGAAAACTGTAGCTTTGTATACCATAAAGACGCAAATTCAATATTAAAGTAATTCAATACCCCTTTTGCTATTAAGAACTCGCTTAACACACATACAAGGTATGCAAGTAGGTAAAGTGATTTTGCTTGATAGGATAAACCGTATACAGTGCCAACAACAGCAATACACAACAGCAATAATCCTGTTATCAAAAAGAAATTTCGCAGTTTAGTGTTGGTCAACTTAGCAAAATGCGTACCTGTAGAAAGCCCAACACTGAGCCATTCATCTTCACTGTGACGAACATAGACTACAGCCCAGCGAGTATCTTCTTCTGTAGGCAAAATTGCATGTGGCAGTACCTTATTAACGTAACGGTATGCATCATTATTTACTTCAACTAACGGGTTGAAATTCTCATCAAGAGTATAAAAATTAAGCTGTGCTAAATGGGAGTTATCTGCATAAATTACCTCAATCTTTGATTGCGACTGTTTATCCAAATCAATAATAAACCAATAGCCTTGCTCTGCCTTGATACGAACATGTGATAAATCTGTTTTTGAGTCTGTAGCGACAACTTGTTCTAGTAGAGGTTTGGTAGTTTGAAAAGGCGTATTTGCTGGCACTATCCAGCCACTGGAAATCACTTCATCAGCCAGCAAAGGCGTTGTAGCAGTGATGCTAAACAATATTAACAAAATCTTTATACAATATGTTCGCGCTAATATGCTTGCCTGATCCACTGTCACTCCATGTGCATTATATAAACAGTACATTATAAAACTATAATTAAAGTATGGAGGTATTAAGTGAAATTGCCAGTAAATAACCTAAACTTGGGAATAATATGTCAGTAAAATGCTTAAGTAGAGTGTATGGTAATTAAATCGAGTGATTATATTTTTAAGTAATAAAAGGCCTATCAAATGATAAGCCTTTATTTTAAAGCTATATTTTAATTAGTTACTATCATCACTAATACGACTTGCAACTGCGCTGGTTTGATCTTTATATTTAGCATCTTTACGCGTGTTGTACGGATTTTCAGCAGGGCCTGACATGGTCTCAAAGCTCATAGCGCCGATTTTCATCATTGGTCGTAATGCCAACGGCAATTTACCGGAGTTATAAAACTCTAACACGATATTACCAGACCAACCGGGATCAATCCGATGGGCCGTTACATGCACCATTAAACCTAGACGTGCCAAAGATGAACGGCCGTCAAGCCAGCCAACGATATCTGCCGGCAACGTGACTTTTTCATAGGTCATCGCAAGGGCTAATTCACCTGGGTGTAAAAAGAATGCATCGCCCTCTTTTAACACGATTTCATCGCTCATTATTGATTCCATTGCTTTATTAAGCTGATCTTTTGGACCACTTAAATCAACATAAGCTGCTGTATGATCTTGAAATACACGAAACTTATTACCTAAACGTAAATCTGCCGTTACCCCAGAAATCATTTCGTCGGTCGGACTTGGCTCAATAATAATACGCTGTTGGGCAATATATTCTTTAATATGGGTATCTGATAATCTCATTAATTAATCATCCGTAATCACAATTTCGACTGAATTATGATGGGGTTGTTGATAGTAAAGCATACTGGCAATCAGCCGCGCAGCATCAGCATATGTTTCACTCACCGCAGCCTGGTTATCCATCGCAATTAATTTGCCTTGCTCTGAGTATTCGCGAATATCAATCGCCAAAGGAATTTGCGACAACACAGGCACACCATGACGCTGAGCTAATTTTATTGCGCCATCCTTGCCAAACACATGATTTGGTTTGCCGCAATGTGAGCATAAAAAATGACTCATATTTTCAATCAAGCCCAATACTGGCACATTCACTTTATTAAACATGGCAATGCCTTTTTGCGCATCAGCAAGTGCTAAATCTTGCGGAGTCGTCACAATCACCGTGCCACTGGCAGGTACTTTCTGACTCATAGTAAGTTGAATATCCCCAGTTCCTGGTGGCATATCTACAATCAGGTAATCAAGTTCACCCCATGCAGTTTCATTTAACAGTTGCGTTAATGCGCCCGACGCCATCGGTCCACGCCAAACAGTGGCATCATCACTAGGCACTAAAAAGCCAATTGATTGTGCTTTGATGCCATTAGCGTCAAATGGTAGCAATTGCTTGTCATTTTTAGCCGTGGGTGTTGCTCCTTCAAGGCCTAGCAACATTGGAATAGACGGGCCATAAATATCCGCATCTAAAATCCCCACTTTCGCGCCTTCAGCTTTGAGTGCACCCGCTAAATTTACCGCGGTGGTTGATTTACCTACACCACCTTTACCTGATGCAATCAACACAATATGTTTTATCGCTTTGAACTTAGATGCTTCAGTCAGCTCAATGCTTGCGTTAATTGTCACTGCTTGATTAAGTTGTTGGCTTACAAACGCTGCTACCTTTGGCATTTCAGATAACGCAGCAAATGGCAGCGTTAAATGAAGCAATATTGATTTATCATTTTTTGATTCAATGCTTTTAATGAATTTTTCATCAATGCCGACAGCAAAAGCGGCACTGCGATACCCTGCTAAGGCAGTAAGAATCGGTTGTTTTTGCACCGATTTAGAGGAGAATAGTTTCGACAATCCAAACATAACAATAAAATAGTGTTTCTTTGATGAAAATTGCCTCGGAATTATGTAACATTCAGGGCATTAACACCAGTCAATTAATGAAAATCGGCCAACCACGAAGGTGTTTCCTTTAGGTTTGCTGATAATATTATGATTTTCATCCGTTCCTTAACAGGAACCGTCAATTCGGAATGATTATGGCACAGCGAAAGATCCTCATTACCAGTGCATTACCTTATGCCAACGGCCCAACACATTTAGGCCATTTATTGGAATATATTCAGACTGATATCTGGTCACGTTTTCAAAAACTACAAGGCCACGAAGCTTATTATGTTTGCGCCGACGATGCCCATGGCACGCCAATTATGCTCAATGCACAAAAGCAAGGGATCACGCCGGAAGAAATGGTAAAAAATGTCAGCATTGAACGTCAACGTGACTTTGCAGACTTCAATATTAAATTTGATAACTACCACAGCACCCACAGCCAAGAAAACAAAGAATTCAGCGAGCTTATTTATAATCGCTTAAACGATGCCGGTCATATCAAAAAGCATACTATTTCACAGTTATTTGACCCTGAAAAAGGCATTTTCTTACCCGATCGCTTTGTAACTGGTACGTGCCCAACTTGTAAGTCTGAAGACCAAAATGGCGACAGCTGTGACGCATGTGGCGCAACATATAGCCCAACAGAGCTTATCAACCCGCGCTCTGTGATGTCAGGTGCTGAGCCAGTACTTAAAGACTCTGAGCATTACTTTTTTGACCTGCCAGCATTTGAAGGCATGTTAAAAGAGTGGCTTCACTCCGGCACTATTCAGCAAGAAATGGCCAACAAACTAGACGAATGGTTTGCCGATGGCCTGCAACAATGGGATATCAGCCGCGATGCGCCCTACTTTGGCTTTGAAATCCCTGGTGCGCCTGGTAAATATTTTTATGTCTGGCTTGATGCGCCAATTGGTTACATGGCCAGCTTTAAAAACTTATGCGACAAACAAGGCATCGACTTTGATGCATTTTGGCAAGAAGGTTCTGACGCTGAGCTTTACCACTTTATCGGTAAAGATATTATCTACTTCCACAGCTTATTTTGGCCAGCAATGCTTGAAGGCGCAAAATTCAGAAAGCCAACCAATGTATTCGCGCATGGTTTTGTAACGGTTAATGGCGCTAAAATGTCTAAATCGAAAGGCACGTTTATTAAAGCGCGTACATATTTAGACAACCTCGACCCTGAGTTTTTACGTTATTACTACGCTGCTAAACTTAACAGCGGCATCACCGATCTTGACTTAAACTTAGAGGACTTTGCACTACGTGTAAATTCAGACTTAGTTGGTAAAGTGGTTAACATTGCCAGCCGTTGCGCCGGTTTTATTACTAAAAAGTTTGACGGTAAATTAAGTGACACTGTCATGGAGCCGCAATTATTAGCTGAATTCCAAGCAGCTACCGATACCGTTGCACAGCACTATGAAAACCGTGATTATAGCCGTGCTATTCGTGAAATAATGGCGCTTGCTGATAAAGCAAACCAATTTATTGATACCGCAGCACCTTGGGTATTAATTAAAGACGAAGCAAAACAAGAACAAGCTCACCAAGTGTGTTCGCTTGGACTTAACTTATTCCGCGTGTTAATGACTTACTTAAAACCAGTATTACCGGGTATGGCGGCAAACGTAGAAGACTTCTTAAATGACGGTCTATCTTGGCAAGGCGCGCAAACTGCGCTTGTTAGCCACCCTATCAATAAATTTAAACCGTTAATGCAACGTGTAGAAATGGATAAAGTAAATAAAATGGTTGAAGAATCAAAAGAAAGCTTACTCGCTGCAAAAGACAAAATCGATCCAAACAGCCCTTTGGCAAAAGAGCCTATTGCAGCTGAAATCGAATTTGACGATTTTGCCAAAGTAGATTTACGTGTAGCTAAAATAGCCAAAGCAGAGCACGTTGAAGGCGCTGATAAACTACTTAAACTAACGCTCGACTTAGGCGGCGAAACACGCCAAGTATTTGCTGGTATTAAATCAGCCTACGCCCCTGAAGACATTGAAGGCAAACTAACGGTTATGGTTGCCAACCTGAAGCCACGTAAGATGCGCTTTGGCATGTCAGAAGGCATGGTACTAGCAGCAGGCCCTGGTGGAAAAGAAATCTATATTTTGAACCCAGACGACGGCTCAGAGCCAGGTATGCGTGTAATGTAACTCGACTTTACTAGTTAAAACTAAAAAGCCGTTGTTTTAAACAACGGCTTTTTAGTTGGCCAGAACAAATTGTTTTTCCAGCACATAAAATTGTGGGTGCTGAGGTTAGCGACCTGCGGCTACCCGGTTAACTTAACGTTTGGATGACCATAGCCAAATCATATAATTGGTAAAAGAAAAAATTATAAGCGGTATACCGAAAAACATTAGACCAAAATAAGGCCCTGTTAGTGCTGATATTCAGTAGTAACCTACACCTTTAAAAGGCTCACCTGAAATTAACTCAAATATACTTCTTAAAAAGCTCGATAAATACAGAGCTAGAAAGCCCATGCCCAAACCTAAAAGCTGTACTTGGTACTTTTGGTTTGTCTGTGAGTTATTGGAGCAAAGTAATAACCAACTATAAACCCTGAAAGTGCGCAAAAGCTACCGACGAGATCTGTGCCCAGCCAAATGAATAGTGGCCAACTGGCAAAAGATAAGATGACTGCATATTTCAGCCTTTCAGAAACTCTAAATATGGGCACCATGTTTAGTTAAGTTAACACCCGCATAAATTGCGGAAAATGCTTGGCTATAATTAGCGAAGAATGAGCGCCAGCCAAGCGTTTGAAGTCATTTCTGATGCGTTTATTATACCTTCTTTATCGGTAATTCACTTATTTTATAGACTCGAAAAGGTCCCATACAAAAAGTGATTAAGCCATCATTTTTCTTCGGAGCTCGGTAATTCACAGTTATATAAGCCTCATTTATCGCATCAGTCTTAATTGTAAAGGTTGATACTTTATAATCAGCTAGCTCATGATTGCTTTCAAAAGCATATGGTTCAGAAATAATTGTAGGAACATACAAGGTTACCCTATCAATTTCACCTAGAGATATTACAGCTCTTACAGCCTCAGCAACACCATAATTAACAGGATAATAAACCGTTATTTCTGATAAATCAGCGAAGTTATCTTGAGTTATAAACGCCGCTACTTTCTTTATTTCGCTTTTTTTATCACAAGAAAAAGTTGATATTGAAGTAAATAAAAATAACAAAACTAAAAGTTTCACTGAGCTTCCTTGAAGGTATAACAATTTTATCTACGACATTTATCTTTTTACAAACAGAAAAATATCCATATATTACAATGCATTTATCTTAGCTATCAAACAAACACCTGTAAACAACTAGTTAACTTCACCTCATTTTTTATAAATGCAGCAATACACCAAAATGCTAGAGATCAGTAATATCTGACAAAATCATAAACACTATTTTTATATACAGTTTATTGTTAGGTGAGAGTCAACAACGCTAAATTTAATCGCTAAGCTATTTTAAGTTTTAGCGCTGTTATTTTTTGCACTACTATTCTTTATCAGTGCTATCCTTTACCAGACTATAACAGCGCTTACTATTACTGTAATTCTTTTAGAAGCCTGTTTTTACGTGGTAAATAATAGTCATCGTAATCCAGTGAAACTATCACCCGCTTTGCCCTTCCGAGCAATTCAGCTCTTGGTACTAAGCCTATTACTCGTGAATCAGCACTGTTATCACGGTTATCCCCCATTGCTAAATACATATCTGTAGGGATGATAAGTGGATCAAAATTTTGCATATAAGAGCGCTGCTTAGCGAGTTTTACAGTATGTTTTATGCCATGCAAATTCTCTATTTCCACTCGGTTTATGGCGGTTTCAGCTACAGTTTCGTAATCAAGCTTTTCACCGTTAATAACAAGTTGATTATTAACTAAAGCAACAGTGTCGCCCGGTACACCTATTACTCTTTTTATTAGGCGATTTTGTGCCGCAACAGAATCAAATACAATAATATCGCCGGCCTGTGGCTCGGCTAGTTTAACCAGCGAAATTTTAGTAAAAGGCACTCGTAGGTCATACGCCATTTTATCTGTCAATATACGGTCGCCCTCAACAATGGTTGGCTGCATTGAACCTGTGGGTACTTCGTACCAGTCAGCAACTGCACTTCTAAAAACACACATCAGCGAGATAAATACGATTAACGAGCGATTATTTTTCCATATTTTATAAAGGTATTTCACAGTTTTGTTCCATAAGTTAGTATGTTATTTAATAGACAAAGCAGATATTTATCAGTTCAATCAACTTTGTAACAAGGCGTGTATTACTTCTATTAATTAAGGCTAATAAACTAATACCAGTCGTTTTTCGTAGTGATTTTTTAGTTCTTTTGATGGATACTATTTGGAAACAAATAATAATAACTACGTATATATGGAAATTACACAAGACAGACCAGCGCAAGCTAGCAAAGCTAAGTTTTGCTTAGACTTACTGCCTGGTAAATTAATCGACATTCAGTTCACCAACCCATTAAGTGTCAGATTTAAACTCTCTTTAGTTGGCTATGAAGCTGGTAAGTATTTAATTTTAAAGTACCCTGTCCAAGCAAAAAAAAGCCAATATGCTGATGTGTTAAAAGAAGGCAATGGCGCAATTGTACGCTATATAGTCGAAGGTGAACGTGGGGAGTGCGTCGCTTTTTCGACCACTATATTAGCTATTTCTTTTCGACCAGAAAAGTTACTTTACCTTGCTTACCCTAAGAATATTGAGAGTCGGCAACTGCGTGAAGTCAGCCGTTTACAAACCCATATACCAGCAAAGATTAGCATTAATAAATCGCATAGTTATGGCAGTGAAAATCTATTGCAAGGTTTGATCATCGATATTTCACCGACTGGTTGTCGCTTTACTGTGCATGTTAATTCAGGGTTTTTAGCGCTTAAGAAACGCCCCGTGTTTGTGCATGTTCTATCGCCTATCGACAACAGTGCCGTGGTGATCAGTGCGCATGTGCGCAACAATCAAATGCAGGGAGATCGTTTAAGTGTGGGCATCGAGTTTGCCGCACATGAACAACAAAAAATGCAAAACTTATTGGCCGCTTACACGATAGACATTGCTTAATAATTGCATGTTTAACAAATGAGAGTAACTAAATGTACTCTCATTGATAACTCGTTATTGGTTTTTAAACTGCTGCTTAGCTTTTTCAAGCTCACCTTCACCAATACCAAGTGAATCAGCGGCTTCTTTTATTAAATGAGGCTGGGTCATTACCAAGCCCATTAGTGCTTGTAACTTCTCTGGTGGAATACCGAGTTGCTGTACAAGTGCCATTGCCATCATTGGGTTTTGAGTAAATGCTTGAAAAAGTTCGTGTACTTTTTCATCGCTAACATTGTGCTCTTTTAATGTTGCTATAATTGGGTTCATGTTTTTGCCTTAAATCGCTTTATAGTTGCCCATAGTTATATGGGCAAATATTGGTTTTTAAACTACTGAACTAATAATACAACTTTTCCGGCATTTTCGTTTCGTTCAAGAATCGCGTGTGCCTCACCAGCGTCTTGCCAAGGCAACGTTTTATAAATATTTAAATCAAACTGTTGATTTGCTATTTCGTCATAAAATTTTGCTACAAACTCATCGCGTAGTTGGCGTTTAAACGCTTGACTGCGATTGCGCAGTGTTGAGCCATGAAATGAAATCCGCTTTTGTAACAAGAGTGCAAAATCTACTTCTGCGAAGCGACCATCTAAAAATGCCAGCATAATTATTTGGCAATCCATGGCGGCGATTGCTGCATTTTTACTTAAATAGCGCCCAGATACCGGATCAACAATCACGTTCGCCGTTAAACCATGGTTTTGCATGTAAACAACAAAATCTTCGGTTTTGTAGTTGATTACATGATCAGCACCAAGCGCTTTGGCGTGTTCGCACTTTTCATCGCTACCTGCGGTAATAACAACCGTTGCCCCAATACGTTTAGCCATTTGTATAGCTGCCCCACCCACGCCACTTGCGCCTGCATGGATCAGTGCTGTTTGCCCTGCTTGTAACTTACCAAGTTGAAATAACGCACCAAACGCGGTTAAGTATACTTCGCTGATCGCTGCACCTTGCGCCATAGTTAAATCACTTGGTAAAGCCATTAATTGTGCTGCATCGACCGCCACATATTCGCTATATGCACCGCCTGCACACAAAGTAAATACCGCTTTATTAAGCCAGCTTTGATCAACCTCGGTGCCAAGCTCAATCACTGTGCCTGCGCATTCAAGCCCTAGAATGGGGCTGTCGCCCTGTGGCGCTGGATACTTACCTTGACGTTGCATACAATCAGCGCGGTTCACGCCGATAGCAGCGACTTTAATTAACACTTCATTAGTTTTTAATTGCGGTTTAGCGGTGTCGCTTAATGTTAAATGCTGATCTTGATGAGAAATAAATTGCATTGCAGCTCCTGAATTGATGAGTTAATCGATTTTGCGCCACACTTCGGACTCGACTAACTTACCATTTTCTGTTAAAGAATGATGCCACAAATCTCCTTCAATTTTGTAATCAAAAGCCATGGTTTTGCCAAGCAACGATTCAATATTACCGTAAGCAAAAGTCTCTACAAATTGTTGGTTTTTTAAGGTGTACTGCCCGCCACCTGCATAATGAAACTGGCCATTTTTTTGGGTGATGTAATTAAAATGAGTGGCGGTTATTAGTTTAACTGAGGTCAACTCTGGCGCTTTGGCAGTCACATAACCTTGTTCAACTGCATATTTCCCTTCCACAAACTCCCAACTGCCTAATAGCGGGTTAGCTATAACCAGCGGTGAGGTGATAAATAAACTTGCTAATAATAAAGATTTCATGGTTTTCCTTGGTTTTTATTTTATGTAAGCTTACCTTTTTACACACCCAAAATTAATCAGACTTATGGGTAATAACCCCCGGCTAAAATCGCCAACTTTGTTTGTATGGATACACATCAGCCAATTGCCCAGCATTGATATCAGCTTGGCACTGCAGCCAAAAATCAGGACTAAATAAGTCTTGATGTTGCTGGCAAAAATGACTAAATGCTTGCTGATCAGCACTAAAAAACACTTTAAACTGGCTCGGGAATACATCATTTTCGGCAACATCAAAATAGCTTTCGCTGCTTAGTTCATCAAAACTATTTTCACTGCTCGGTAAGTCTCTAAAGTTACAATCCGTTAATGGGCAAATTTCATCATAATCATAAAATACCACGCGCCCCCAACGGGTCACACCAAAGTTTTTCATCAACATATCACCGGGGAAAATATTAGCCCCGGCTAACTCTTTAATCGCCTTGCCGTAATCAAGCATTACATTATTCAGTTGTTTATCGTCACATTGATTGATGTATAAATTAAGTGGTGTCATTTTGCGCTCAACGTATACATGCTTAAGCACTAAGGCTTTATTTGCAATAGCCATGCTTGAGCCGATACTCGCTCGCATATGGGTGAGCAATTCATCGCTAAAACGATTTAAATCAAATGCTAAATAGCGAAATTCATGGGTGTCGACTAAACGGCCGACTCTATCCGCTTGTTTTACAAAGTCGTATTTTGCCATCACCTGTGCTTTGGTTGATGTTTTAGGCGCGCTAAATTTATCTTTTATTACCTTATAAACATAATCTGAGCCAGCAGTGGTAAATACTAGCATCACCATGCCTGGCGTGCCGGGGGCAATAATGTACTTATCATCTATGGGACTATTGTTGGTGGTGTCGACCTTATAGCGATAAAACTCTGTTTTGGCATGTTTAATAAAGCCAATGGCATTGAATAATTCAAATCGTTGCTTATGTGGCATTAGCACTGATAAGTAATCTACATAGCGCGCGGGTTGGTCGGTATCAACCATAAAGTAGGTGCGAGCAAAGCCAAATAATAAACTCAGTTGATCTGCGCCCATCATCACCGCATCAAGCTTTAAACCGCTTTGGGTATGTAAAATAGCGACAGCAAAGGGCATGTTATCGCCATTTTTAGCAATGCAACGACCTATTAAGTAGCAGGCTTTATTTCTAAAAAACAGTGAATTAGCGTATTCAATATAGCCATCGTTTAAATTCATCAGCTCATACACTTGACGACATTGCTGCTGCGCACCTAACGCCAAAGTACGCTGCAAAATATCAACATCATGAGCTAAATCTGTAAATCCAACCCGAAAAGCTTGTCGATAAATAAGTTGCTCCACCGCCTGGCTAAAGCCATTTTGCAATGAAATACGACTTACTAAATTATCAAATGGCCGAGATTTAGCGCGGTATTTGGCTTTTAAAACAAATAAATGCACGGTGCGAATTTTTTTATCATCCCAAATCGAGCCAAAAGTTGAATTAAAAAATGTATGCGCAATCGGTTGGTTTTCATGATCTTGCACCATTTGGCCATAAATATGCTTTGCCTGCTGCCACAGTCGCGGATCGTTGAGCTCTTTAAATGCAATGACTCGCACCGCTTCACTAACATTTTTAACTTGCCTTTCATATACTTGTAAACGCTCACGCATTGCCGATTGTACACTTTGCCATTGCCGTTGCTCAAAACGACTTTGTGCACCTAAGGTAATATTTAAAAACTCAGCAAACATCGCTTCAAAGCCTGCGAATACGGCACGCGCTAATTTGGTCGCAATGACTTGCTCAATTGCGTTGTTAGTTTGAGTCGATAACGTATTTGCTGTTTTTAGCTCTAGCATATTTCTATCACTTATGATGACTATGTCTATTTAGTGGTTTACACACATTAGCAAGCACGCTTTAATTTAGATAATTAATACAGCGAATGAATAAGATTGATCAAATGAATATAAGAAATGTCGATCTCAACTTGCTTGTGTACTTAAATGTACTGATAGATGAGCGAAATGTCTCGAAAGCGGCAAATAAATTAGCATTAACCCAACCAGCAATGAGTAATGCACTAAAACGTTTACGTGATTTATTTGACGATCCGCTCCTAGTTCGTGCCGCAGGCTCTATGACTCCTACTGCAAAAGCGCTGAGTTTAAAACCTGAAATAGAAGCGCTGTTAAAAATGGCTGAGGCAATAACTCAACCCAGTGATATGTTTGATCCAACCACTGGCGAACTCACCTTTAGAATTATGGCGAATGATTATTTAGAATCAACGCTAGTCGCCCCTTTTATTACCCAGCAACTCAATAAACATCCAGGACTTAATTTTGATGTGCTTAGCCCCAGCGATGTTAGCCTGCAAGATATGGAAAAGGGCAGCATTGACTTAGCCATCAATCGCTTCAACGGCCTACCACGGTCTTTTCATCAGGCCAGTGTCTGGCGCGATAACTATTGCTGTTTAATGCATCCAGCTAACCCATACTTAAAACAGCCTGATCTAGAGCAATACTTAGCGTCAGAGCATATTTGGGTAAATCGTGCAGGCTGGGGGGCTGAAGCTGCCGTCACGAATAAATCAGGTAGCCAAAAGCTGGGATGGGTAGACGAAGCTCTTTGGCAGCTTGAACAAACCCGTCATATTCGGGTGTTTACTCGTCATTACATGGTGGCAAGTTTGCTATGCCAATCGCCACAACTGATCGCCACACTACCAAGACGACAAGCAATGCTGCTAACTAAACATACCGAGTTAGTGATTAGTCCTGTGCCGTTTCAAATTGTCCCAATTGAAGTAAAAATGCTTTGGAGCCCATTACTGCATCATGCCAGCCCACACCAATGGTTACGCCGCGAGCTGCAAGCGTTCGCTAATACGATTGCTGATCGCTAGAAAGCTCTAATTAAAATGGAGATATCTAGTTATTATTGATTAAATCAATATCAGTTATTGAAAACAACAATTTCATAAATAGTGTGCTTAGAGCTACAGTGAAGTCATACCAAATGAGTTAACCACTAACACTGAGAGACAACATTATGATGCAAACTACAGCAAGCTTCACCCAACAAGACGGATTATTTATCGACGGCCATTTACATGCGTTCATCGAACAACAACTTTGTAAGCAAACCACCCTTGAGTGTAATGATGTTTACCAAGCATTGGCGACTCTGGTTGATGAATTTGGCTGTCAATGTCGTAAAAACAAACATTTTGACAATGACAGTTTAGATGTACAAACGTTATTGCATGCGTATCAAGTTGAGCATAATCACCCGCATTGTCATGTTGATGCACAAACAACAACTGCGGTATTAGATGAATATTGCTGTCAGGTGCCAGCTATTATTGTTGTTGCTTTAATGGATACATTAAGCGGTACACCAAGCGATGAACACAATGCAAAAGCAATTTATCAACGTGCTGCAACACTGACTAATCGCCCTTGCATGTATCGTGCAAAGCTCTACAACGCCAATGCAGCGTAGTTCATGAAACTTTTAAACGCTCGATTATCCTTTGTGTAAAATCACTGCAACTGAGGATGGTCGAGTTTTGCTGCTCTGCCTGTAAATCAAAGGTCACTTCACCGGCTATAAATGTCTGTTGCAAAGCCAGCTCTAAACTGTTGGCCGCTTCGTGCCAATTCATAAACCGTAGCATCATCACCGCACTTAAAATACTACTGGTAGGATTTGCACTATTTTGTCCAGCAATACGCTCAAACGTACCATGAGTTGGTTCAAAAAAAGCCACTTCATTATTTAAATTTGCTGCGGGCATAATACCAATACCACCCACTTGTGCAGTCAACATATCTGCTAGATAATCGCCATTTTGGTTGGTTGTTACCACTACATCAAATTGCTCAGGATTCATTAACGCTTGCTGGAGCATGTTATCTGCAATCACTTCTTTAATAACTAACGGTGCCAAGCCCTCACGCGGTATTTCTAGCCAACGGCCATTACTGTGTGGTATTGCTGAGAACTCAGTTTGCGCCACGGCAAACCCCCAACGCTTAAACGCACCATCAGTAAATTTAAGTACATTGCCTTTATGCACTACCGTTACCGAGTCACTATTTTGTTCAAGCGCATACGCTATTGCATAGCGCACTAGCCGCTCTGACCCTTCTTTAGAAATATTTTTAATGCCAATACCACATTGTTGATCAAAGCGCAGACGGGTTACGCCCATTTCTTGGCATAAAAAATCCAGCATTTTTTCGGCTTCGACACTGCCAGCTTGCCATTCAATTCCAGAGTACACATCTTCAGAGCTATCGCGGATCACAACAATATTGGTATTTTCAGGCTTTTTTAACGGTGACGGTAATGCGCAATAGCCTTTAATCGGCCGCATATTTACAAACAAATCCATTTCATGACGAAGAGCAACATTGAGTGAACGAAAACCTCCGCCAATCGGCGTGGTTAAAGGCCCTTTAATCGCTATTTTAAATTGCCGAACCGCATGAATCGTCTCTTGCGGAAACCAATCCCCATCATATAGCTGCGCAGCTTTTTCACCGTTAAAGACTTCCATCCAGTGAATTTTTCGCACTCCTTGATAACATAACTGCACAGCATGGTTCACAATGTCACGCATACAAGGGGAGATATCCTGCCCTACTCCATCACCATCAATATAAGCAATGATCGGCTGCGCCGGAATATGCCACACGCCTTTATTATCAATGCTAATTTGTTCACCCTGAGGTGGGATTTCAATGTGTTGATAACCCATAACCTGCCATATTTTTATTATAAAATATCATATAAACATTAAACCATGGTTGGCAGTGAGTGTCGTGGTTTTAGCATCTATACTTATCATTCAACAATAAAATAGTGAACGGATTTTATGCTTTACTCGGTCTTCTGTGAGCAATTAAAAACCATTGAGTACCACGTATGAAACTGTTTAATCGAATTTTATTCGTTACTTGTTTAGCGAGTACATCTGTTTTCGCAGCCCAGCTTGATCCTCAAGGATTAACCGAGCTGTCAAAAAGCAAGCAGCAGATAATACTGCAATGGCTGAATTTTAGTCTTGAGCAAACTCAGGCAACTTTAGGCCCACTGCCATACTCTAATTTACCCATTTATTTACACCCTCGGTATATTGCATTTGAACCCGTGCCTTGGGGAAGTGTGCGCCGTGGTGATCCAGATGGCATAGAGTTACATTTTGATCGCTTTGCCAGTTTTACACAATTACGCGATGACTGGACCCTCTACCATGAAATGGCACACCTTTACTTACCGTTACTACCCTATTCGGGCTTCTGGTTAAGTGAAGGATTTGCAACCTATATGCAAAATATAATAATGCGTGATAGTAAAGTGATCACTAGGAAGCAATTTATACATCGACTATCTGCAGGGCTTGAACGCGGACGCCAGCAAACGCGAACAAAGCAACAGCCATTAAGTGAACTTGCCGACGATATGTGGCAACAAGGTGCACAACAAAGAGTTTATTGGAGTGGTAGCGCTTTTTTTATTGAAGCAGAGCTGGCTTTACAGCAACAAGGACAAAGCTTGACACAATTAATAAAACGCTATAACGAGTGTTGTTATAGCTCAAAAACAACAGCAAAAAAACTGATCACAACATTTGATCAGCTTTCACGCAGCGCCATTTTTTCAACCTTATATGCCCGTTATACACAGCGTACTGATTTTCCGGACATTACCCGTGAGCAGCTTATTTTACTGAGGTGAGTGACATAAAATATCATCAATTTCATCAAACACTTGATAAACTAAATGGCTATCTAACATCACGCTATCGGCTTTAAGGGCTTTGTCTAACTTGATTGCATGTTGGTACAATGTTTCGCACTCAAACATTCCAGCAGTTCCTTTTAGCATATGAACACTTTGTGCAAACCCTGTCATATCGCCATCTGTATATTGCTTGGTTATTGTTTCTCGCTGCTTTTTAAGCCCTTCTATGTACACCTGTTTAAGCACCTCAAATTCATGCTCTGGCAATTTTACATCTTCAAGCATTTCGATATCTAAATAACTAGCAATTTTATGACTAAATTCACTGCGGTCAATTGGTTTGCCTATATGATCAATAAACCCTTGTTTTAGATAGCGATCAACTTCATGCTTCATAGTATTTGCTGTAAGGGCAACAATGGGGGTCGTTAATCCTGTTGCCTGCATAATATGAATCGCTTGTTCGCCATCCATTACTGGCATTTGAATATCTAATAAAATCAAATCAAATTGATGATCTAGGGTCGCTTGCACTGCATCTTTGCCATTTTCTACCGCAGTAACCGTTAACCCCATTCGCTCTAAAATACGTTTGATCAATTCACGGTTTTCAGGATGATCTTCCGCTACCAGCACTTCACCCACGAGATTTCGCTGATCTTGACTTGGCAGCTCTTTTTCTTTGCTTATAGAGATCTCATCAAAACTATTGATCCAACGTACTCGTTCAGGCATATATAGCGCGATATTGAGGCTAAACTCACTGCCACTGCCAACATGGGAATGAACGGTGATATTACCATCTAACTTTTCGGCTAAACTTTTTGAAATATTTAAACCGAGTCCTGTACCGCCATATTTACGTGAGATCGATGAGTCAGCCTGATAAAACGGCGTGAACAAGTCTTGTTGCTCAGCCTCTGTCATCCCGATGCCGGTGTCTTTAACTTTAATGACAAGCTGCTCTTTAGTGCAACTCACCACTAATTGAATATGCCCTACCGTGGTAAATTTTAATGCATTAGCTGTTAAGTTTAACAATATTTGTCGTAATCGGGTTGGATCAGAAATAATCCAATCAGGCAGTGGGAATTGGTAATCAACTTTAAATTTAAGACCTTTATCACGAATTTGTTTGCCTAATAGCGATTCTATATGCGCAATGGTTGCAAATAAGTCAGTCTCGACTAAATCAATTTCAAGGCGATTGGCCTCTATTTTTGACATATCAAGTATGTCGTTTATGAGTCCTAAAACATGGCGGCTGTTTTGTAAAATAACCCGAATACCATGATTTCGTTCGTGAGGCTTAATATCGCCTAAAATAATACCATCTGCGTAGCCTATAATAGAGGTCATTGGCGTACGTATTTCATGACTCATATTTGCTAAAAAACGGCTCTTAGCTTCACTGGCATCAGTGAGTTCTGACGCCAATTGTTGTAACTCCTGCGTACGCAATTGCACTTTTTGCTCGAGGTTTTTAGTAAGCTCAACATTCTCATCATGTAAGATACTAAATTTATTTGCCACTGCAAACGCGAGTAACATCGCATCTAAGGCGGTGCCAATCAAACCTAATAGGTACAAATCGATTGCAATCGGCGTCAGTACACCTAAATTAGTTAAATTTCCCACCATATTAGGAATTGCCATCGCTAGGTAAGCAAAGACAAAGTATCGCGCGGGTTTAAAACCACTCATCCAACTGCGAACCCCTATGTACATGCCTAAGCATAAGGTGCACCCCGTTACTATGGTTGCCCAAATAAACCCAAAACCTGGCCACATAGCAGCGAAAGGCAAACCTGCGGTTGCCACCACAGCTAATATAATTGATGCTTTGGCTAATTGTGGAAAACTGTCTTTTAGCTTAAGCAAATTATTGAAAAATAAAATGTTAGTTAATGGTATTAAAACAAACCCTAGCCAATGAAAATGGGCATTATAAAAACCAAATAGTTGATCTGGAATATGGAAAAACTGGCTCCAGGCAAATACCCAGCATGCTGTAAATAAGGCGTAATAAAGGTGAGTTACATCTCGTGCGCCAAAATATATTAATAAGTTATACAAACCCAGCGCAATGCCTACCCCAAAGCACAACATCATCACCATATTTTCGATGGTGATCTGGGTAAAGAAGTCTGCATAGGGTTTTAATACCAGTTTAGGAGGAGTGTAAAAGTAGTCACTTTCATACTTGGTGATCAAAAAGTAACGCTTGCCTGGTGTAAGTGCTATTTTATTGCCGTAATGAAAAGCAAATTCGTTTTTTTCAATCCCCCCTGTTATGTAACGCGCGGCCTCAGATGTGGGATCGGCCATATCATATACACGTGTTTCAATACGCGATACTAAGGTGTTGTAAGGGAACAACACTAATTCAGCTAGCTGAGTCTGATTTTCAAGTTCCACAACTAACCAATAACTTCCGCCATAATATGTGGTACTTGTTTGTGGTTTTTTATTGTCAAGCCACGTCGCAATCTGAGTACTGTTATCAGGAAACCCTTCATAACTTGCCGCTAATAAGGTACCAACTTGAAACAAATTTATATCTTGTTGTTGCTCTGTATAAACAAACACACCCGCTGACTGTGTTGCTCGCACTTCGCAGACATATATTGTTAGCAAGCCTAAAAAGACTACATAGCAAAAACCTTGTATTGCTTTTAACAGCATACAATACGCCTCAGTTTAATGACAAAAAGATTAGAACTGATAACTGATATCCAAACCATAGCGGCGACCTTCCCCTTTAAAATCTTCCAACATGCCAAGGAAAGAGCTCAAATCAAACTTCAAATTACTGTACTCACTGGCAAATAAATTTTTCCCCCACAGTACAAAACCTAGGTTATCTAATTGATAACGAATATTACCATTGACTAAACTGTAACCATCTTGCATAGCATACGGATTTTGGTTTTGATCAAAATAATAGTCTGATTGATAATCCACTAGTAATTGTGTTGTTAAGGGATTACCAGCAAGCTCTAAACGATATTCTACGCCTGCACTAACATTCCACTTTGATGTAAATGGCAGCCGATTATGAGTCAAACTGTTACCCAAAGGATCAACAAATTCTTCAAATTCCGCATGGGGAATGTAACCCATCGCAAAACGCATTGAAAGTGCTTTAGTCGCTTGATAATCGAGTTCAGCTTCAAGGCCATAGATCACTGAATCACCAACGTTCTCTAATAATTGCACGGGTGGCTTTTGTGGTGAGTCTGATGGTTGGTTCATAAACACTTGCTGATCATTATAATCATAATAAAAAGCAGCCCAATTAAACCGCACACCTTGCTCAGGCCACCATGATTTAGTACCAATTTCATGCGCATTGAGACGCTCTTTGCCATAGTCAGCTAATTCGGCTTGCTCTGGGGAAGATAAAAACCCGCCATTATAACCACCACTTTTAATCCCATTTGCAAAACGGTAATAGCCATGGGTTGTATCGTTAATAAGGTAGTTCACAGCAAACTGGCCAGAAAAACCATTATCAGATTGCTCGCCTTGCACATGATAAAATGGCACTAAAACCCCTGCTAAATCACTCGGATCAACTACCATATTTAATTGTGCCACTGAGTCATAATCAAGTGACTCATAGGAATAACGTAGTCCAACACTTAGCAACCAATCTGAATTAAGTTGATAGTCTAACTGGCTGAAAGCGGCAATATTTTGCGTGTCAATTTGGTTATCATAGAAGAAGGTTGCGGTTAAGTCGGTGGCTAATATACCGCGATAATCTCTTAAAATATCGTTAATATTATCTTGTTTGATTGATTCATCTGCGTAATATAAACCACTGGTTAAAGTATGTTTGTTCCATTGCGTTTGCAAGCGTAACTCTTGGCTAAATAAGTGAGTATCTAAACCTAGATTTCCTTCGCATAATCGCGCTGGTGAGCCATCACAATTAAATGCATGATCGCGCTCTAATTGGTTATAACTACTAATCGAAATAATTTCGTTAAACTCATTTAATTGCCAATTAATATGTGCACTAAACCCTTTACCATCCGTTTTATGCGGAGAATCGTTATTAACTTTAACCGTGTAAAAGTCATCACTGGCATCATTGAAGCCAAAGTTATCATAGCAATTTGTCGAACCAGCTTCGATAGGACTACATAACTGACCTGTTAATGGATCCGCCACTACACCGATATTACCGACAGGCTGCACAATACCCTGCCAATCTTCGAGGTGCGCTTGTAACAATACCTGTACAGTATCAAACTCACTTAATAGTGATAGCCGTGCATTGGTTTGTTGCATTCCAGCGGTAGGTGATTGTGCAAAAGTATTGGTGGTTGAATAGTCATAGTCTTGATGATTTAAAGCTACACGAAACGCGCTGTTATCACTTAATTGATTGTTATACATAGCATCAATACTAAACGCGTTATTATTTGCTATACCCGCTGTTAAATACCCCGACTCGTTAAATTCAGGGCGTTTAGTGCGAATTAAAATTGCTCCGCCAGTTGAATTGCGGCCAAATAAAGTCCCCTGCGGACCACGCAAAATATCCACTTGCTCAATATCAAAGAAGTTAACGATCTGATTACTTGCAGATCCTACGGCAATGTCGTCTACATAAATAGCCACAGGCGAGGTGTTCGCCGTATTGTAGTCAACTAAACCAACCCCCCGGATATTTACCGCCGGTGGCGTACCTTCAGCCGCATTTTGGCTGATTTTTAAATTAGGCGCGAATACCGATAACTCTGTTGAATCTTTATAATGTTGATTTTTAAGGCTATCACCTTTGACCTGACTAATGGCAATACTAACATCTTCAATTGCCTGCGCGCGTTTTTGGGCGAACACCTCAATGACTTCGAGGCTTTGGCTAGAGCCACTCGAATCGTCATTTTTTGCCTGTGCAGCCACAGCAAAAACGAGGCTCGACGAGCACAGCAGCAATATATGATTTGAAAAAGGATAACGTTGGCTTTTCATTAGATGGTGAACCTTAATACCGACAATGTAAAGATATTGTAATTATTTACGATTATAGACTAATTTATTGATTAAAGTCGCCAAGTTATCCATTAATTAGCTAGTTTTACTGCGCTTCAAAGGCATTTTCACCACTGATCTGCTGCGGATACCCACACAGTGCTCGTGCTGTTTGCATTCCAGCCATAACCGCAGCTTCAACACAACCTGCATTAACACCTGTTTTGATCCAATCGCCGGTAATAAATAAATTACTAAATTGCGTGCCATCAGTTGCTAAACGATATTGACTGGAACCTGAAACCGACAGCACATAACGCTCACTTGGATCAACATTCACTCGCCAGTACTGTTGATCTAAGCGCGCTGATTCTGGCACGTCATGCTGTGTATATAAAATGGACCAATCAAAGTCATTATCGTTATAAGCTAACGGCCATAATGGCTGCATATTAGTTGTTAATAGTTGTGTTAAGTTAGTTTTTACTTGTGCTTTTGCCCGTGCAGGGAAACCATGATCACTCTGTGGTGGATACTCTTGACAAGGAAATGCACTACAAAAATAGGCAATATTCTGCGGACTATTGCTTGCAGGCCACTGCTCTTTATCAATTAAGTTTTGCATTGCAGCCCAAGTATCAAACGGTTCGCTAAAACCACTCAAAATAGGCCCTTCTTCACTTGGCGGCATATACTGCCAACCTAACTGTTGATCTGTTTTATTTAACCAAATCTGACTGGCTTGTGTAGCTACCGAAAGAACATTTTTAGCCTGAGCAGCAAAGTTGTCGTCTATTGCTAATAATTGTGGGCAAACATGCTCTAATGAAGCAACTGAGACCCCAAGGATCAGCCGGTCAAAATCATCTTTAAACTGCAGTGTTTTAGTTGGTAGTTGTGCGCCAAAATGTGCTTGGTAACAGCTGGGCCAATCACTCCAAAATGATTCTAAATTAATATTATTCTGCTTTAGTAACAGGGCCTGCTCGTGGTTTATCTGCTGATAAAGAGGCTCACTTGGCCAGCAAGCTAAGTTTTTCACATCAATTAATGGCTGATACTCTGATGAGTTATTTAAACTCACTTGCTGTTGTAATAACACAGAAGCAACACAGTTTTGGCCACTTTCATCAACCCCAGGTGTAAGTTGCTGTAGTTGATGGAAGAATTCAAAGTTAACGCCTCTTTGTTTTAATAGTTCATACAATGGCGCAAAAATAACATCGCCCATTCCCGCCTGCATTTTCCACATTACCCCACCGCGATAACACAATGCGATTCTAAGCATGGCAAGTGCAGCAACTCCAGCTTCTACATTTGGTTTTTTAAAATCACCTTGTGGGTAGGCAAATACTAAATCATAAAAACCACGCACGGGCGCAGAATCGACACTGTATTGTTTATTCGCACCATTTTTTAATAACCATTGACGAAAATCATACTTGTTAATGACCCCAAAACCATCGCGATAAACTTTATCTTTAATCAATCCAACCAGCATCGCTATCGCTAAATCGGCACAAATATAAATACGCCTCAACTCTGCATTGTCATCCAGTAACTCGGTTAACTCTTGGTTAATCCAGCGTTTTAGTTTTCTGACAATATACCAAATCACTAAACTATCTTTCTTCTCAGAAATTTGTGGCTGCAGTGTGTTGTTACTTTGCACAAAGCTATTTAATTTATCGACAAGTAAGCTAGGTGTTGAAGTGATTTCTTGATTGAGATTTTGTATATCGTTGGTAAAGGTTTGCCATGCATCACTGCCATCAGAAACCAAGGTCTGAATTTGTTGATGAAAATGGCGTAGTAGGTATTTATCTCGTGGTTTTTTTGTCGTTAATTGTGTGCGCTTAGCTTGGACTCTGGCGGCCAGTTCAAATTGTGGTATCCATTTTTTTAGCCATGCAAGGGTCATTTTTACAAAGTCCCACACGGTAATATCTAAACTCCCATTCGCAGGATTGCCAGGTAAAACAGGAAAGTCTATAGGCCACGTTTGCCACTGTTCATCAATGTGCTCCTCAAGGGCAATAAAACTATGCGGTTTAAGTGCTTGTTGCCAGGTACTCAGTGCACTCGTTGGCGGACGCTGTAGCTTGTCGTATACAGTTTCAATGGTTTTAAAACTATTAACATAGGCACCAAACCAGACATGTAAACCATGCTCTTCTATGCGCTGCCCCATAACAGCATTACGGCCACTGGCTCCTTTTCCTCCTAAACGCCAACCTTGTTGGTACACTGTAATATGTCTTTTTTGCTGCCAATTAGGTTGTTCAGTCAGGTATAAAGCAGCCGTCATTGCGGCAACACCACCGCCTATAATAACTATTTTTTCTTGCTCCATAATGGATCCTTACTTAGGGAGTATTTGTGTAGCTTGAAGTTGGTCAAAATCCATCTTGATATAAAACGGCAAATACACAGCTTGCGCTCCTAGCTGTAAACCAAACATTTGCGCTAAAGGAAAACTATCTAGTTGCTGTAAATGTAGCTGATAAGCCCCACTGAGTAGCTTAAATTGATGGATTTTCTTTATTTCTGAAGGAGAGTGCATAACTGCTTGAAAAACAGCCTTATCGCCTTGCCCGTCAGGAAATTGCTTAAATAGTATTTGATCCATCTGTGGATTCACAAAACCCTGTAACAGCTGCTTTAATAGCGAAAAATCAATACCAAGATGATCCCCATCAAACAAATTGGCGACATGCTCGCCAAAGTCCTCTAATACAGATAATAAGCCATCGCTTTGCGTCTTGACGTTTTTGGTGACTGAAAATAAATGCTGTGATTGTAATTTTGACGTTGGCGAAAAATGCTTAAAACAATCCAGTGAAACTGAAAAGTCGGTTATATCACTTACCGAACTGGGCATCTGGTAATCACATAAATATTTATTGTAACCCCATGTTTCTCTGCCGTTTATTAATGCATAAACATTATTTACGCAAATAAACGCCGGATACCAATAAAGATGAGTAATATCTTCATCATTGCCTTGCTTTTCTACCTTTGCAACTGGTAACCAAATAATAATATCAGTCTCTTGCATCCAACCGTGCTCACTAAAAGGCGGCGTTAATGAGGCAATTTTTTCTATGTCGGTAAAGGTTAATAATGCATATTCGCCTATGCCTTTAAAATATAACTCATCCGTTGCAACAATATTAAGCGTTGTATCGATATACTGTTGAACTTTATCCTGATCTATTTTTGCAAAAAAACCATACATATTTGCATTAGTCATTCGACATGGTGGCTTTGCAACAGGGTTTGATAAAAAGTGACTATAAGGAGGTAGTTGTACGGTCATGATTTATAATTATTTTATTGGATAAAAAAATAAGTATAGCCAAGATTTTTTACAAGGTAGTAATTTCAGTTAATTATTTTCAGTGAGCAAGTATTGGCTATATTGTTGATAACCAAAGCTATCGAAGCCTTTTGACAAGGGATTCATAAACCCATGACCGTAGTCTGCACGCTGGCATTGCACTTTGATTTGCTGCTCTAAACAAGCGAGCACAGGAAGAATATCAAAGTGCACTTCTTGCTTCGCAAAAATAAACTCGCAGGCCACGCTGGCAGACAAATCTAAATAATGACGAACTTGATTTGGATAAAATGCTACTAATCTTTTTATCTGTGAATTTTTCACAGTTGCTTGGCTTCGCCACGCAGCGGCTCCACCAGCACTAAAACCGATTACCGTAGTTGGTTTAGTTACTCTACTAAGAATGGTATTAAGCTTGTTGAAATAGTTATCGTGACCACACTCAGTGATAAATAAATCATACTGTAATTGCTCATCAATCACTGGCTGCAATTGCCCATCGTACGGATCGACAATTATGCTTTTAGCGTTAAATTGCCGTGCAAAGTGACTCAAATGAGCGGTTTTACCAAAAATATCACTAACGATAATGTATTCCATAGCCAAATCTTATTATTTACAGTTAAATTACCGCACAACAGTTAAAATACCGCTAAACGCCTTTTTCAGATTAGCTAATTAAAATACAGCAGTTAAAATACAATGGCTAGAATAAAGTTAAAATAATGCTTGCGTAAATAAAATTACTGGGGTAAATTATCCTCTTGGTCCTAAAAAAGCCTCGCGGTTAACCTCTTTACCCTGATCCAGTAATCCCCGCAAAACGTATATTATAGAGCTAAGTTATTGTACGGCGAGAACCCCAATTCAGACTACGGCATATTTTTAAATAGTCGCATAAATGTCATAAAGATCGTCAACACTGTAATGAAGCTAAACACAACACGGTCTATCTAATTGTGCTTTGAAAGCTAATAAAGAAATTAGCGCACATTAAAGATAACAAGAAAAAAGTGAGTTTTATTATGTCTTATAGTTACAACGGATCTATGATCCAAATCGCACATCCAGTGCAATCAATTTCAGTAAATAAACAACGTGTTATTTTTTCTGATACACAAGGTTTAAAAAATACCTTATTTACAAAAGCAAGTGACGCACGTCAATTTGTTAAATGGTTAAAAGCCAATTAATCGATACTGATTTGCTTCCTCGCAATTTAAATGACGCCAGCTAATGCTGGCGTTTTGCTTTTTTTAAGCTAACTATTCAACAGCTGCTACACTTAGTATATTAATAATTTATCTGTGGTTGAATTAATGCATTATGCCTTTCGTTATGCTTTTTTATCATTGTTAATTAGCACTCCTTTGCATGCTAAAACAATTGATTGGATAGTCACTGACTTTGCCCCTTATTATATTTTTAACGATCAATACGCAGGAACAGGCCGCGATGAAGGTGTTATCGCCTTATTAGAACAACAGCTTCCTAGCTATACATTCAACCGTACTATTTTTCCATCAAGTCGCACAATACAGGAGCTGTCTAACCCAAATCATACTTACTGCATGCTCTCGCTATACCAAAGCCCGCACCGCAAACAACACATCAGCTTTAGTGAACAGACTTCGACAGTTGGCTTATCGCCTTCTATTGCTATTCACCAAGAGCTTGTGCAACATCTCAAGCTTGAAACAAGTACACCTGTATCATTGAAAACCCTACTCAATCAATACCAACTTGCACTGGGGATTTCTATGAGCCGATCATACGGTAATGCTATTGATGCAGTAATTAATAATAGTGCCGACGCATCCATAATTATTCGACCTGGTCGCGATACCCTTGCCAGTTTGACTTACATGTTAAAGAAAAAGCGCATTGATATTTTATTGGGCTACCCAAGCGAGCATTACTATTTAGCAAAATCGATGGGGTTTGAAGATCAGTTAATGCAATTGCCTCTGACTGAAGCTCCCGATCTGAGTTATGGCTATATTGGCTGTACTAATACCGAGCAAGGTATCGCACAAGTTGAAGTGCTTAATGCAGCACTGAAAGAAATAAAACAACAACCAGCCTACCATGAAGTGTTATTACGTTGGTTACCAGATAATTTAAAACCGTTACTAGAGCAACGTTTACAAGCAAACAAAAACGCCCCAACTGAGTGAGGCGTTTATCAATATTAGCATATTTATTTAACCTGAATTCAGGTTAGGTTTTACTTACGCACACCTTCAATATATAAACCAATATCAACATGTGTAGATGCAGGACCTAGGTTGTAATCAATACCAAAATCAGCAAGCTTTAAACTGGTTTCACCTTCAAAGCCAACTCGGTAACCACCCCATGGATCTTTACCTTCACCAATTTTATCGATTTCAAAGGTAATCGTTTTTGTTACACCATGAAGGGTAAACTCACCTGTTACATCAGCTTCATCACCCTCTTCATCAAACTTAATTGACGTACTTTTGAAGGTCGCTGTTGGAAACTTATCAACATTTAAAAACTCTTTACCACGTAAATGCTTATCACGTTCAGCATGGTTCGAATCGATACTTTTAGTATCAATATTAACCATGATCTGTGATGCATCTGGGTTAGCTGCATCGTAGCTAAAGCCGCCGTCAAAAGTATTAAAACGACCGTGTAACCAGCTATAACCTAGATGCTTAATTTTAAAATTTACAAATGCATGGGCACCTTGAGTGTCAATAACATAATCTGCAGCGTGTGCAGTATTAGCACCAAACAATGTTGCTGCTACTGCAGCTGAAAGTAATATTTTTTTCATTTATTAATCATCCTTTTGTGGTTTTATCATTCTAACTAAGGTTTTATCTTTATCGATAAAGTGATGTTTTAACGCCCCAAGAGCATGTAAAACCACGAATCCTATGAGGCTACATGCCACATAGTAGTGAACTTTACCTGCAATATCTGCTTGATTAGCTACTGAAAAATCAATTGCGGGAATACTAAATAAGGTAAACACCTCAATTGCACGACCATCCTCAGTAGAAATCAAATAGCCTGAAATCACAATGACGCTAAGCAGTAGATATAAAAATATATGTACTGTATGCGCTACATTATTTAACGCTTTACTGCTGCCCGCTACTGGCTCAGGCTGCGTGCCCAATGCACGCCAAGCAAATCTAAAAATTAATAAAGCAACTAAGGTGATCCCTACGCTTTTATGTAAATCCAAAGAACCTTTATACCAACTATCGTAATAAGTAAGTTCAACCATGTACAAGCCAAGGCCAAATAAGCCAATCACCATTACCGCCATTAACCAATGTAATAAAATGGCAACCACACCGTACGAAGATTTTGTATTTTTAAGCATGTGTTATTAATTCCATTATCGAATGACATCAGAATAGCGCGTACCTAGATAGAAGAAAATAGCTAATAACAAACAAGTTATGTGCGTATATGCACAATTAAGATTAAAGTTAGCAAGTTAGCAAGTTAGCAAGTTAGCAAGTTAGCAAGTTAATCAATGATAAACATCATCACCCTAATAATTGTTTAATTATTTTCAATCAAACCGATATAAATTTGTGTTGTAGGATCGACTTGCAAGCAAGTGATAAGGTTTTCTTTGATGAGCTCTAGCATAGCAATAAAGCTAACCACTACACCACTGCGGCCTTCGTCAAAAGTGAATAAGTCAGTGAAAGGAAGTTGCGTGCCGGCTGTCGATAACTTTTGCAAAATTAAACTCATTCTTTCGCGAGTTGATAAAGCTTCAGCGGTTATTTGATGATGCTCAAAAGTTTTAGCTCGCGCCATCACATCACTGAGCGCAAATAGTAAATCTTTTAAATCAACATCCGGTAACAATTGAGCATGCTCGCTCTGCTCAGGCACTAATGCGTGGGCAATAAAAATATCACGGCCAACACGTGGAATATCATCAAGGTTCTGCGCAGCTAGCTTAAATTGTTCATACTCTTGTAAACGACGAATTAATTCAGCCCGTGGATCTTCTTCTTCCTCAAGCTCTTCATGTTTTGGCAGTAATAGTCGTGATTTTATTTGTGCAAGTAATGCCGCCATCACCAAATATTCACCAGCAAGCTCCAATTGAAACTCGGTCATCATTTCAACATAACGGACGTATTGTTCAGTAATACTAAAAATCGACAATTCCAGAATATCTAACTTATGTTTTTTTATTAAATATAGTAATAAATCAAGTGGCCCTTCAAAGGTTTCTAAAATTACTTCTAGAGCGTCTGGCGGAATATACAAATCTTCCGGGGTATTCATTACTTCTTTGCCATGCAAAAAAGCCAGCGGCAACTTTTGTTGCGCCGGCTCTCGTATTTGAGCTACATCATCAGAATGTAGTTCGTTCATGGTTTATCGGCGTAGTTATTCAAATGGAGCTGTATCGCCACAGCCTACACGCAGCACCTCAACTGTATCTTCTGACAGGTCGATTACTGTGGTTGCTTGCTCAGCTAAATAGCCGCCATGAATAATTAAATCAACTTGATTACCTATGCGATCACGTATCTCGTCCGGATCAGACTCAGTAAACTGCTCACCAGGTAAAATTAATGAACACGACATCAATGGCTCACCTAACTCGGCTAACAATGCGCAGGTAATTGGATGTTCTATTACACGAATACCAATGGTTTTTTTCTTGTCGTTTAACAAACGTTTTGGTACTTCTTTAGTGCCTTTAAAGATAAACGTATAAGGCCCGGGTGTATTGTTTTTAATTAATCTAAACAGTTGGTTATCTACTCGAGCATAAGTAGAAAGCTCAGATAGATCACGACATACTAAGGTAAAGTTATGGTGTTTTTCAATACCACGGATGCGCTCAATACGCTCTTTTGCTTGTTTGTTACCTAAATTACAGCCTATTGCATAGCCTGAATCGGTTGGGTATACCACCACACCACCTTGTTTGATAATGTCGACCGCTTGATTAATTAAGCGTGGTTGTGGATTATCTGGATGAATATGAAAAAAATCACTCATTTAGTTCTCCTGTTTGCCCTTCCCAAGTTTGCCAAACGCCTTGGCAATCTTTTGGCAAATATAAGTTTTTTCCTAATTCTAGCCAACTAGTAGGAAAATGAAAATCAGATCCTTGCGAACACAGTAAATCGTATTCACGGCTCAATTCGCCTAAAAACTGTCGCTCAGTTGGTGCTTGTTGTGGTTGTGCAACTTCCATTGCATCGCCACCGGCATCTTTAAACTGACTCAATAATTTGCGCAGCCATTTATTTGACATTTGATAACGCCCAGGGTGGGCAATCACAGCAACGCCACCTGCGGCATGAATGGCGGCAATGGCGGTTTGCATATCACACCAATCGCTTGGTACGTAACCCGTTTTAGCGCGGCCAAGGTATTTTTTAAACACCCCAGGAATTGTGGTTGCAACGCCACGAGCAATAAGTGCTCTTGCATAATGTGCACGGGTAATTTGTGCATCTGCGGCAAGCTCTTGCGCTTGTTGATAAATGCCATCAAAGCCATTTTTCTCTAAACGACGACCAATCTCGACAGCTCTATCAGCACGTTTTTGCTGTTGGATAGTCAATAAGCTGGTCAGTGTTGACTCGTCAATATCTACGTTTAATGCCACGATGTGGATCTCAAAACTTTCCCACTTAGTGGAAATTTCAACCCCTGATATCAAGGTTAATGGTAGAGATTCGCTTTCTATATATGCTTGTGCAGGTTTAACCGCAGCAGTGGTGTCGTGATCAGTGATCGCAAACACATCTATATTTTTTTCAACTGCACGCAATAATAATTGCTCAACAGTTAATTGCCCGTCAGAATGTGTGGTATGACTGTGTAAATCGTATTTTATCAAAACAGAAGACTGCTCATATTAAATGTGCGAAAGTTGTTATTAAGTATAACAAAATTTTTTAATAAATTGTTTTAAATAAATACTTGACACTAACGCCGTTGATACGGTTTACTGTAGTCACTTGAGACACAAATAGAACTACAATAATGATCAATTCAATCCAAAACACTATCTGGTGGTGGCACTCGTAAATTATCGGGTGACGAATTGTCGTGTCTAACACATTCTAAACCCGCTTATTGCGGGTTTTTTTATATTTAAATTTTAGGGTAACAAACATGAATAACGTAGCAACTTTTACACATCATTGGTGGTGGCGCCTGGTATAGCGGGACGGTAATGGTCTATCTAAAACATAGGTATCGTTATTCAAACCCCGCATAGCTTAGCTTGCGGGGTTTTATTTTTTTGAGGGAATGAGGTTTGATTTTTAGTCATATAACAACAACGCCAGGTGAAGTTACTAGCATCACCGAAGTGCGAGAATATATACATAGCCCATTGGCACTATATGGATTGCTTGATAAAGATAATTCATTACTGTTAGAGTCAGCAGAAATTGATTCTAAAGACAGTGTCAAAAGTTTAATTTTGGTAGATTGTGCACTAAAAATAATCTGCACAGGTAAAACAGTCACAGTAACGGCGCAATCTAATAATGGTCAGCAATTACTGCCTTATTTACAAACTAAATTAGAAAACTGCCATACTCAATTAAACAAGCAAACTCTCAGCATCGAATATCAAGGTATCGATCATAATATTGATGAAGCCTCAAAGCTGATTGCCGATAATGCTTTTAGTGCCTTGCGCTGTTGTATAAATAGTATCAGCAGCACCACAAACAATCCATTTTCGTTATTTTTAGGCGGTGTGTTTGCTTACGACATGGTAGCCAACTTTGAACAACTGAGTGATGTACCAGATGGAGAAAATAGCTGTCCTGATTACGTATTTTATTTAGCTGAAACCTTAGTGGTAATTGATCACCAAGCTAAAACCACTGAGCTGATTGGTAACGTTTTTAATGGCCCTGATGTGCATGCAAACTGTTTTGAAGTGGGTAAAAAGCTCGAACGTTTAAATACCTTATGCGACCAAGCCGATAGCTATAGTGCGCAGCAAAGTGCAGGCATCAGTGACGTCAGTGTTGATATTAGTGACGAGCTCTATTGCCAACAGGTCAATAGTTTGAAAAAACACATTGTCGATGGCGATATTTTTCAAGTTGTGCCATCGCGTACCTTCTCGTTAGCTTGCGCTAACCCATTACATGCCTACAGCCAACTAAAAAAACAAAATCCAAGCCCGTACATGTTTTATATGCGCGACAGTGAATTTGCGTTATTTGGTGCCTCTCCTGAGTCAGCTTTAAAGTTTTGTGCTACATCACAACAAGTTGAAGTATATCCAATTGCAGGAACTCGCCCGCGAGGAAAGTTTGCTAATGGCCAAATTAATCCTGATTTGGACAGTCGTATTGAACTGGAACTGCGCAACGATCAAAAAGAGCGTGCTGAGCATTTAATGTTGGTTGATTTAGCACGAAATGACGTAGCTCGTATCAGTGTCCCGGGAACTCGCCACGCAAAAGAGCTATTAAAGGTCGACCGTTATTCGCAAGTAATGCATTTAGTGTCACGCGTTGTTGGCACATTAAAACCTCAGCTGGATGCCCTACACGCTTACCAAGCCTGTATGAACATGGGCACTTTAGTTGGTGCGCCTAAAGTCAGCGCGGCAGAGTTGGTAAGGCAAACTGAAGGTAAGCGCCGTGGTAGTTACGGTGGTGCGGTAGGTTATTTAACCGGTGACGGCGCCATGGACAGTTGCATTGTTATTCGCTCGGCCTTTGTTAAAAATAATACCGCGTATGTACAAGCCGGTGCCGGAGTTGTGTTTGACTCAGACCCTCAATCTGAAGCTAATGAGACTCGTGCTAAAGCACAAGCGGTTATTACAGCCATTCAATCGACGTACCAAGGACACTAAAATGAGTGAAAACATCAACAACTTAACGGACTTAAAAATCTACTTTTTAGATAATTTTGATTCATTTAGTTATAACTTAGTCGATGAACTTTCTATGTTAGGCAGCGATTTAGTGGTATATCGTAACAACATAGACGCGCAGGTGATTTATGACAAAATGTGTGCGGAAACTAAACCAGTGATCTTAGTACTGTCGCCGGGTCCAGGCACCCCCACTGCGGCGGGCTGTTTAATGGCATTGATTGAACTATGCAAAGGCCGTTTTCCAATGTTGGGGATTTGCCTTGGTCAACAAGCACTAACACAAAGTTATGGCGGTATTATTGGCCATGCTGGAGAAACCGTTCATGGTAAGTCATCAATCATTGAGCTTAGTGAGCACCCAGTATTTGCAGGTATGGGAGAACGTATGCCTGTGGCACGTTATCATTCACTGATGGCCACGAAAGTACCCGACAGTGTTGCAGTGATAGCCCACTATGAGTCAATACCGATGGCAATTTATCATCGTGACGATAAAGCCCTTGGCTATCAATTTCATCCTGAGTCTATTTTGACGCCCAATGGCGCCGCGCTACTTCAACAAAGTATGCAATTTTTAGCCAGTGCACAGCAGTAGAGGATAGTATGTCAGTAAACCAACAATCAGCCAGTGAGGCGAGCATTGGCTCAATGATTGATGTGTTATTAACGCAAACATCATTAAGCTTTAGTCAAAGCCAACAGTTATTTGATGCCATTATGCAAGGCAAAGTAAATGACATCGAACTGGCAGCCATCTTAGTGGCACTGAAAATAAAAGGTGAAGTAAGCGACGAAATCGCAGGAGCAGCCGCATCGATGCGTGCTAATGCGATACCTTTTATTACTCACTTAACCAACCTTGTCGATAGTTGTGGCACTGGCGGCGATGGCTCAAACACTATTAATATTAGCACCACCGCCGCCATCGTTGCTGCAGCTTGCGGTATAAATATGGTCAAACACGGTAATCGCAGTGTTTCGAGTAACTCCGGCTCCGCTGATTTACTCAAAGCATTGGGCATCAATATAGACATGAACCCAGCACACGCGGCGCAGTGTTTAGAGCAAACCGGCTTTACGTTTTTGTTTGCTCCGCATTATCACAGCGGCGTACG
Source organism: Pseudoalteromonas sp. SR41-4 (assembly GCF_014163985.1). Lineage (NCBI taxonomy): Bacteria > Pseudomonadati > Pseudomonadota > Gammaproteobacteria > Alteromonadales > Pseudoalteromonadaceae > Pseudoalteromonas > Pseudoalteromonas sp. SR41-4. Next base: position 124,228 of record NZ_JACJEI010000003.1, on the reverse strand, counting down.
CCATGCTATGGGTGTGCGAACGACCTTAAAAACCCGTACTATTTTTAATATTTTAGGGCCATTGGCAAATCCAGCAGCACCGGATGTGCAATTATTGGGGGTATATGATGAAAGTTTATGCTTAGCGATGGCACACACCTTAAAAACGTTAGGTACACCGCGCGCAATGGTCGTTCATGGCTCGGGCACCGATGAAATAGCCCTGCACGGTGAAACGACCGTCGCAGAGCTTAACAACGGAAAAATCAGCCAGTACACACTTACCCCTGCTGATTTTGGTCTTGCAAACTATTCACTTGAACAACTTGCCGGTGAAGGGCCAGAATATAACGCCAAGGCTAGCATGGCTATTTTAGCTGGTAACGGCACCGACGCGCACAATGCGGCCATTATTGTTAACGTTGCTGCGTTGCTTTATTTAACCAATAAAGCCGACGATTTTAAAAGTGCCGCGATGCAAGTTAAAGAGGTTTTACAAAGCGGCCGTGCATTGAATACCTTAAATGCCATTGTCATAAGCAGTAATAAAGAATACGCAAACTCCGAGGTAAGTAATGGCTAATGTATTAGACAAAATAGTTGCAGATAAAAAAATAGAGCTCATTGAACGCAAATCCAAGCGCCCTCTTGAGAGCTTTAAGCATCAAGCAATACCCACAAATCGTGATTTTTATAAAGCCCTTGCAGCGCCTGGCACTCAGTTTATTTTGGAATGCAAAAAGGCCTCGCCGTCAAAAGGCCTTATTCGAGAGCCGTTTGATTTAGCCGAGATCACCCGTGTTTATAAAAACTACGCTAGCTGCATCAGTGTGTTAACCGATGAAAAATATTTTCAGGGTAGTTTTGATTATCTCGAATTTGTGCGCAGTCAAGTAGAGCAACCATTGATCTGTAAAGATTTCTTTATTGATGAATACCAAATTTATTTGGCCCGTATTTATGGCGGCGATGCTATTTTATTAATGTTGTCAGTACTCGATGATACGCAATATCAATCGCTTGAAAAAGTTGCAAAAAGCCTAAAAATGGCAATCCTCACCGAGGTGAGTAACGAAGCTGAAGTACATCGAGCTCTGGCACTCAATGCGCAAATTATTGGTATTAATAACCGTGATTTACGTGATTTGAGCACAAACTTAGCTACCACTGAGGCACTAAGAAAGCTTATTCCTGATAACAAAGTGGTTATTTCAGAATCAGGTATTTACACACACCAAGATGTAAAACGCTTGGCCCCGTTGTGTAATGGCTTTTTAATCGGTAGTTCACTGATGGCTGAGCGTGATTTAGAGCGCGCTTGTCGAAGCGTAATTTTAGGTGAAAACAAAGTTTGTGGCTTAACCCGTAGCCAAGATGCCATTGCCGCTTATGAAAGTGGTGCCGTTTATGGGGGGCTAATTTTTGCACCTAAATCCCCTCGTTTTGTTGATTTAGATTGTGCAAAACAAGTTATGCAAAGTGCCCCGCTTGCTTATGTAGGCGTATTTGTAAACGCAACAATCGCAGACGTTGTCAATCATGCTCAGAGCTTAAAGCTTGCAGCAGTGCAATTACATGGCCAAGAAGATGCAGTCTATATAAACGAACTGCGTCCTTTGCTACCAAGTAATTGCCAGATTTGGAAGGCACAAGCTGTGAAGGATAGCTTGCCAGCACCTGTCAATGGCGTTGATCGCCACTTATACGATACTCACAGCGATACGCAAGCCGGCGGTACCGGTAAGACCTTTGATTGGGCAATACTCAAAGAGACTAAGCAGCCATTTATGCTTGCTGGTGGCTTAAACCCAGAAAATATTCAAGGTGCATTATATCAAGGTGCGCATGGACTCGACCTAAATTCAGGGGTTGAGCAAAGCGCCGGTAAAAAATGCCCAAACAAATTAAATGATGCATTTATCAGCATCCGTAAATATTGAGGTTAATATGAATAATCCAGCTTATTTCGGCGAATTTGGCGGCATGTTTGTCCCAGAATTGCTAGTACCAGCACTTAAACAACTCGAAAACGAATTTAATAAATCGCAAACAGATCCGGCTTTTCAAGCTGAACTGGAAAAGTTACTTAATGAATATGCTGGCCGTCCTACGCCGCTGACATTAACGCGTAACTTAATTAAAAACCCAAAAGTAAAATTATACTTAAAGCGTGAAGACTTACTGCACGGTGGCGCGCACAAAACGAATCAGGTGTTAGGCCAAGCACTATTAACTCAACGCATGGGTAAAAAACAAGTTATTGCTGAAACAGGCGCAGGCCAACACGGCGTTGCAACGGCGCTTGCGTGTGCATTACTTGGTTTAAAATGCCGTATTTATATGGGCGCTAAAGACGTGGCACGCCAACAACCAAACGTATTTAGAATGAAACTAATGGGCGCTGAAGTGATCCCGGTTACTGCAGGCTCTGGCACATTAAAAGATGCCGTAAACGAAGCGCTTCGTGATTGGTCAGCAAATTATAAAGAAGCGCATTACTTACTTGGTACTGCTGCAGGTCCTCACCCATTCCCTACCATCGTTCGTGAGTTCCAAAAAGTGATTGGTGAAGAAGCAAAACAACAAGTATTAAAAGCTGAAGGTCGCCTCCCTGATGCGGTGCTTGCTTGTGTAGGCGGTGGCTCTAACGCCATTGGTATGTTTACAGATTTTATTGACGAGCCAAGTGTAAAACTCATTGGCGTAGAGCCCGCTGGCAAAGGGCTTGATACCCACGAGCACGGTGCAACAATCTGTAAAGGAACTAAAGGTATTTTGCACGGTACTTATACCTATATAATGCAAAATGATGATGGCCAGATTGAGGAATCGTATTCTGTCTCAGCGGGTCTTGATTACCCAGCTGTTGGCCCACAACATGCGTTTTTACATGAAACTGGCCGTGCGCAATATGTGGGTATTACAGATACCGAAGCATTAGAAGCATTCCAATTACTGGCTAAAAACGAAGGGATTATTCCTGCGCTCGAATCAAGTCATGCACTAGCTTACGCACTGAAGTATGCAGAGCAGCAAACTGAAGAGTCAATTTTAGTAGTGAATTTAAGTGGTCGCGGCGACAAAGACTTATCACACGTTATGGATGTACTTTCTAAAGGGGATCAGTTATGAGCCAGACAGCAATCCAAAAAACAGACCGCTACGGTAAAATGTTCGCCCGTTTAAGCGAGCTAAATCAAGGTGCATTTGTGCCGTTTGTTACAATTGGCGATCCAAATAAAGAACTGAGCGTTGAAATAATCAAAAGCTTAATTGATGGCGGCGCTGATGGCTTAGAGCTGGGTATTCCATTTTCAGACCCAATAGCAGATGGCCCAGTTATTCAAGCTGCCAATATTCGGGCCCTTAAAGTAAATATAAATACCCAAGATTGCTTTGATATCATCAAGCAAGTACGCCAGTACAATGCTGATATCCCAATTGGTTTATTGTTGTATTCGAACTTAGTGTTTAAACGCGGTTTAGAGGCTTTTTACCAAGATGCAAAAGCAGTCGGCGTTGACTCAATTCTAGTTGCAGATGTGCCGCTTCATGAATCTAAAATGTTTCGCAAAGCGGCAGTGAGTAATGGCATTGACCCCATTTTTATAGCCACGCCTAACGCACCTGATGACACTTTACGCGAATGTGCCTCTTATGGCCGTGGTTATACTTATTTGCTATCTCGTGCGGGTGTAACAGGCACAGAAACTAAAGCACAAATGCCGGCGACATCAATTGTCACTAAACTAAAAGAATACCACAGCGCCCCTGCGTTATTAGGTTTTGGGATTTCAACCCCTGATGATGTAAAAGCAGCACTTAATGCCGGTGCAGCAGGTGCTATATCTGGCTCGGCGGTAGTGAAAATTATTGAAGCGAATCTCGATACCCCTCAAGCTATGCTCAGTGGTTTACAAGAGTTCGTAGCGAGCATGAAAGCTGCAACTGCGCTGTAAGTTCATACTTCGAAAATAAGAAAAGGGCCTGTTGCGGCCCTTTTCTGGTAATCAAACGCGTTAAAGACTCTCTTTCAACGCTTTTGCTGCTTTAAATACAGGTTTGTTAGCGCCTTCAATGTCTATTGCCTCTCCCGTTTGTGGGTTGCGTCCTGTACGTGCGGGATAATAACTTAACGCAAACGTGCCAAAGCCATTTACTTGCACTTGATCACCTTCTGATAATGATTTAGTGATGGCTGCAAGCATGCTTGATAACGCCGCTTGAGAATCTTTTTTAGTTAATTCACTGTGTGCAGACATTGCACTAATCAGTTGTGCTTTATTCATAAAATGCTCCTAAAAATACCGCTTACTCAGTCACTGTTCAGCAGATTTTGGTAATGATTGAATACAAAGGCACGCAGGCTAAGGGTTAGTAACTACTAAGTCAACCTTGTAAACAACACAATAAGTTGATACAACCTCTGCAACTATTTTTGGTTTTAAATTTTTGGGCATTCTATGCATGCAATAATTGAGTTTATTCCGCTAATTTTATTTTTTGCGGTATTCAAGTTAGTTGATATTTACTGGGCAACGGCATTATTAATGGGCACCACTTTTCTGCAGGTCGCTTATTCTTATTTTAAAATAGGCAAAGTACCTACACGCCAATGGTTGTTTTTTGCCATTGCAGTGATTTTAGGCACTCTTACGCTGGTGTTTCATGATGAACAATTTGTGAAGTGGAAAGCCACTATCATCTACGCTGTGCTCTCATTAAGCTTATTGATCAGTCGCTACTTTCTTGGTAAAAATTTAGTTAAACAAGCACTCAGTGCCATTTTAAATAATGCATCAAACTCTGAGCAAGAAATTACCGTACCTGAGTCGCTTTGGGATAAACTCAACATATTGTGGATAGCGATCACAGCGGGAATATCAGCGTTAAATATCTATATCGCTTATAACTTTTCTCTCGATTTTTGGGTTAACTTTAAAGTGTTTGGCTTAATGGGGATCACATTTGTCAGTCTTTTTGCCACTATCATCATGTTGTATAAATATTTACCCGATGAAGATGAGCCCAAAGTAGACAATAAAAAGCGCTCTTAATGTCATAAATATGTCGTCTTAGCTTGTTAGCCTAGTATACAAAATCACGCTGAGACGACCTTGAACGCCAATCAATACCGCTGGTTTGAATTTACCTTTATATTTGTATGCCTTCCTTTGCTGGGTTTTTACCTTCGTGCCTACCTTGCTAATTGGCTGATCCCCGCGTTAATCGTGTTAATGAGTGTCTGCGGTATGTTGCTGCTAGGCGATCCCCACTTTAAACGCTTTAGACTTACCAGCCTTGGTCAATTTTCCGCAGTGAAACGCCGACTGTTTAGTTTCTTTTTTATCGGCGCACTGTTTTCAGGGGTTTTTTACGGGATCATTAATCAAGGTAATTGGTTTATGCTGCCTCGAAACTCATTTAATGACTGGTTAATGTTACTCGCGTTCTATCCATTATTGTCAGTCATGCCGCAAGAGTTGATATTTCGAACCTATTTTTTTCATCGTTATAAACGCATCATGCCAAAAAAAACGGTGCGCATAATTGTTAGCGCCACAGTATTTGCTTTAGCGCATATTGTTTATGCTAATTGGGTAGCAGTACTACTGGCATTTATAGGCGGGTTATTATTTGCATTTACCTATGCTCAAAGCCGCTCCACGTTTGTCTGCGTTATCGAACACAGCTTATGGGGACTGTGGATGTTTACATTAGGAATAGGTCAGTACTTAGATTCTGCAACAATCTCTTAACTGAAAAAGCCGTGCTAATGATACTTAACACGGCTTAATTATGGGAAGCTCAATTAGTTGTATTAATTAAAAACCGAAAATGCTCATAGCAAAAAACTTAGTCGCTACGGTATTAATAAATATAACTACTAAAATTACCGGAATAAAGGTTGATAGCGAAAAGTTAACGTATTTTTCAGTAAAGCTACCTGCATAGCCTGGACAACCTTGGCTAAGCTCTTCACTTAAACGTACTTTTTTCCAGCGATACATCACGAATAAACACACCATTAAACCATTCAATGGCAAGATAGTGTCGTAAAATACATCATACACAATATCAAATAAGCTTTTAGACGCTCCGCCATAGTTAGTAAATGAAGTTAACCCTTCAACCATACCAAACGACATAGTACATAACACTGTCAGTACACCGATGCTACCAGTTAATATCAGTAACGCCATTTTACGACTTATGCCTTTACGGTCACTTAGCGTAGCTGTTGGCACCTCAACGATGGATACCAACGAGGTAATTGCAGCAAAAAATACCAGCAAGAAAAACACAAACGCAACAATTGATGCACCAACATAGCCAATATCAGTTTGTAGCGCGAGTAAAATCTTTGGTAAAAACTCAAAAATCATCGACACAGATGAGTCAGACAATTTAGTAGGATCAGTATCTGGGTTAAAACTAAATATAGCTGGTAGCACCATAAGACCGGCAATAAACGCCACCAGTGAATCAGTCAGTGCAACCATTTTAGCACTGCCAACAATGTCATCCTTTTTCGAGATATATGAAGCGTAAGTCATCAATATACCCATACCCAACGACAATGAGAAAAACGCTTGCGCTAATGCACCGTTCAAGACACTGGCATTCATCTTAGAAAAATCAGGGATAATATAGTACTTAACGCCAGCCATAGCATTGTCTAGCGTCAATACATACGCCACTAATGCGATTAGCAATACGAACAATGCTGGCATTAAAAACTTAGCTGCTTTTTCAATCCCTTGCTTAACACCACCGACTAAAATCAAATTAACAATTAATGCCACAGCAGCCATATACGCAAACACGCTGGAACTATTAATAAACACCCCAAAGCTTTTTGGATCAGCCAACACATCTAAGTTACCAACCGCAACTTGGCTTAAATAACCAAAAATCCATACCGTGATAACCATATAAAACACAGCAATCATAAACGGGGTTAATACTGCTAAAAAGCCAGCAAAACTCCACTTAGTATCATTACCAGATAATAACTTGTAAGAGCCTAATGGATCTTTTTGTGCTTGGCGTCCCATTGCCATCTCTGCCATCATTACTGGCAAACAAATAAACACAACAAACAGCGCGTAAACGAGCAAAAAAGCACCACCACCATTTTTTGTTGCTGAGACTGGAAAACCAACCAAATTACCAATACCGACCGCAGAGCCAGCAGCTGCTAATATAAATCCAAGGCGGGAGCTAAAATGCTCACGAGTATCGCTCATTTAAAAACCTTATTATTATTTTGTACCATTCAAGCGACTCTACCAGTGTTGTGCTGGGCTTTTCAAGCAGATTCCGCTTAAAAATATAATGATACTGTAAACCTTAGAGGTTGTTGTTCTTTTAAGATTAAAATTTGTTCAAGCTAACAGTGATTAAATCGCAGCATCAATTTACAGCCTCGAAAGTTAACTAAAAACTGCGTAAAGCTTTCGCGCTTTAATAGCGCTCTAAACTAATCGTAATTTATTCGCCTATTAATTTTGCTGTGCTAATATCAGCATAATTCCAATAATATTCAAATCCAGAGAACACACCATGTTGTATATGATTTACTCAACTGATGTTGAAAATAGCTTAGAATTAAGAAAAGCCGCCCGCCCTGCTCATTTAGCACGCTTACAAGAATTAGACGAGCAAGGCCGATTACTGACAGCAGGTCCATTACCTGCCATTGATAGCGCCGAGCCAGCTGACGCTGGTTTTACTGGTTCTTTAGTGATTGCAGAATTTAGCTCATTAGAAGCAGCTCGCGAATGGGCTGCAGCAGATCCTTACGTCAACGGCGGCGTATATGAAAACTCACAAGTTAAACCGTTTAAAAAAGTTTTTCCTGGCTAAGTAAAACCAACAATCAAACAGGATTATACTATTTAAATGAACCAGATTTTAATGCAATGGGTATAAGACTTTGAGTCAAATCACCACAATTCAGTGTTTGTTCACCGGATGTTAATTAAACTCTGCTGCATTGAATCATCAGATTTAGTGATTTTTCACTTGAATTATAGCTACTTGGTTCATTAAACTATTCAGGTCTGGTTTAGGAGTTTCTCATCATGCGTACTGTGTTAGCTCTCAGCGTCGCCATCACTGTGCTATTCTCGAGTGTTTTTTCGACTAGTAGCCAAGCTGCATCTCAAGTCAATAAAGCTGAGATAAATAAAAAACAAGCTGTTGAGCTTGCTAAAAAAGTCGAAGATGGTAAAACTCTTAAAATTACCGTACTTAACGATATTTATACTGTAAGAATATTAAAATCGGACGGCCATGTCGTCGACGTTCATGTCAATAAAAAGACCGGCGAAGTGAAGAAGGATTAAGAAATGCGAATTTTAGTAATTGAAGATGATTTACACTTAGCAGACAATCTGCGTAATGCATTAGAAAAAGAACGTTATAGTGTCGATCTCTGTCATGATGGCGAAGCTGGTTTATTTCACATCACAGAATATCCTCTTGATATGGCGGTAGTTGATTTAGGCTTACCAAAAATTGACGGTATTGAACTGATCAATAAAGCCCGCGCACAAGGGATTACAATTCCAATTCTGATTTTAACAGCACGTGACCGTTGGCAAGATAAAGTTGAAGGACTTGATGCTGGTGCTGATGACTATTTAACTAAACCATTTCATGTTGAAGAGTTAATAGCGCGGTGTAACGCGTTGATCCGTCGTAGCGCAGGTAAAGCAAATCCTGAAATGACTGCTGGGCCTATTAAAATTCACACCCGCTCACAACAAGTTTGGGTTGATGACCGAGAGCTAAGTCTCACCGCATACGAATACAAAGTGCTTGAGTATTTAATGGTTAATCCACAAAAAGTGATTTCCAAATCTGAGCTAACAGAGCACATATACGATCAGGACTTTGATTTAGATTCAAATGTAATCGAAGTATTCGTACTGCGCTTACGTAAAAAGCTTGACCCTGATGGTACTTTAAACCCAGTAGAAACACTACGCGGACGCGGTTACAGGCTTAAAAGTCAGTGGTAGCATCGCAAATACCGTTAAAAGTAAGGCAAGGATTTATCCTTGTCTTTGTTTTATTAGTCGCTTTACCCATTTTATTCTTCTCTATTGGTAAGGCATACTATGCTTCGTTAGTCGAAGCCACCGAAAAAACCCTCGAAGCCCATTTATATTCTTTAATTTCAGAAGTCGATTTTACTGAGCGCGGCATTATCATGCCCAGCACTATTTTAGCTCCTGAATTGAATCGTTTAAATTCTGATACTTATGCGATGATCTATCGTGAAGAACAGCCTGTATGGCACTCTGAGTCGGCGGTAAATGTTAACTTTGTGCCTGACGAACTAGAAACCAAAGCAGGCGCTGCCGACTTTCGTCGTGTGGAATATAAAAATACAGTGTATTGGCAACTTAGCCTAACCGTTATTTTAAATAACATTGACCAGTCAGAGCATGCTCGCTTTATTTTATTAAAACGCAACGATGCTCTACTGCGGTTAATGGATGGTTTTAAGCAAACCCTTGTAAACTGGATGTACGTCATGGGTGTAGCCATTGCAGCATTAATGGCTGTGGGCTTTGTGTGGAGCGCGCGGCCGTTGCAACGACTGGATAAAGAAATAAAAGCCATTGAGTCAGGTGATATTCAAGAAATTAAAGGACTTTATCCTGTTGAGCTGCAAACTATAAAAGCCGATTTAAATTTACTACTCGAAACTCAGCAACGCCAAAAAGAGCGCTATCGTGCGTCTTTAAGCGACTTAGCTCACGCACTTAAAACGCCACTGGCAGTATTAAAATCGAGCCCGCTTGCCAACGATGCCGATGCCCAAGAGCAGCTTGACCGTATAAATGTGATGATCGAACACCAATTAAAACGCGCTGCAACGGGTGCAGCTGATACATGGAAAAAACAAACAGCCATTAAGCCGGTGCTAGATTCAATCCTCAATGCAATGAGTAAAGTTTACCGCGATAAAGATATTATTTTTACCCATGCGGTTAAAGACAAAGATTACTTTTTAGGTGACAAAACTGATTTACTCGAACTACTCGGTAACTTAATTGATAACGCCTGTAAAGCTTGTCGCTCACAAGTCGATATCCAAGTCATTCAAAAACGCAACCTCACTATCGCTATTAGTGATGATGGACCCGGTGTGCCGGTTGATAAACGCGAATCCCTGCTTACTCGTGGTACCCGCTTGGACACCTACGAAAGCGGACACGGTGTCGGTATGGCGATTGTGTCAGATTTAGTAAAGTCGTATCACGGTACCCTGACTATTTTAGATGCTGATACCTTAGGCGGCGCGAAATTTATTTTAGAGTTTAATTATAATGATAAAAAATAACTGGTTAATAGCTGTATCTGGGCTGCTTTTAGCACTGAGTACAACAACGTTTGCAGCAGAAGAGCAATGTACAGTCGTTGAGCAAGCAACACCTGATGAAGCTAAAAAATATATTCAATGTTTAGATAAACAGATAGAGACCTTAACCCGTATTCAACAAACCTGGATAAATAAAATCACTTTAGATTTAAATAAGATCCAAGAAGATACCGGTAACACTCAGTTGCTACCAATTTTTAAACGTAGCATTATCAATTACCAAAAATACCTGGAAGACAGCTGTAAATGGCGTTATTTACACAAAGTACCCAACGCCACCCAGGCTGCAATTGTATATAAGCGCTGTGAATTGCGTATATTAGAGCAGCACATTACTGTATTAAAACAACCTATCTGACCACCACGGTGGTTATTTAGAAGGTGACTCGATTTCTTCACCATTACCTAACAGAGTCGCTAACCAGCGCCCTTCGTCGCTGGCTTCTAAGGCTATTTTAACAATCATCGTCAATGGCACCGATAACAACATACCTACCGTGCCAATCAGCCACCCCCAAAAGATGAGTGATAAAAATACCACTAAGGTCGACAGTCCTAAACCTTTACCCATGTACTTTGGTTCAACTATATTACCCATCACGGTATTAATAGTTAAATACCCTACTGCTACAATCCCTGCGACCAATGGTCCTTGCGTGATCAAAGCTAATAAAACTGCTGGGATAGCAGCAATAATAGAGCCAATATTAGGAATGTAATTAAACATAAATGCCATTACCCCCCATAACACGAAGTAGTCAACATTTAAGATCCACAGTAGTAGCCCAGCTAATATGCCTGTACCAACGCTTACCACTGTTTTGATCGCTAAATAAGAGTTAATAGAATTTAAAAAACGGTCTATTTGCTGCATTTTCATATCAGGATCGTCTAATGCCATATGAATTTTATGACTAAGCATAGGCCCTTCAAAAAGCATAAATACCACAGTTAAAATAATTAAGAACAAATTTGCCATCACGCCACCTAAGCCAGTCAGCATACCGGTGGCAACATCAATCATTTTTCCCGGGTCGAACATTGATATAACTTGCTCTTTATTGAGCAAAATATTGTACTTGGCAGCAACATCAACCAGCCAAATAAACTCATCCTGTAACTTACTTTTATATTCAGGTAAATGCTGTGAAAAGTCAGTCAATGATTGCCCGACTAAGCTGGCAAGGCTAACCCCTAAGCCAACCACCATCAACATCACTAGCATGATCGCGATGCCTTTAGGTATTTTGTAACGACCAAAAAAACTTAATAAAGGACTACAAATAATGGCAATAAATGCTGCAAGTACAAACGGAATGACAATTATACTTGCCGCTTTAATACCAGCTAAAGCAATCACCAACGCTGCAAAGATAACTAAACTTTTGTTTACCCCAGTTAAACTAGCCAAACTACAATCCTTTAAAATATAAACTGCAGCTAGTGTATGTGAAAAGTCTGTAAAATGAAATATTTGCAAAGTGATCAAAGCAGCCTACTCTACGTATAACGATTACATAATTACTAAAAGAGTTTTATTGCTATGCATATCTTAATAACCGGCGCAACAGGCCTGATCGGTCGTCATTTGTGCCCTGAGCTAAACAAAGAACATCAATTGACAGTGCTCACCCGCAATCCTGCAAATGCGACAAAACTGTTAGGTGAGAACATTAATGCGACTGACTCCCTTGAAGAGGTTGATTTTAACAATCTCGATTGCGTTATCAATTTAGCCGGTGAACCCATAGTAAATAAACGCTGGAGTGAAAAACAAAAACAAATACTGCGAGACAGCCGTATTACGATCACTCAACAAATTAGCGCTGCAATTAACCAATGCGATACACCGCCGCATACTTTTATATCAGGCAGTGCGGTCGGATTTTACGGTCGCCAATCAACCACCGTAATTGACGAAAGCTTTGTTGATGTGACCCCTGAATTTAGTCATCAGCTATGCCATGATTGGGAACAAGCCGCCCTGCAAGCAGAATCAATCAATACTCGAGTATGTTTATTACGTACAGGTATCGTTTTAGCTAACAATGGTGGTGCATTAGCCAAAATGTTACCGCCATTTAAATTAGCACTAGGTGGTCCTATTGCTGATGGCCAGCAAGGCATGTCATGGATACATATCGAGGATATGATTAATTTAATTATACACATTATCAATAATGTGCAACTCAGTGGCGCAATTAATATGACCGCCCCAACACCTGTATCAAATAGCGAATTTAGTCAAAGCTTAGGTAAAGTATTAAATCGACCAGCAAAAATAACTATGCCTGCATGGGTTCTAAAATTAGTAATGGGTGAAATGGCAGATTTGCTGCTTTACGGACAATATGTACAACCAACTAAAGCTCTTGAAAGCAGCTATTGCTTTCGTTATAAGACATTAGATACTGCACTTACGAATTTATTAAAGTGAACGCAGTAATTTATGCTAGATTACTATATGGCAATAGAACTAGTCAAAATGGGCTAGTTGGCCGGTATTTCTCATAATGTTTTCATTACTTTATGTTAAGGTCCACATTATGAGATACGATATTAAGCGAATTTACAGCATCTATCTAGAGCTCTATCGGAAGCTTCTAAAACGTTTATTTAGCTATAAGTATCTTTTTACATCTCGATTAGATGGTAGTTTAGCGTAAAATAACTAACGGCAATAGCGTGTTTTCTATCATTTTTAGGGTGTTATTGCCCAAAAAAGCATGTGCTATTTTTGAATGCGAAAAGGCCCCCATTACCAGCATTGCTATTTTATTTTTAGTTTTATATGCCATTAAAGAACTAAAAATATTACCCTCTAAAATACTTGATTTGACTTCAAAACCACTTTCAATAAGCAACGCTTCGGTGCGTTTAAATTTTTCCAACAAATCATGTTTGCCATTTTCTACAGTCACCAAATGACACGTTAAATGATGCAACAAACCACCAGCAATAATCTGTTTAACCATTTTATCTGCTGTTTCTCGTCCATCATAAGCAAGCATAAAGTTGTTCGGCTCACTGAAGTGACGATTGGCAATTAAAATAGGTGTATGAACATGGCGAATAACCTGCTCAATATGCGACCCAATAGCTTTAAAATTCTGTTCGTGAGTTTTACCGCTTCGGCCAATAACAATCAGTCGCGCTGCATCTTCAAGGTCGCAAATTGCCTCAACAATACCGCTATGGCGCTGCTTACTTTCAATTGACTTACACCCTTGTTGGCTAGCAAATACACTCGCGTGATCTAACATTTCTTTGCCTATTTGCAATGCTAATGTACTGCGTTGCTCATCCAGTGTCGACATCTCTGATAATAATGATGTAGTTGCACCAAAACCAATTATGCCACTTAAGTCGTCAATCACAGCAGCGTTTTGTTTTTCTATGGCATGCAAAAATAGCATCGATTTATTAAGTTTCTTGGCCGCCCAAATCCCCGCCTTACACACATCATCTGTGTAAACTGAGCCATCTATACAAGTAATAATTTTATTCATTGTGCTCTCCTTAATGGCCTGTCATGAGTTTTTCAACTTCTTCAGGGTCATTGTGAACGCCAAATTTGTCAACAATCGTTGCTGTCGCGTCGCTCATACCAATAATCTCGACCTCTGCACCTTCGCGTCTAAATTTAATCACAACTTTATCAAGCGACGACACTGCCGTAATATCCCAAAAATGCGAATGAGTTAAGTCAATCACTACTTTAGCAACGACCTCTTTAAAGTCAAACGACTCAATAAACTGCTCTGAGGATGCAAAAAACACCTGTCCAACAACCTGGTATACTCGTTCATCAGCCGATGATTGCGCTGGCTTTACAACCATAAAACGACCAATTTTATTGGCGAAGAATAGTGTCGCCAATAGCACACCGACCAATACTCCCATGGCCAAATTATGCGTTGCGACAACAACAACGACCGTAGCAACCATTACGATGCTACTTGATAATGGGTTTTTCTTTAAATCTCGCAGTGAATTCCAAGAAAAGGTGCCAATCGACACCATTATCATCACGGCAACCAGTGCCGCCATTGGAATTTGCTTTAGCCATTCATCTAAAAACACCACCATAAGTAGCAGAAAAGTACCCGCGGTAAAACTTGATAAGCGGCCACGTCCCCCTGATTTTACATTAATGATCGACTGGCCAATCATCGCGCAGCCGGCCATTCCTCCCATTAAACCTGAACCTATGTTCGCGATCCCTTGACCTTTACATTCACGATTTTTATCACTAGCGGTATCGGTTAAGTCGTCAACAATTGTCGCTGTCATCATCGACTCCAATAAACCAACGACAGCAAGGCCAAATGAATAAGGAAGAATTATTAGCAGTGTGTCGAGGTTAAAAGGCACATCAGGCCATAAAAATATTGGTAAGGTATCTGGTAACTGGCCCATATCGCCAACAGTTCGAATCTCAAGTCCTACCAACATTGCAACCAAAGTTAAAACCACGATACACACTAGTGGTGATGGAATTGTTCTGCCTATCACCGGTAAGTAAGGGAATAAATAAATGATCCCAAGACCCGCAGCCGTCATCGCATATACATGCCATGTTACATTCGTCAGCTCCGGCAGCTGTGCCATAAAAATAAGAATTGCCAACGCATTTACAAAGCCTGTAACCACGGAGCGAGACACAAAGCGCATTAAACTCCCCAGTTTTAAATAGCCTGCAATAATTTGTATCACACCGGTGAGTAATGTCGCCGCCAAAAGGTATTCTAAACCATGCTCTTTAACTAAGGTAACCATCAGTAAAGCCATAGCGCCAGTAGCGGCAGAAATCATCCCTGGTCGTCCACCCACTATCGAAATAACCACGGCAATACAAAATGAAGCATACAAACCGACTTTAGGATCCACGCCCGCTATAATAGAAAAAGCAATCGCTTCTGGTATTAGCGCAAGCGCCACCACAGTACCTGCTAGTAAGTCCCCTCGGATGTTAAAAAGCCAATCTCGTTTTATTTTTTCTAACATAAAAAACCTTGTCATGTAGTTAACATTAACGCCCATACAGCAGTCAATAAAACACCGACAATGCTTTTACTAAACGATGACAACCGCATTTTCATTAATGTTTTTTTATTTATTAAAACGGCACATAAGCGCCTACCAATGTTTGGTATATAGGTATCACGCAGCGGTGATTTAGAGGAGGAATAACTTAGGGCGGCGTTAAACGCAAAACATTGTTCCTTATGTAGAATGAATAAATTGTCGTCTTTATTCTTGCATCTAACGTATTTTTAAGCAAGCCAAGTAACTTTTGTGTAGGCGCTGACAGCTGCTGTCACTCCTTACCTTGCCAATAAAAACACATAAAAAAACATGCCATCATTTACCCGTTCCTTCTCAAACGGCTGCAACGATAAACATTGTAAATACATTTTAGTTATCGTCTTTTTAAGTTGTTAAATACATATATGCGACTAAACTTTAAGAATAATTACAAAAACTTATCAAATAAATGAAAAAGTACTTAGTCTTTCTATTGTTGTTTAGTGGATTCGCGAAAGCGACTATGACCCCTGTTTCTTACCAAGTCGGTGATCAAACAATCGTTGCTCCAGCAGTACGATATGAATATGGCTATGCTTACAATATTGAAGCAAAGAAACTTTTAAAACTAGTCACTTTAAATTGGCCCCCTTATATTGATGAATCACTTTGTAACAACGGTTGGCTATTTCAACTAACCGTTAAACTACTACTACAAAAAGGTTATGGAGTGCATATAGAGTTTCTCCCATGGGCCCGAGCACTAAGAGCGGCCGAATTAGGTCATGCAGATATTTTATTTCCTGAGTATTTTATTGATAATAATGTTATGTCAGAGAATAAGCCAAATAAAACGCGCAATGATTTAATGGCTTTATCCTCGGCTATTCCAGGTGGAAACTTGTCACTAGTCGCACTAAATGGCAGCCACTCAAACTATGACGGCAGTGTAGAGTCTATAAAAGATCAAATTATTGGTGTTGTCCGAGCATATAAAAACACCCCAGAACTCGATAAACTAATTGACTCAAAACAAATTAATACCATTGTTGCCAATAATGAGTTTCAGCAAATTCATTTACTTATGGGCCTACGGGTAGACCTAATTGTAGCTGATTTTGACGTGTTGATTGCCAGCATTGAAAAGTCTGCTGCCTCCGAAAAAGAAAAACAGCAAATGAAAACTGCTCTAATGGTTTTGTCCCCACCTTTAGGTTACAAACCCCTCTATTACACAGTAAGTAAAGCAACCCCATATTGGCAGGAAATTTTAGCCGATCTCAATAACGAGATAAAAAAAATGAAAGAGCAAGGAGCACTTTCAAGCTATATTGAAGAAAAAAAACAATGTAGCAGCTAAAAATAAGGCGCTTAAATGTTAGCAAATAAGCGCCTATATATTATTAAAACAACGACTCAAATGTCCCATCAGGAAATAATATACCAGGAACCCCTCTTACCGCTGTTACATCTGCGATTTGTGTATCGCCAAAATATAATCCACCACTGTAGTTTCGACCTTTTTGCTTAACATCTAACCAGCGACCTTGAGCACCGTGGATCACTGCATTAATATTATTGCCAACAGTACGTAAGTTAATTTCAAGTGCTCTATCCTTTAGCCGTAAGGCAATCTCTGCATTGCTAATATCAGCTAAACGATTCAAACGACCAACATAAGCAAACTGAAAATCCGGTGCGCCATTTAATGGCGTTATCAATTGCACAGCAAATGCAAGATTCTGTGTAGCTTCATTTATAAATGGCGTTGCTTCTATTGCTTGTAGGTTAAACTGTGTCGTTTGATTTTCACTAACAAGCTGACCTTTAAAGTCAAAGCCAGATACCACTGTCACAAGCTCTTCAAAAGGAGTAACGAAGCGATCAGCGTTTAGCTTTATATCACCGGTTAAGACGCCGCTATTGGCACTTTCTAATGAAACCTTTGTCTCTATATTCAGCTGCCCGGTTGTTTCACTTTGATCATTTGAAAATGGATCGTCAGTTCCATCAAATGACAACACTAAATCACTCACATCGGCGTTTAGTTGAGCATCTTTGCCTATCACTTTCGCACTAATAATACCGGATACTTTATTACCCAGCAGTCCACTTACTTGCCATTGTGGAATATTTAAATCTAGCTGTACGTCATGCTCATCATACTGGCCACTAATAGCCCAAGAATAAGGGGATTGTTGGTAGTTTATTGTCAGTCCCTGTAAATTATAAACTCCTGCGTCGGTATTATTTAATGGCGAAAAGTTATAGAGCACGTCATAAAGCACATTCGCTAAAACGATAATAGTTTGTTGCGAGTCTTCGCCTAATATTGTTTCAAATTCAGTTAGCTTTTGTTTGAGCTCATCACTGTACGTTTGCTCTTGTAAGCGTGCCACACCTATTATATTACGCACATCTTCGAGTAACTCACGAGAGTGTAATTGTTCTTCATCTCGTTCTAGTGGCGAAATATTGCTAGCATTCCCAATCATAACTAGCTTTTGTTTGACCTCTCCAACGACGGATTGCAATAATTGATTACCATCTTCATTAAGTAAATTCTCTGACACATAGCGATCTGCAAAAGTACGATAAAGTGGCAAACTTGCTAACTGGGCCTGTTGTTCTACCACCGTATTATTGGCTGTATTTAAACTCGCCTCGATATCCGCAGCTCTTTTTAAGATCACACCAAAAGTCAGTGCATTAGTAAGCAACTCAGCTTCAAGGCTGTCATTCAACTGACTATGAGTGAGGTGATAAAAAGGTGTCGCACTCAAGCTTTGTGTGGTTATGCTTATGTCTAAGTTATTGTCGCTAATCACTGAGCTGATCGGCGATAAATAAACCTTATTTTCGCCCGGGGCTGCAAAAAAATCAGCACGGTAACTTAATGTCATATCCATCACTTCTTGATAATCAATGCGACGATTAGAATTCTGATCATTCGGGTTGTTTCTCACTGTGCGACCACAACCTGCAAAACTTGGACATGTTAACGTCGTTGCATTTGAGGTAAATTCAACATGATGAAAATTTAAAGTTGTGGTTGGTAAAGTCACATCATTAATATTTGCAACGTCAATATTTTCTATAGAGCCCGTGTTATCATTAATGAGTGTTAACGTACCCGCAGTGGATTGCCAAGGCGCAATATAAAAGCTTACCGAGGAGGACGTCAGCATGACAGGCAAAGTGTTTGTTGTGCCATTATCTGATGAGTCACCACAACCAACTAATGACATAAGTAAACTAACTGATATAAGTTTTTTAAACATCACAAGTCCTTAAAACGCTAACTTCAGGTACCAATTTACATTGGCATAATACGCTTTATCAATATCGAGATTATCGGTCTGTATATTAAAACCAAAATAATCGTTCTCAATACCCAGCAAAAATGCTTTACTTTTTATTTCATAACCACCAATAACTGCCCAATGATCCCAAAAGTGCATGCGTGCTTTTAATTGAGAAAACGTATCTTGATCAAATTGTTTAACCATCAGCTCTGAAGAAAACAAATCATTAATACGATAATCCGCATAAACCTTAACGCGCACCGGCATATCAAATTTATGTGTAACTTCATTACCATACTCTGACGTTGCTAAGCGTATTGTAGGCTCAGTAGCAATATCGCCATCATCGTTTTCATTAAACGGGAGCTCTGTTGTATAACCATTTGCAAAACCACTTTTTTTATACTCGGTTTCATACAGTAAGTCTTGTGCGAGAAGGCCGATGGTTAAGTCTTGATTTATTTTCCAATTAACTGCTAAATCAACGCTGTACCCTAAGCCGGATGGGTTCTCATCAGGAGTAAATCGCTTAAATAAAATATCTTTCGAAAAATAAGAGTCAACTGTTAATGCGCCTTGGATCTCATCACTATAAACTGTACCTTCTACATTTATATCTTGAAAATGCGTACTAGCAAAAACCGTTAATTTAGGCGTTATTGTTAATGCGTCAGAGTCTAAAAATTTGAAATCATATGAAACAAACAATCCATTGGTGGTTGATTGCTTACCGTCTAGGTAATAAACATAATTTCTATCTTCAAAAGGAAGGTCATTTTTTTCGGTATGAAAGTAAACAGCAGTATCCGGATCAAAACTTAAAACATAATCAAAACGACTTTGATAACCGACTTTAAAATTTCCATAACCAACGCCAAACTCAAACACATTATAAGTAAATGCGCTATCACCTGATGTAAGTGGAGCATCAAAGTCGTCAATAAAGGCAGTGACAGGTTGTGCTTCTGTATACACTTCTGAATCGAATGTGGTAAAGACTTGAAACTGCTCTGCAGCGTAACTAATAGGGGTAATTAAAAAAGCGGAAAATCCTAACGTGAGAATTTTTTTTTTCATACTTATTTCACTTGTTATTATTTAAGAGGGAGAACGACTCTCCCTCTTATTTTTACGTTACTTCGATGAATCTAAAAAACTAATATCAGTGTAATCGATAACTTCACCATCAATATACTCTACAGAAATACCATTTGTGATCTCTGTTACTGTACCAAACTTCATCATCGCACCTGCGAAGTTAGCATTTACGCTACCCATAAAGTCCTCACCCTCTTCTGCCATCAAAGATAGTGTATAGCCAATACTATTATGTAACTCGATATCAACGGCATAATTATCATTTTCATTTGCCCAATCAACAGATAACATCGCAGTGAAATCAATATCACCTGTAACACCTGTTGCGCTGATCATGCCAAGCTCTGTTACATCTGCGCCAGATATGCTTAATGTACCAATAAATCCTGAATCACCGTCAACTATTTCAACACGACTCCAGCCATCTACTGATAACACATTTCCATCAACAGCCGTATCGCTTGAAACTTCCTCTTCAAAGTTAATTACTAAACAAGAATCTGATAGATCTTTAGGAATAGTCCCACTGTTAGCGTCGATACAATTCTGTAAAGCCTCACCCATATCATCAAGTGTTTCAATACTAACTTTTGCACCATCAACTGTTTCAATCATACCGCCAAACGCAAATACAATTGCTTTATTATTGATAGAACCATTAACGTTGATCTTATCGCCATTTTCACTATTAACAAGATTTAGCTCTAATGCATCTTTATCAAAGCTATACGTCCAATTAGGATATCGTGTAGAAACAACACCAGTGGCTTCATCTCCTAAGTCCCAAGCTTCTGTTAGCACATCATAAATAACTTCGGCAGTATCAAATAATGCCCGACCGCCTGTTTTCGTTACCAAAGTTGCATTTCGAATACTCTCAGTGCCTGCTTTAACATCAACTAATACTGTAAATGTTGCAATTGCTGCTTGGGCATCAGATTCAAGTGAGGTTGCACTGCTCAAAGCAGTATCTGCTTCGTTGCTAACGCTTGTGGCTAATGTAGCACTGAGTTTAGCTTCTGCAGATAAATTTGTAGCAATCTCTTTATCACTCGCTTCAGCGGCAATATCCATTAATGCAGCAGCAGCAACCTCAGCTTGTACTGCCGCATTAGCGAGTTCGGCTGCTTTTGCACTAGTCGCTGTAGCCACGGTAATTGCAGCTTGAGCGGATGACAAAGCAAGTTCTGCATTAGCTTTGTTGTCAATCGCTGCAGCGGCAACTGCAATCATAGCTGTTGCTAAATCACTTTGCGCAATCATTGCCGCAGAATCAGCAGCATCTAGGTTATTGCTTGCGATAGTCACATTGCTTTTTGCAACGTCGATATCGATGCCTAATGCAGTCACAGCCTCATTAGAGCGAACCACCTCAGCATCAATCCCCGTAATTAAAGTTGAAACCGCTGCGAGTTGGGTTGCAACAGCGCTACTTAACGAGTTTGCTTTATCAACTAATTGTTGATATTGCTCGCCTAAACTTGCGGCGGTTGTTGCAATCCCTTGTGTTGAAGCAAGTGCAGCAGAAAGCTCTACTTGTAACTGGCTATATTCCGCCTTGCTCCCTGATAACGTAAACACATCAGCACTGTAAGCCAAAACCTGCTCGGTTGTTTCTAAACCAGCATCACCCAACGTTTTCACTTTTGTCAATTCAGCAGTACCAACAGCGATTGAGTCGGTAGACATAGTTAATGTAGCAGTTGTTGCAGTAACTTGTAATTCTAACTCAGCCGCTACTTTAGCTGTTAGATCATCACCAGCATCACAGTTATCTTCACAGCCAATTTTCTCTAATGCTTTTTTAACTTCTTTTGCGGTTTCTTTTAAATCTTTATCAAGCCCTTTATCTTTTGCTTTTGCTTGCACATCTTCAACAGCTTTGGTGGCTTTATTTTTGAGTTTTGCAATTTCATCAGGATCGGTAATACCTAAGTTTTCAGCAACTTTAGCAAATGCTTCATCAATACCTTCACCTGTAACTACTGCGGCAAAAATAAGGCTGGTATTCTCAACTGCTTTTTGTAACTCAGCTGCAATCTTCTGGACAATTTCATTGTCACTGTTGCTTACTTTGCCTTCTTTAACAGCTGCAGATAGACTTGCAATCAGGTCTTTTAATGAGCCATTGGCACCCGCCCCCGCGACAGACTGCAATGAAACGGCAGTTTGAACTAACGCCAAAGTACCTGCATCCAGTGAATCACCTTCGCCAATATCACTGAAATCAACCGCACCACCAAGAGAAATATCACCAAGTAAAGAAGCGGCTTTAATTGCTGTATCAGGCCCTAATACTTGAATTAATGTTTTTAAACTTGCCGCTGCAACTGCTTCATCTGAGACTGCTGAACCATCTTTAGCACCGTCTAACAACATTTTTGCTGCGATACTCGTATATAAAGTCACATTAGCAAAGTACTGCTGCACACCAGTACCATCACCCTCCGCGAAATTAATACCACGAGCACTTGCTGGTGCTGGTGAAGCTTTAATAAACTTAACAACTTGTAATTCAAGATCATCTTTGTACCATTCGCCAAAATCAATCGCGGCATCGCCATTATTGATCATCCCAGCGACTTCAGATGCTGCTGGGGTTTCATCATAGCTGCCACAACCGGTAAATGAATCACACTTGACCATGCTGTCATCTTCTTTCGACGTACTCACCGTAATATAAAGCGGACCCGAAAAGCCGTCTTCTAGATAAATATTATAGGCACCACTGGTTGACGTCATTGTCTCTGTTGGATTAGCTGCCGCAACCAATGCCAATGCTTTGGCATCAGCGTCTGCTTGTGAAGTTGTCGATTCTGCAGTATAGCTTGCATCAGATGCAGCCTCTAAACGATAAGCTACTGGGACAGATTCCCCCGCATCATCAACAGTAGATACTGTCACTTTGGCATTTTTTAACGCGCCTTTTACAGCTTTCCCCGATACTTGGGTATTAAAATTAGTGCTGACTTCGCCTTTGTATACTGTAACTGGTTCAGGCTTGTTATAGTTATTATCATTTTCTGAGCCACAACCGGTCAGGCCGAGAGTCAATGCAACCGAGGCTGCAATTGGGGTAAATTTAATTATTCTTTTCGCCATGAAAATCTCCTAGGGTGCTTGTTAGCAAATAGCATTACTGAAATCGTAGCCTATATTAATATCAACAGTCATTTAAGTTAAAATTATGTATAAAACCGTATCAAATTAACGTAATTAACCACATTATTATTACATGTTATCAACTTACCACCAATATATGACAATTTATAAAAAAATGTAATTTTAATTACACCTGTAAATATGCATCTAACTAGCACTGCCATTTTTAACACAAGTTAAAAGAAATAAAATAAAAAACATTTAAAAACAAAGAATTAAAAAAACACTGTTTTTTTTTGAAACTCATTGAGGGACTAACTTTAGGGGAAATATCAACCAAAGAATACAATTTGACGCAATGCTGTTTACATTTTTTCACATAAATATGGATGTAAAAGTGGCCTGACTGCCACTTTTAGTTTTATTTCACTAATTAATTGACCTCAGGTACTCGGACAACGCCTTCCATTAGCACACGAGCACTGCGACTCATACTGGCCTTGGTAACCTGCCACTTACCGTTTTGAAGTATCGCTTGCGCGCCTACAGTTAATGTACCTGACGGATGACCAAAGTTAACTTCGCTCAACTGACCGCCACCAGCTGCAAGATTAACGAGCGATCCTGCTATCGCAGCTGCGGTGCCGATTGCAACAGCGGCAGTACCCATCATGGCATGATGAAGTTTCCCCATCGACATGGCACGTACCAGTAGGTTGATATTATCACTGTGAATTTCTTTACCGCTTGAAGCTAGATATGTCATCGGTTTATTAATAAATGCCACTTTTGGTGTATGTTGACGCGCTGCCGCCTCACTAATATGAGCGATCAAGCCCATTTTAACTGCCCCATGCGCTCTAATAGACTCAAGCTTAGCTAATGCTTGTTCGTCATTATTTATATCATCTTGAAGTTCAGTGCCGGTATAGCCGATATCTGCTGCATTAACAAAAATAGTAGGGATACCCGCGTTGATCATAGTGGCTCTAAGTACACCAAACTCAGGGACTGCTAGTTCATCTACCACATTGCCTGTTGGAAATAGCGCACCATCGCCATCCGCTGGATCAATGAACTCTAATTTCACCTCAGCGGCGGGAAATGTCACCCCGTCGAGTTCAAAGTCACCCGTTTCTTGTACTTCACCGTTAGTCATTGGCACATGCACTAAAATGCTTTTTTTAATATTAGCTTGCCAAACTCGCACTATAGCCATACCGTTTTCTGGAATACGGCTAGCATCAACAAGACCATTACTAATTGCAAATGCGCCAACTGCAGAGGTTAAATTGCCGCAGTTCCCGCTCCAATCAACAAACGCTTTATCAATAGCAACTTGGCCAAATAAGTAATCAACATCGTGATCAGCTTGCTCACTTTTACTTAAAATAACGGTTTTACTGGTACTAGAAGTAGCCCCCCCCATACCATCGGTTTGTTTGCCATATGGATCTGGGCTACCAATCACTCGCAGCAATAAATTATCTCGCCCAGAACCTGCCACTTGTGCAGCCTCTGGTAAATCGCTGAGATTAAAGAATACCCCTTTACTAGTGCCACCGCGCATGTAGGTGGCAGGTACTTTAATTTGTGGTTTAAATGTCATGACTGTTTTCCTTATACACTTTGCGTGGCTTCTAAAAAGTCTTGAGCAAAGCGTTGTAATACGCCACCTGCAGCATAAATGGATAGTTCTTCTTGAGTATCAATACGGCACTTTGTTGGCACATTTAATACTTCACCATCAGTGCGGGTAATCGTTAAATTAACGCTCGCACCTGGTGTTAATTCACCAGTTACATCGTAACTTTCACTACCATCTAGCTTAAGCGTTTTACGGGTGGTGCCCGCTTTAAATTCCAGTGGTAATACACCCATACCAATTAAGTTAGTACGGTGTATACGCTCAAAACCTTCTGCAGCAATAACTTCAACGCCTGCTAAACGCACGCCTTTGGCTGCCCAATCACGAGAAGAACCTTGGCCATAGTCAGCTCCTGCAACAATAATTAATGGTTGTTTGCGCTGCATATAGGTTTCGATTGCTTCCCACATCCGAGTAACTGTGCCCTCAGGCTCAATACGGGCATATGAGCCTTGTTTCACTTCGCCATTTTCAATCACCATTTCATTAAGTAATTTAGGATTAGCAAAGGTTGCACGTTGCGCAGTTAAATGGTCGCCGCGGTGCGTTGCGTACGAGTTAAAGTCTTCTTCTGGCACACCCATATGCGTTAAGTACTCACCTGCTGCACTACTGGCCATAATTGCATTTGACGGTGATAAATGATCAGTTGTGATGTTATCGCCAAGTACCGCTAATGCGCGCATACCTTTCATGGTACGCTCACCAGCGAGTGCGCCTTCCCAATATGGCGGGCGGCGAATATAAGTACTTTGTGGGCGCCAATCGTAAAGTGGGTCGTTATCTTCACCGTAATCAACGGTTAAATTAAACATCGGCTCGTAAACCTTCTTATACTGCTCAGGTTTTACGCTTTGTTTAATCACTGCGTCAATCTCTTCATCTGATGGCCAAATATCTTTTAAGGTTACATCATTGCCCTGCTGGTCTTGTCCGAGTACGTCTTTTTCAATATCAAAACGAATAGTTCCTGCAATAGCATAGGCAACTACTAATGGCGGAGACGCTAAAAATGCTTGCTTAGCGTATGGGTGAATACGGCCATCAAAATTACGATTACCAGAGAGCACAGCCGTGGCGTATAGGTCGCGATCAATCACTTCTTGTTGAATAACGGGATCAAGCGCACCACTCATACCGTTGCACGTAGTGCACGCAAAGCCAACAATACCAAAACCAAGTTGCTCTAATTCTGACAGTAATTTTGCATCTTCAAGATACGATTGCACTGTTTTTGAACCCGGTGCTAATGAGGTTTTAACCCATGGCTTGCGAGTTAAGCCCTTCGCATTTGCATTACGCGCAATAAGACCAGCTGCTATGACGTTACGTGGATTACTGGTATTCGTACAACTAGTGATAGCAGCAATAATACAGGCACCGTCCGGCATTAAACCGTCTTCATTTTCAACAACCCCAGAGATCCCCTGCGCTGCCAAATCACTGGTTGAAACACGGCGATGCGGATTTGACGGTCCAGCAATATTGCGGCCAACGCTTGATAGATCAAATTTTAATACCCGATCGTACTGCGCTGTTTTTAGGCTGTCGCTCCACAGACCGGTAGTTTTTGCGTAATTTTCAACTAAGGCAATTTGCTCTTCTTCACGTCCTGTTAGGCGTAAGTAATCAATGGTCATCTGGTCGATATAAAACATCGCTGCGGTGGCACCAAATTCTGGTGTCATATTTGAGATAGTAGCGCGATCGCCTAATGTCAATGCATCTGCGCCTTCACCATAAAACTCTAAATAGCTTGATACGACACGCTGGCCACGTAAAAACTCAGTGATCGCAAGCACGATATCCGTTGCTGTAATACCCGGTTGACGTTTGCCACTGAGTTCAACACCAATAATATCAGGCAAACGCATATAAGAGGCGCGGCCAAGCATCACGCTTTCAGCTTCAAGGCCGCCAACACCTACTGCAATGACACCTAACGCATCAACATGCGGTGTGTGGCTATCAGTACCGACTAAGGTATCAGGAAAAGCAATCCCATCGCGGCTTTGGATCACCGGCGACATTTTCTCAAGGTTGATTTGATGCATAATGCCGTTACCAGGTGGGATCACATCAATATTTTTAAACGCAGTTTTGGTCCAATTAATAAAGTGGAAACGGTCATCGTTGCGTCTATCTTCAATAGCGCGGTTTTTTTCAAATGCATCAGGATCAAACCCTGCGTATTCAACGGCTAATGAGTGATCAACAATCAACTGTGTTGGTACTACTGGGTTAACTTTAGCTGGATCGCCGCCTTTGGCTGCAATGGCATCACGCAAGCCAGCTAAATCAACCAGTGCTGTTTGTCCCAAAATATCGTGACAGACTACGCGCGCGGGATACCAAGGGAAATCTAAATCTTGTTTGCGTTCGATAAGCTGCGACAGAGCTGCGGTTAGCATTTGCGGCTCGCAGCGGCGTACTAAATTCTCTGCTAAAACACGTGATGTATAGGGTAAGGCTGCGTACGCACCAGCCTTAATTTCATCAATTGCAGCTTGGGTGTCAAAATAATCGACATTAGAGTTAGGTAAGGGTTTTCTGTATTTAGTATTGTTTATGATAGTCATTACAAGACTCGCTAATTTGGTGACGGTGGTCGCACACGTATAGCGTGTTTAAGGGATGTATGAAAAAAGAGGCCTTAAAAACTATGCGCTAGTGGCAATGTGCAAAAAAATAAAAGGTGAGCGTATTTTCGCCCACCTTTAATAGTCTTAACGTGATTCGATTGGCGTATAACTACGCGCTTCTGGCCCAGTGTAATCTGCACTTGGGCGAATAATACGGTTATTAGCGCGTTGCTCTTTTACGTGTGCGGTCCAGCCTGTTACACGGCTCATAACAAAAATAGGGGTGAATAACTTAGTTGGAATGCCCATAAAGTGATACGCCGATGCATGGAAAAAGTCTGCGTTACAAAATAACTTCTTCTCACGCCACATAATTTCTTCGCAGCGCACTGATACTGGATAAAGTACCTCGTCACCTAGCTCTGCAGCGAGTTTTTCAGACCACTTTTTAATGATCACATTACGTGGATCTGATTCGCGATAGATTGCGTGACCAAAGCCCATAATTTTATCTTTACGCTCCAGCATGCCCATGATTTCTTGCTCTGCATGGTCTGCATCTTTAAAGCCTTCAATCATATCCATTGCCGCTTCATTCGCGCCGCCATGTAATGGGCCACGTAACGTACCAATAGCACCTGTTACACAAGAGTGAATGTCAGATAATGTCGATGCACAAACGCGACCAGTAAAGGTTGAGGCATTAAATTCATGCTCTGCATATAAAATCAACGATACATTCATCACTTGAGCAAATAACTCTGATGGCGCTTTATCATGTAGTAGCGTTAAGAAATGCGCGCCAACTGAGTCATCATCAGTTTGTGTTTCAATACGCACACCGTCGTGAGTAAAACGATACCAGTAACAAATAATGCTTGGGAATACCGCAACCATACGGTCAATGGCATCATTAGCCTGACTAAAATCATGCTCCATTTCAAGGTTACCTAGCATAGAGCAACCTGTACGCATAACATCCATTGGGTGCGCGTCTTTTGGAATGTTTTCAAGTACAGTTTTCAGTGCCGGTGGTAAACCACGTAAACTTTTTAGTTTAGCTTTGTATTCGCTAAGCTCTGCAGAGGTCGGTAATTCACCGCGCGAAAGCAGGAAAGATACTTCTTCAAACTGCGCTTTTTCAGCAAGCTCTGCAATGTCGTAACCACAATACGTTAAGCCTGAACCGGTTTGCCCTACTGTACAAAGTGCTGTTTGGCCTGCTACTTGTCCGCGAAGTCCTGCGCCGCCTAATGCTTTATCTACCATGATGTGTCTCCTGTTGAATTTATTATTATTTATCAGATTTTGCTGAAAAAAGGTTATCGAGTGTATTTTCATACGAGTGATAATCTAAAAAGTCATAAAGCTCAGCACGTGTTTGCATATTTTCAATTTGGCTCTGTTGAGACCCTTCATTTAAAATTGCTGAATAGACGTTAAGTGCCGCTTTATTCATTGCTCTGAACGCGCTGAGTGGGTAAAGCACCATTTCTACGCCTACATCACTTAGTTGCTCTTTAGTATAAATTGGCGTTTGGCCAAACTCAGTAATGTTGGCCAAAATAGGCACATTAATCGCTTTGGTAAAGGCTTGATAGTCGGCAAGATCGTGTACGGCTTCTGCAAAAATCGCATCGGCGCCAGCTTCAACACAGGCTGCTGCACGTTCAATCGCGGCATTTAAGCCTTCTTTTTGAAACGCATCAGTACGCGCCATAATGTAAAAGTCACTGTCAGTTTTAGCATCAACAGCCGCTTTAATACGGTCAACCATCTCGCTTTGCGAGACAATTTCTTTGTTCGGGCGATGGCCGCACCGCTTTTGCGCTACTTGATCTTCAATATGAAACCCCGCCGCGCCGGCTTTGGTCATCTCTTTGACTGTGCGAGCAATATTAAATGCTCCACCCCAACCAGTATCGGCATCAACAAGTAATGGTAAATCGCTGGCACCTGTGATGCGGCGAATATCTTCCAAAACATTATCAAGACTGGTCATCCCCAAATCAGGCATACCAAATGAAGCATTCGCGACACCTGCACCTGAAAGGTAAATTGCTTGATGACCCATTTTTTCAGCCATCATCGCCGTGTAAGCGTTGATTGTGCCGACGACTTGTAATGGATGATTATTGGCAATCGCCTGTTTAAATTTTAATCCTGCTGACATTACATTCTCCTAACTTTGAACGGGGTTGCTTTATGACAACTTATATTTTTTAATGGTTTAATATGACGTTTTTACTGCTCCGCGCGCTCATTTTGCGCGGCATGTAAATTAAACTTCGTTTGTATATTGGCTTGCGATGCACTGATATGGCGCTTCATCAATAACTCAGCTAATTCCCCATCATGGTTTTCAATCGCATTAATAATGGCTAAGTGCTCATCAAACGCTTTTGATACGCGAGGCCCAACCATGCCCATTTGCACACGATACATACGAATTAACTGATAAAGTCCGTTACTCAATAAGTGAATAAGGTGGTCGTTTTTACTGCCTTTAATAATGCGATAATGAAAATCCAGATCGCCGGCTTCTTGATAGTAAGACTCACCCTCTTTTACACGTTGTGTTTTCAGATGCTGATTAAGTAATTGCTTTAAACTTTGTACTTCATCCGGTGCCATATTGTCGGCAGCTAAACGACACGCTAAACCTTCAAGCGCACTGCGAACTTGATATACTTCTATTAAACGTTCAGCTGTAAGTGCCACAACACGACAACCCACATTCGCTTTACGCTCAACTAAATAACAACTTTCAAGGCGGTTAAGCGCTTCACGAAGCGTTGCACGGCTTACACCATAACGCTTTGCCAGTTCTGGCTCGGATATCTTGCTACCTTGAACAATACTGCCTTCGACAATTTCTCGACGCATATCCACAAATACCTGATCTGAGGCGGTAGTAATAGGTGTTTCACTAAAAGCATCTTGCGTCATTGTTCACCTTCTAAGATTGTCGACAATTTACGGATACACTATGGTCTTTAGCTGTAAATGTGTCAACCCTAAATCAGTAAAAACTGCGTTTAAAAACGGCTATTGTCGACATAAGTATAATAAATAATGTTTAAAAACACTTAAAACACACATTTATGCACCAAGTGTCGACAGGTTTGTATACTTTAAAAGATTATTTAAGGCACTGCTCTGAGCCACTAATAATGCTAGAATACAACTTTAAAATTCTCTGTGAGCACTGCCTTGGACGCCAATACCTATATTCCCCAGCATTTTATAGATGACGTAAAGACCTATTTACCAGCACACCTAACATTGGATGACTTTCTCAATGCCTGTCGCAGACCGCTTCGTAAATCTGTACGTGTCAATACGCTTAAAATGTCGGTTGAGGATTTTCAGCAGTATGCCCTTTATAGAGGCTGGACATTAAGCCCAATCCCATGGTGTAGCGAAGGTTTTTGGTTAGAGCGCAGTGAACATGAAGAGCAAGCTCTGGCACTGGGTAACACGGATCTACATTTAAGTGGCGCTATGTATGTACAAGAAGCCAGTTCGATGCTGCCACCAATAGCACTTAAAGACGCATTAACTGATGCAACTCATGTGCTCGACATGGCATCCGCTCCTGGCTCTAAAACTTCTCAATTAGCAGCATTAATGAATAATCACGGGGTATTGGTTGCCAATGAACTGTCGTCATCTCGTTTAAAAGTACTCAGCGCAACCTTAAAGCGTATGGGAGTTGGCAATTGTGCATTGTCGCATTTTGATGGGGTTATTTTTGGCGATTATATGTATGAATGCTTTGACAGTATTTTACTCGATGCCCCATGCTCTGGCGAAGGTACGGTTCGAAAAGATGCTGATGCCTTAAAGAATTGGTCAATTGAGTCAAACATTGATATTGCCAAAGTGCAAAAAAACTTAATAAAAAGCGCTTTCTATGCATTAAAACCAGGCGGTACATTAGTCTATTCAACCTGTACTTTAACCCCGCTCGAAAATCAGCAAGTGTGCGAATATCTTCTCACTGAGTTTGCAGAGCATCTTGAAATACAACCATTAGATCATTTGTTTGCAGGTGCAGAGCGAGCCACAACCAGCGAAGGCTATTTGCATGTCTGGCCGCAAACATTCGACAGCGAAGGCTTTTTTATTGCTAAGTTTAAAAAGCTTGCTAGCTGCGATAATCCAAATCAAAAAGTAAAAAAAGGTGCATTCCCTTTTCAGCCGTTTGACAAAAAATCCAGCCAAGCATTTTACACTGAGCTAAAAAAACAATTTGACCTGACATCACTCAGCGGCTCACTAATGCAGCGCGATAAAGAACTGTGGCTATTCCCTGAGCAGTTTGCCGCCATTGAAAACAAAATAAAATACGCGCGACTTGGTATCCACCTCGGCATGATCCACAAAAATGGGGTGCGTCTTAACCACGAATTTGCCACCGTATTTGGTGGCCAATGTAAGGCTAATGTAATTGCACTAAGTAACGAGCAGGCCAATGACTACTTTCAAGGTAAAGATATTCGTTTAAGCGAACCTAGCAACGCACTTGGCGAAGTGGTTTTAACCCTTTGTGGCTGTCCGATAGGGCTTGGAAAATGGCAAAAAAATAAAATTAAAAACTCCTTACCTCGAGATTTAGTACAAAACACTCAACTGATCAGCTGGTGATAATAATAAGGTGTGGATAAGTTGGCAACAACCAATGTATAAAATTTAAGCTTTGCGCTTCGTTTTAAGACAAACAGTTGTTTTATAAGCAGTATAAAAAATCATCATTTATTGGGTTTTTTTACATATGTTAACTACACTTAATATTACTTTCTACTTCTCCCTTAATGAACTTAGAAGGTGTTTTTAAAGTTAGCGCAGGCTCATTAGAGCCATCCCCTAAGCCCAGAACAATGCGGATTCGTTCTGGGCGTTTTTTTGTCTATAAATAAGCTATCGTCTTGAAATTTATTCAGTCTCAGTCACATAGGTAATCATTGCTTTATTACACATAACTTGTTTCTATATATAGACTAAGAAAGTGTAAGGACTACCATGTTAAAAATATCTTCATTGATCATGACTATTTCAGTACTGTCATTCTCTGTTATTGCCAATCCTGAGTCGCAAAAATACCTTGGTTTTAATTACCCGCATAAAGCGCAAAATGCTGTGAGTATCACGTTTGATGATGCCCGTCACAGCCAAGTCGATGTTGGCGCTGCGATTTTGAACAGGCACCAAGTCAAAGCAACTTTTTATGTTTCCCCTTTTAACGTCAAGCAGCGCCTAACTCAGTGGCAAGACGCGGTAAAATCGGGCCATGAAATTGCAAATCATACCAGCAGCCACGTATGTACAGGGAATTTTGAATGGTTAAGAGCACAAGACTTATCACTTGAACACACTACACTCAAGTGGCTTGAAAATGATATTTTATCAGCGCAGCAATACCTAAAAGATCATTTAGGAGTGACCCCTCGCGCCTTTGCTTATCCGTGCGGCAATACATTTGTTGGCCGGGGCATTGATACTAAGAGCTACGTGCCTTTAATCGCTAAACATTTTGACAGCGGCCGAACTTGGTTAGATGAGTCAGCTAATAATCCTAATTTTACTGATTTTGCACAGCTAACAGGACTTAGGATCGACGGAATGAGTTTTGATGAAATCATTACCATGCTGGATCAATTACGGGAAAATAATGCTTGGTTGATTTTAGCGGGCCATGAAATTGGTAACGGAGATCAATATACTACTGACGCAAAAGTACTCGAGCAATTGCTTGTTTATCTGAAAGATCCTGCTAACGGTTATTGGTTAGATACAGTAAGTAACGTTAGCGACTATGTAAGACAACAGCGCAAACCATTAAATTAATCATTGCTTAAATCAAACTCTGTGGTGCGATTATCGGGATGGAGTAACTGATAACGCGCCAGCTTTCCTTGTTGTAATTCAATCAAACTAATCGCTGAATCACTCACCAAGTATTTTTGCCCCTCCCCGATGGTTTGATGTTTATCGACTTCCATCTGCCAACGCTTTGTAAAAAAGTTTAACGGGCTTTTCGGCGCGTATAAAATCGAGTCTAACTTATCCAGCACGTTAATTAATTTACGCGGAAACTCATTTTTAATACCACTGGCAGTAAGTTGCCAAATTCTATTGGGGTGCTTACCAAAGCGTTTCTGTACGGAAAAACAGAATGAGTAATGTACATCACCCGATAAAATAAGCGTTTCTTTAGGGGTATCGTCACGGCGAAAGGTATCCAGTAACTTTTTAGCTGAGCCTTCGTGGGCCATCCAGTTTTCAACATCAACTAATAATGGCTGTCCGCAAATATTAAACAATGACTGAATAGCTTCAATTGATTTAACGCCAAACACCGGTGCGGGTGAGACAATGATCACTTGTTCATGAGTCACTAAACTGTCTTCGAGCTCAGTGAGACGCTCCCAATCAAGTAGACCAGAGGGCTCATTAAAGTTTTGCTCATTACGCCAACGATGAGTGCGGGTATCCAGCACGACCACTTTAGGCACAGTATTCACCTCATAATGCCAATGATTAAACTCGAGAATGGTTTTATCAAACGCTTTAAATTGCCATTGTTTTTGCTCAGAAAAACTCGTCTTAAACGCATCAAGTAAAGCGGCTGTTTTATGACCTGCATCATTGCCAAAGCCTTGCATCAGCCAATAACTGATCAAGCCATTATTAACAATACGGCGGCTAACTGGATGTTGGTAAATAACCTGCTCCCAACCAGCCGTCAAGTTCCAATCATCGGTAACATCATGATCGTCAAACATCATTAACGTTGAAATATTTGCCAGTAGCACCTGAACGTGTACTAAGCCATTTTTAAAATCCGTTAAAGCTGCTTTTTCATTATCAAAAACTTGCTGGCATTTGGGCGAGCTTGCTTGATAGCTAATACTATCAAAGTCAATTAAGTCCCACAGTAACGGGCTAAAATTGAGTAAATAAAGGGCTATAAACTCTTCAAAAAAGATCAAGTGATTTGCAGCTTTTAAGCTTGAAAAATGTGGCTCATCTTTTTTTAGCCAATAGCCAACCCCTATTTTATTGCGTTTTTGCCAAGGGACCGTCGGTAAATATAAGTGGCGCTGATAAAGTTGTTCACTTAACTGTGCAGGTAAATCAATTGCCAGTGGTTGCTCTTGGTATATTCCTAATACGCTGATCAGTCGTTCAATTGCTAATAACATCGCACCAGCAACATCATCGGCATACACTTGATCACCAGAGAGCAGTAAAACATCCGCCCCGGTTTGATTTACACTGCGATTTTGCTGTTGAAAATCATTCGCAGCCACTAAGCTATCTTTTGCAGGATGATGTGGGTTACGGCATGAGCCATGTAAAATCTGCTCAAGTTTTTGCGGGATCACAAATTCAGGGGTGGCTTTTCCTTGATAACAAAAATCACTTAAATCAACGTCTAAGTTGCTGTTTAATAGGCGGTAGCTGATCAGCTGATTAACAGGCAATGTTGCGGCAATCGGTTTTACGATCACAAAGTGCAAGTAAAGATGAGTACCTAAAGCAATGCTCTGTTGCTCACTAAAAACGTCTATATCATCAAATTCAATACTAAATTGTGATGCTACCGACGTTGCAAACTGTATGCAAACCTCTGCAGCATCAGCTCGGCGCACCATCGGCCCCATTATTAATAGAGGGAGTGATGCTGTGCTCATATGCTAATTAACCTTTGTTCACTAAGTTGAACAATGAGTAGAAGTTTTCCGTAGTCGCTTTGGCTAGCTCTTTGTAGCTAATACCTTTTAAATCAGCAATGTAATAAGCAACATCTTGCACATAAGCGGGCTGATTAGTTTTCCCACGATACGGTACTGGCGCTAGATAAGGCGAGTCTGTTTCGATTAATAATCTATCAAGAGGGATTTGTTTAACAACATCTTTAAGCTCTGCGGCATTTTTAAAGGTCACAATGCCAGAGATAGAAATATAAAAGCCTAAGTCGATGGCTTTTTTAGCCATATCCCAATCTTCAGTAAAGCAATGCAATACACCACCACACTTTTGTGCGTTATGTTCACGCATTAAGTTTATGGTGTCGTCGCGCGCATCGCGAGTATGAATTATAAGTGGTTTTTGTAACTCGTTCGCCACTTCAATATGACCCACAAAACTTGCTTGTTGCACGGCATGGGTGTCTTTCGAATAATAGTAATCAAGCCCTGTTTCGCCAATTGCTACTACTTTATCGTGGCTTGCTAAATCAATTAAGCGTTGTTTATCAAGTGCGTCTTTTTGATCAAGCGGGTGAACACCACACGAGGCAGAGACATCACTATAGCCTTGAATTTTTTCTAGCATACTAGGGAATTGATCAAGTGTGACACTCACACATAAAAAGTGTTCAACTTGTTTAGCCCGTGCACTATCAAGTACTTGGTCTAAGTTTAAATCGAGTTTATCAAAATCGAGTCGGTCTAAATGGCAATGAGAATCTACAATCATGTTACTGCTTACTACATGGTATAAGTTGGATTACCAGAGTTTAACATAGTCCCTAGTAGTTTTTCGATCTTCACATTTAGGTTAGTTTTATCATCGATAAAACTAATACCAATGCCCGGTGGGTTAGAACTTTGCGCGCCTTGTGGCGTGATCCATGTAACTTTTCCGGTTATTACATCATCTTCAAGCGCATCCGGTAATGTCACTTTTAATGCCAATGAATGACCCATCTCATAACGCATATTAGTGCGCACAAATAGTCCACCATTTTTTAAATACGGCATATAGCAGCGGTATAATTCATCTAGATCATCTAAATCGACTAATAATTCTTGCACAATAATCCTACTTATAGCTTTTACGTAAACGATACGCTAAACGAGACACTGCCAACGGCAAGTTCAATCCTAATATCTGTGTACTGTTTTGCACAAATTCGGCCAATGCATTTTGCGCACTCTGATATGAATCAAAATCCATTCCAGCAATGAGTTGTTGTTTTAATTGTTCGCTTAAAAATAAACAAAAGATGCGAACACGCTCTGTATCTTTACTGATAATATCAACTAACGCACTGAAATTATGGCCTTGTTTTAGCTCAGTTGCAAACTTATACAATTCATCGATGACCTCCAGCTGCTCATCTTGTTGCCAACGGGCAATCAATAATGGCTGCTGAGTAAACATTTTTAACCATGGATATGCAGGAACGTGCAGTTGGGAAATCCAATTCATAGCAACATTGGCGTCATTCACTTTTACTTGTGTAAGCGCGCAGCGACTTAAAATAGTGGCCGGTAATTGCGTTGTCGCACTCGTTGTTAGTAACAAAAATCGCTGCGGGCTAGGCTCTTCTAACGTTTTAAGTAAGGCATTGGCCGCCGCGGTGGTCATTTTATGGCAATCATTGATCACCACCACTTTATTGGCATTTTGCGCCGCTGATTGATGCATGAAATCGCTGACACTGCGAATATCATCCACACCAATGCTTTGTCCATCAGCTTGCACTACATATTTGTCAGGATGAGTAACCGCTTGATTTAAATGGCAGCTCTTACAATGCCCACAAGGGACTAAGTTAGTTGCAGACAAGCACAATAATGCATTAGCCAGCTGCTCCACTAAGGCGCGCTTACCAACACCTTGTTGACCATTAAATAATTGTCCATGGTGAAAACGCCCAGCATTAAAACTGGCTGCTAATTGCTGCTCAACATTGCTAAGCCAAGGATAAATCATGTTAATTGTTACTTTTCATAAATTGTTCAAGCACGGTAATAATATCTTGATGTACTAATTGCATACTTTGACCTGCATTAACTGTTTTAATAGTGTCATCACTATTTGCGAGTTCTAAATAGCGTGCGCGGGTACGTTCAAAAAAACTCAATGCTTGTTGTTCTATACGATCCAGTTCACCGCGTCCTTTCGCACGGGCAAGGCCCACCGCAGGTTCAATGTCCAAATAAATGGTCAGATCTGGTTTTAAACCTTTTAATACAATATTGGCGAGAGAATCTAACGTAGTAGCGGCAATTTCACGTCCGCCGCCTTGGTAAGCCTGCGATGATAGATCGTGACGATCGCCTAATACCCATTGTCCTTTAGCAAGTGCTGGACGAATAACATTATGTAGCAGTTGCGAACGGGCTGCATACATCAGCAGTAATTCTGTTTCGCTGGCAATCTGTTCGTCATGGTGATCTTTTACAATAGTGCGCAGTGCTTCAGCGATGGGTGTGCCGCCGGGCTCGCGTACATTAATAAAATCAACTTTGTGCTGCTCTAAAAACTGTTGGCAAATTGCTATAGCTGTCGATTTACCGGCCCCTTCTAAGCCTTCAATCACAATAAATTTTGCTGCTGTCATGATCTCTCTTTTTAGTTTGAAAAAGCATTAATCGGCTTTCTCGTTTTATATTCTTTACTCTGATTTGCTTAACTGTTTTTGATAACGTAAGTAATCTTGTACTGCTTTGTTATGTTCTTTTAAGGTTTTAGAAAATTGATGGCTACCATCGCCTTTGGCAACAAAATAAAGGTACTCAGACTCAGGTGGATTGACTGCTGCAAGTATTGCCGCTTTTGACGGCATAGCAATCGGCGTAGGCGGTAAGCCATTAATTTTATATGTATTATACGGAGTATGATTAGTTAAATCTTTACGTTTTATATCACCATCAAAGTCAGCACCAATGCCATAAATCACGGTTGGATCAGTTTGCAAGCGCATTTTTGTATTTAGTCTATTAGTAAATACAGAGGCTATTAATGGCCGTTCGCTGGCAAGGCCTGTTTCTTTTTCAATAATTGAGGCCATAATCAATGCTTCGTAGGCCGTTTTAAACGGTAAATCAGCAGCCCTGTTTTGCCAAGCCTCATCAAGTACATTTTGCATTATTTTATGCGCTCGTTTGAGCACTGAGCTTGTCGTATCATTAGCATGATAATAATAGGTATCAGGAAATAACCACCCTTCTAAATGCTGCTCAGAGCCGACTATTTGCTGAGATAACTCACCAAGACTTAAATCTTGACGAAGATACTGGGCTTTACTTATTGCCGCTAACACGTCACGAAGTGACTGACCTTCAATAATTGTAAAACTAAAGCTTACTTGTTTACCTTGATTGATTTGCCGAATGTTATCAAGCACCGTGGCGTTATTAAGTTGATATAAACCAGCTTTTAAATCCGTCAGTGTCGGATCGAGTTTCGCGAGTATCTGATAACGTAAGCACCCATCTAACCATTTTTTTGCTTGCCACTGTTGGCAGAGTTGATTAAACCCCGTGCCTTTTTTAACTTCAAACAACGTATTCGCTGACGCTTTTAAACTACTGTTAATAGTAGCTTGCAACTGTTGATAACCAACTCCAGTTACCAATAATGCTAGCAACACAATCGATATAATCACTCTTAACACGCATACTCCTTGGTAAATAAACCATGCAATAATACTAAACTATTTGCTAACTCAAATTGCATACCATCAATCGCAGTAACAGGCACAATTCCCATTAAGCTATTACAACTAAATACTGCCTCCATTTGCAGCAATTGTTCTAGCTTAATATCAGCAAATTCAATGGTTAACTTATCACACAGTGATTGCAGATAAACCCCTTGAATGCCACAGTTTTGCAAACTTGGACTAAAAACTCGACCATTTTTAATAGCAAAAATATTTGCCGCAGAGGTTTCAATCACATTATTGTGATAATCACACACCAGTACATCATCACAATCTTGCCCTTGCATGGCGCGTTTGATCATTACTTGCTCTAAACGATTTAACGTTTTCAAACCAGCAAGCAATGGTTGCGATGCAAGTTGCACAGGGCTAATAGCGAGTTTAATACCTTGTTGTGCTAATTGAGCGTAGTGTGAAGGAAACGGTAATAGCGACAGTACAATCAATAAATTGCTTTGTTCAGGAAGGCCATAACCACGCCCTCCTTCACCACGTGTAACCACTATTTTTAATACGCCCAGCGAAACCGTCTTAATATACTCAGCGATTGCTTGCTGCAGCGCCGATAAATCCAGCTCACCAAAACTAAGTCGCTGCGCGCATTCAACTAATCGTGCACTGTGAAGTGGCCAATGCTCTACTTGAGCATCAACTATTTTTGCAGTTGTAAAAAAGCCATCGCCATAATTAAAGCCGCGATCATTGCTACTTATGCTAACGCCTTGCTGTGGCGTGACTAATTTTATTGTTTGCGCTATGTGAGTTTTTTGTTTTGGCATATTTTGCATATAAAAAAGCCCAGTAACAACTGGGCTCTTATTTTGTCTCGTTGTTAAAAAAGATTATACCTTTTTAAATACCAACGAGCCATTAGTACCACCAAAACCAAATGAGTTACATAATGCGTAATCAAGTTTCGCATCACGAGCCGTGTGTGGAACGTAGTCCAGATCACAGCCTTCATCAGGGTTATCAAGATTAATTGTTGGTGTTACTTTTTGATCTTGTAACGACAAAATAGTGATAATTGATTCAACAGAGCCTGCTGCACCGAGTAAATGACCCATCATAGATTTTGATGAACTCACCATCACATCTTTGGCAGCATTACCAAAAATTGACTTAACTGCAGAAGTTTCTGCTTTATCGCCAGCGTTAGTCGATGTACCGTGAGCATTAATATAACCCACTTGATCTGCATTGATTTGCGCATCGTTTAAAGCATTTTCCATCGCCAAGGCTGCACCGGCACCATCTTCTGGTGGCGACGTCATGTGATAAGCGTCACCGCTCATACCAAAACCAACCAACTCAGAGTAGATTTTTGCACCTCGGGCTTTCGCATGCTCGTATTCTTCAAGTACGATAACACCAGCACCATCAGCAAGTACAAAGCCATCACGGTCTTTGTCCCATGGACGTGATGCAGCTTGCGGATCATCGTTTCGGGTTGATAACGCACGTGCAGCGTTAAAACCACCCATACCAATTGGCGTTGAGGCTTTCTCTGCACCACCGGCAACCATCGCATCAGCATCGCCATAAGCAATCATGCGCGCAGCGTGACCAATGTTGTGTAAACCTGTTGTACAGGCTGTCACGATAGAGATATTTGGACCACGTAGACCGTGCATAATCGATAAATGACCAGAGATCATATTGATAATGGTCGACGGCACGTAAAAAGGAGAAAGCTTACGTGGGCCACTGTTTAATAACTTTATGTGGTTTTCTTCAATAAGTGTTAAACCACCAATGCCCGAACCCACAGCAACACCAACGCGGGCTGCGTTTTGCTCTGTGATCTCAAGGCCAGAATCTTGTAGTGCTTGTACACCTGCTGCAATGCCATACTGGATGAACAAATCCATTTTTTTAGCATCTTTTGCCGGCATATAGGCTGACGCATCAAAATCATTCAGCAAACCAGCGAACTTGGTGCCAAAACTAGATGTATCAAAATGAGTGATAGTTTGGATACCACTTTTGCCATTTAACAAGCCTTGCCAGGTTGATTCAACATCATTACCTAGCGGCGTCAACATTCCTAAGCCAGTTACGACGACTCGACGTTTAGCCACGGTTTGCCTCCAATAAGGGAATTATTATTTTTCTGGTGGGTATTAATACCCAAATGCGTGGAAATACAGGGTATAGATAGATTAAGGGCAGCGAACGCTGCCCTTAATATGCGATTGATTACTCAGCGTGAGCCGTTACGTAATCGATTGCAGCTTGTACTGTAGTGATCTTTTCAGCTTCTTCATCTGGGATCTCAGTATCGAACTCTTCTTCAAGAGCCATTACTAATTCAACAGTATCAAGTGAATCTGCGCCTAAGTCATCAACGAAAGAAGCTTCATGCTTTACTTCTTCTTCTTTAACACCTAGTTGCTCAATGATGATTTTCTTTACGCGTTCTTGGATGTCGCTCATTCTTCTTTCCTTTATTAAAAACGCCAATGCGTTATTTTCAGATTGCGGCGTAGTTTACGGCGCATAATTCTGTGATTCAAGGATTTGCTGATAATTTTTTATCTGGTCAAACCTCTTGACGGTTATTTGTGTCTTTTATCGCTTATTTTCAGCACGAATTCAAGTATGTTTAAAGCAAGTTAACAAAAAATTCAACATTTTTCGACAAGCCGCCTCAAAACAAAATAGGAACAAAGTTCCTTACACCATGTACATCGCACCATTTACGTGCAAAGTTTCGCCTGAAACATACGCTGCTGCATCAGATGCTAAGTAACATACTGCGGCGGCAATTTCATCCGGTTGGCCTAAACGCCCAGCAGGAACATTAGCAAGCGTAGCTGCTTTTTGCTCGTCAGTTAAGCTGTAGGTCATATCTGTTTGAATAAAACCAGGAGCAACTACGTTGACTGTAATACCACGAGAAGCAACTTCACGCGCTAACGACTTAGAAAAACCAATTACACCCGCTTTAGCTGCTGCGTAGTTAGCTTGCCCTGCATTACCCATTGTACCAACAACTGAACCTATATTGATAATTCGACCGTTTTTCTTTTTCATCATCGGGCGTAACACTGCTTTAGATAAACGAAAAACTGAGCTCAAGTTAGTATCAATGATATCGTCCCACTCTGCATCTTTCATACGCATAAGTAAGTTATCGCGAGTAATACCGGCATTATTTACTAATACGTCGATATCGCCTAAATCTGCTTTTATCGCAGCAAGTGTCGCCTCGATCGACGCAGGATCAGTTACGTTTAACGCATAACCTTTACCATTCTCGCCTAAGTATTCGCTGATATTTGCAGCACCGGACTCGCTGGTTGCAGTACCAGCAACTTTAGCACCTTGTGCTACTAATGTAGTGGCGATTGCTTTACCAATACCACGACTAGCGCCTGTGATTAGGACAACTTTGCCCTCTAACGAAAATAAATTTGCCATTTTTTCCTACTCTTATTTTGCTTCGTCAATGGCGGTTTGGCTATTCACCGAACCACATACCATTGCTTTATCAATGCGTTTAGCAAGACCCGTTAACACCTTCCCAGGGCCAAACTCGTAGCTTTGGGTAATGCCCTGCGCTACCAATGCTTGTACTGTTTCTGTCCATCGTACTGGACTGTATAGTTGACGCACTAATGCATCTTTAATAGCGTCCGCTGAACTTGCAGCTGTTACATCAACATTATTAATTACATCACACTTAGGTGTATTAAATGTTAAAGCAGCTAAATCTTTTGCTAATTTTTCTGCCGCTGGTTTCATTAGTTCACAATGTGAAGGTACGCTTACCGATAAAGGCAATGCACGTTTTGCACCGGCTTCTTTACACGCTTCTGATGCTCTGTCTACTGCGGCTTTATGACCTGCAATCACAACTTGACCCGGTGAGTTATAGTTTACTGGTGCAACCACTTCACCTTGTGCTGATGCCAAGCACGCGGCTTTAATTTCGTCATCACCTAAACCAATGATCGCAGCCATTGAACCCACGCCTGCTGGCACAGCTTCTTGCATATATAAACCACGGTTTTCAACCAATTTTACAGCTTCGCCTAAGCTCAACACATCAGCACATACCAGCGCTGAGTATTCACCTAAACTGTGACCTGCCATCGTTACGTCTGCATCTAGATTTGCAGCAAGCCATTGGCGGTAAATTGCCACCGATGCTGTTAATAATGCCGGTTGCGTACGATGGGTTTGATTTAATTCTTGTTCTGGACCATTAAGTACTAATGCAGCCAAATCATAACCAAGTGCCGCTGATGCTTGCGCGAACGTCGCTTTAACAATATCAGATTGCTCTAATAGTTCACTTAACATACCCACAGATTGTGAGCCTTGACCCGGAAAAACAAGTGCAATTTTTTGTGCCATACTTTGCTCTTTTAA
This sequence comes from Pseudoalteromonas sp. SR41-4, assembly GCF_014163985.1. Classification (NCBI taxonomy): domain Bacteria; kingdom Pseudomonadati; phylum Pseudomonadota; class Gammaproteobacteria; order Alteromonadales; family Pseudoalteromonadaceae; genus Pseudoalteromonas; species Pseudoalteromonas sp. SR41-4. Next base: position 81,246 of record NZ_JACJEI010000003.1, on the reverse strand, counting down.
TTAAACAAATAAATAAATTTTTAAGTACGCACCTGACATAGTAATTAATCGTCAGTTGCGACTTTTTTAGTTGAATGTGTTTGCTCGAAGATAGCTGCAATTTTTTCAGGAAGTTGACGTTCCACCTCTCTAGCAGCTTCGTCGATAGCAGCATGAAATGCTTTAGCTGAGGCATTTCCATGGCTTTTTACGACAATACCTCGCAATCCTACCAGAGAAGCGCCGTTATACTGGTCGGGGTTCACCCGTTTATAGAGTTTTTTTATTACTGGCTGTAACATAAATGCTAAACATTTATAGAAAAAGTGCTTTTGCAGTGCTTTGGTAAGCTTAAACATAATCAGCTTGGCAATCCCTTCACAGGTTTTCAAAGCCACATTGCCCACAAAACCTTCACAGACGATCACATCTGATTTACCAGTAAAAATATCACTACCTTCGCTGTAACCAGTATAATTAAGGTAGCTACATTGTTGCATCAGTTGTGCAGCTTGTTTGATATCTTCATGGCCCTTAATGTCTTCGGAGCCAATATTTAATAAACTCACTTTTGGACTATCACAGCCCAGTGCTTGCCCTGCGACAACCGAGCCCATAATGCCAAATTGATATAAGGTTTGTGCATCACAATGCACGTTCGCACCTAAATCAAGTAAGTAAACCGGATTTTTTCGCTCAGTTGGCACAGCCGAGATCAATGCAGGACGTTTTACGCCTGGCAACATTTTCAGCACATAGTGAGCCATAAATAATAATGCACCGGTATTTCCGGCACTAACGCACGCTTGTGCCTCACCTGATTTAACTAAATCAAGGGCAACGCGCATTGAGGAATCTTTTTTAGATCGCACAGCAGAAGACGGTTCACAGCTATTGGTGACTACTTGACTACAATGACGAATTATTAAACGAGGATGAGATAGAGAATCGAGAGACTCGAGTTCTTTAGATATTACTTGTTCGTTGCCACATAAGATCAATCTTAGGTTGGCATTTGCATTTACCGCGTTAACGGCTGCGGGGATAGATGAACGGGGGCCATAATCGCCCCCCATCATATCTAACGCAATTGTTAGATTGGTCAGCATAAAAGCAATCTCTTATTTAGAAATTACTTGAACGCCTTTGTAGTAACCATCTGCAGTCACATGGTGACGACGATGAGTCTCACCAGATGTTTGGTCTACAGTTAAAGTTGGACCACTGATCGCATCGTGTGAACGGCGCATGCCGCGTCTTGCACGAGACTTTTTGCTTTTTTGTACAGCCATAGTCTTCTCCTAAGAATCTTTCTTAAGTTGTTTCAAAATATCAAATGGATTTGGTTTATCATCTTCCGCTTTTAAAACACCAAAGCTGGCAGGCTTTGCTGAATAACTGCATGAAGCTTCGTTGTGGGTAGCAACTAATGGCACTGCTAAAATTAGTTCGTCTTCGATTAAATCAAAAACGTTAACTTCACCATTTTCATCAAGCGCTACTTCATCGTAGTCTTCTGGAAAAATCTCTAACTCTGTATCCTCACCGACTGGTGAATAAACAAAGTCTTGAACCAAATCCAACCCTAAATCACCATTACAACGTTGACAAGTGACAGTAACATGTGTGGACAAATTGCCTCTAATCACAGCGAAACCTTGATCATCGTTTTTGCAATGAATTTTTACCGCTATTTCACCTACTTCTTCCTGCACAACTTCCCGTAAACGGGTAAGTTTTTCAAGCGGTACAATGCCGTCATACTTTAAACGGTGTTGCGCTGCCTTGCCTGGATGAAGAGTGATGGGAATTTTCACCTTTTGCATAGGGGCTGCATCATATAGATAGTTACTTGGTTAGTCAAAGTAAAAAACCAATTTTAGCTGGTTTTTCGCGATTCATTTCTTTGTTTTGCCAACGGATCTGATTTATCCTAACTCAATCTAATTTTCATTAGGAAAACAATCCATGCAGCACCCGCTTATTTTAGCCTCAAGTTCACCCTTTCGTCAGTCTTTATTGCAAAAATTTAATCTGCCGTTCGACAGTTTTTCACCTGATATTGACGAATCAGCACTACCCAATGAAGCCCCTGTTGAACTTGTAAAACGCTTAAGTGAACTCAAAGCACGCGCAGCCACTGCCCTTTTTAAACAAGGCTTAGTAATTGGCTCTGATCAAGTTGCCGTATTTGAGCAACAAATCTTAGGTAAACCACACAACAAAGAAAATGCCATTAAACAACTGAGTTTATTTAGCGGTAATACAGTCACATTTCTAACGGGCTTATGTGTTTATGATATTCAAAGCAATAAAACAAAAACCCTAGTTGAACCCTTTAATGTTACATTTAGAACACTGGCACAAGCACAAATATCTGCTTACTGCGACGCAGAGCAACCCTACAATTGTGCAGGCAGCTTTAAAAGCGAAGGCTTAGGTATTTGTTTATTTGAAAAGCTTAGCGGTGATGACCCTAATAGCTTGATTGGTTTACCACTTATCAAACTCAGCCAATTATTGACTGAGTTTGGTATGGATGTGTTAAGTAATCAAGACTAACTATTTATTCGCTACGACTTAAACTAAACGCGCAGCTAGTTGCTGATACGAATCAACTGTCGCAATCGGTGTAAACTCGTTTAGCTGCTGGGCGTTATGCACCCCCATAGTTACACCTAAACGGTCAATATTGGCCGCTTTTGCCATCGCCATATCTATTTTAGTGTCGCCAATCATCAGCGCATCATCATGGCTAATATTAAGTTCATCCAGCAGTTGCAACAACATATCAGGAGCTGGTTTTGACAATGCATCATCACTGGTGCGGGTCGCTACAAAGTAATCCCGTAACTGTGTTTCATCCAGCAAGCGTTCAAGGCCGACTCGGCTTTTGCCGGTAGCAACAGCTAACAATACGCCACGGTTTTTTAATGCCGCTAAAGTCTGTTCTACATCAGCAAATAAAGGCGTAGGCGTGTTATCAAGATGTTTATACTGATGCTTATAACCGGCGATTAAATCAGCGTGTAAGTGGCTCTGCTGAGGAAATAACACCGTCACGGCCTGCTCAAGTGATAAACCAATGATATTTTTAACCGCCTCGTCAGTGGGGCAAACTACACCACAGACTCTCGCGGATTGATGCATACAGTTAACTATTTTAGCCACTGAATCCATCACCGTGCCATCCCAATCAAATATAACTAATTTATAGGGTTTCACGGTTTTGCGGCACGTAACGTTTTAATACAATTAGCCAGCGCTTTATCAAGCGGCGCTTCTACTCGCATAGTAGTTTCATTTTTTGGATGATAAAAACTCAAATCGTGCGCATGTAAAAATAATCGCCCTAATCCCACTTTACGCATCGCCGCATCAAATGCTTGGTTGCCATATTTATCATCACAAGCAATTGCATGACCTTTACATTGTGTATGCACACGAATTTGGTGAGTACGACCGGTTACTGGTGATGCCTGCACTAACGAACATTCAGCAAAGCGCTCCAGTACTTTAAAACGAGTATGTGAAGGTTTACCTTCAACGTTATCCACACGTACTACTCGTTCACCTGATTGTAGGGTGTTTTTACGCAGCCCTTCGGTGACATTTTTAGTTTTAGAATCCCATTGCCCATCAACCAATGCCCAGTAATTCTTTTCCATGGTTTTTTCACGTAACTGTTCATGCAAGCTGGTCAACACTGAACGACGTTTCGAGATTAACAAACAGCCTGATGTATCACGGTCTAAACGATGTACAAGCTCTAAATTGCGCTCATCTGGGCGCAATACGCGCAATGCTTCAATTAAACCATAACTGAGCCCACTGCCGCCATGCACAGCCATGCCTGATGGTTTGTTAATGACGATAAGGTATTTATCTTCAAATAAAATAGCCTCTTCAAGTTTGGTCACTACATCAAGATTTTTAGGCACAAACTCTTCACGTTCAGCTATTTGTATTGGTGGAATACGAACGATGTCATCGAGTTGTAATTTATACACAGGTTTGATGCGTTTTTTATTAACCCGCACTTCCCCTTTGCGAAGAATTCGATACACAGCGCTTTTAGGCACCCCTTTTAAATGAGTAATAAGAAAGTTATCAATCCGTTGACCTAAATGGTCTTCGGTAATCGTGACGAAAGATACTTGTAAGCCGTTTTTTTCTGACATTGCCTAATCACTGATTTAAGTAAAATAATTTTAGTTGCTAACACAGTTATAATAATGGGATAATCACCGTCGCAAATATATATTTGCAAATAACAACGGTGCTTTTTAACACATTAAAACATTCGTGATGCACATTCTGGGTAATTGATCATACAGATCCGAGATAAGTTTTCCAAAGCTTTTATACATACCCAGTTTACACGTGCCTTCAATTAACTCCGATGCGTGTAATATATCGCCAGTTAAGTTTGAGCATGAAGTGTTATTTAATGTTGATGAAAAAAGCAATTTGAACAGATAATTTGTCTGATCGTGACGGCGTACAATACGCCGTTCAGCAGATGTGTTGTAACCGTACAAGTTAATTTAATTAATGGTCGACTCTGGACAGAACTCGAATACGTCACTGTAAAAAAACAGCCGATAGTTTTGGCACCATAATAGAATTTAATAACGTGACAACACGTTATTGTCAGCCAGCACCATAAAGATACTTAGAGTACGGATACAGTACCAAGCTCCCCCACAGACCCAGTCGTGAGATTGTACAAAAAGAAGCGATGGGAGCAACTGAACAGGCGAAAAGTTTCGTCATGTCAGAGACATAACACAGTAGAGTAACAATATGAAACGTATGCTAATCAATGCGACGCAGCAAGAAGAAATGCGCGTAGCACTGGTTGATGGCCAGCGCCTGTATGATTTAGATATCGAAAGCCCGGGTCACGAACAAAAAAAAGCCAATATTTATAAAGGCAAAATCACTCGTATAGAACCGTCATTAGAAGCCGCCTTTGTTGATTACGGCGCTGATCGTCACGGATTCCTTCCTTTAAAAGAAATAGCCCGTACTTACTTCCCACAAGGTTATACTTTCCATGGTCGTCCGAATATTCGTGACGTGATCAAAGAAGGTCAAGAAGTTATTGTCCAAGTAGACAAAGAAGAACGCGGCCAAAAAGGCGCAGCCCTCACCACTTTTATTAGTGTTGCAGGTAGCTACTTAGTCTTAATGCCTAATAATCCTCGTGCTGGCGGTATTTCTCGTCGCATCGAAGGTGATGAACGCACTGAACTTAAAGAAGCTTTAAGTCGTTTAGAACTGCCTAAAGGCATGGGTTTAATCGTGCGTACTGCCGGTGTTGGTAAATCGTTTGAAGAACTAAACTACGATTTAAAAGCGCTGCTTGTTCATTGGGATGCGATTCAGCAAGCCTCTGATGGCGGTAAAGCACCGTTCTTAATTCATCAAGAAAGCAACGTGATTTTCCGTGCGATTCGCGATTATTTACGCCGTGACATAGGTGAGATCCTAATTGATAAAGCCCGTGTATTTGAAGAAGCTAAAGCGCACATTGAGCGTTTTCGCCCTGACTTCATGAGCCGTGTAAAACTTTATCAAGGTGAAGTGCCTCTTTTTACTCATTATCAAATCGAAAGCCAAATTGAGTCTGCGTTTCAACGTGAAGTACGCTTACCTTCTGGTGGTTCAATTGTTATTGACCCAACTGAAGCACTTACTTCTATCGATATCAACTCATCTAAAGCCACTAAAGGCGGCGATATCGAAGAAACTGCGCTTAATACCAACTTAGAAGCTGCAGACGAAATTGCTCGCCAATTACGTTTACGCGACTTAGGTGGCTTAATCGTTATCGACTTCATTGATATGACACCACCGCGCCATCAACGTGAAGTAGAAAATCGCTTAAAAGATGCTGTTCGTCCAGATCGTGCCCGTGTACAAATTGGTAAAATTTCGCGTTTTGGCTTACTTGAAATGTCGCGTCAGCGCCTACGCCCTTCATTAGGTGAAGCGAGCCAAGGCCCATGTCCACGTTGTAGTGGTCAAGGTACTATTCGTTCAAACGAGTCGATTGCATTGTCAATCCTACGTTTAATCGAAGAAGAAGCGATTAAAGACAATACCTCACAAGTTAATGCCCAAGTACCTGTAGCGGTTGCCTCATATCTGTTAAATGAGCAACGCCGTAGCGTGCATCGCATCGAAAAACGTCATAACTGTGATGTGGTGATCATTCCAAATCAACATATGGATACACCACATTATGAAGTAATGCGTTTGCGTAAAGATGAAACAATTGAAGCAGCAAGCTACGAGCAAATCACATTACCTGAACAAGAAGTGTATGAAACATCAAAAACACCAACGGTCGCGGTACGTGAAGAGCCGGTGTTAAAAGGCGTAGTTATGCCATCGACACCAGCACCACAAGCTCAGGCTCAAGCAGCCCCAGCAGCGGCACCACAAAGTGTTGCAGCCCAGCCGCAGGTAAGTTTATTTACTACCATCAGCAATTGGTTTAAGGCTTTATTTGCAACGCCTGCTGAGCAAACAGAAAGTAAAGAGCAACAGCAGCAAAAAACAGCGAGTGAATCTCGTAATAATCCACGTCGTAACAATGACGGTGATACACGTCGTCGTAATAACCAACGTCGTCGTAACAATAATTCACGCACTAAACCGCAAAGCGAGCGTACAGAAAGCGTAGCTGAAGAAACGCCAGCAGTTGAAAACACGCAAAACAACGAGCAACAGGAAAGAAACGATAACCGTAACAAACGTCGTCGCAATCCTAACTCACGTAAGCGTAACGATAACCGTAACGATGACAGCAAAGTAGTAGCAGAAAAAACCGAAGCAAAAGCTGACGTAAAAGACGTTGCACCAAGCCAAGATGTCGTTGTTGAAGCAACGGATCAAAAACCTAAGGTTCGTCGTCAGCGCCGTAACTTACGTAAAAAAGTTCGCCTACAAGATGAAAATGCACAACCGGCTACAACCAACAATGACGCAGAGCAACAAGCTACGCCAGTTGTTGATGACAAGCCAACTAAGCCAGTTGTAACTCAAACTGAAGAAGTTAAAGCACCTGTTGAGACTACTGCTGTTGAAACAACGGCTGTTGAAGCGCCTGAGCAAAAAGCTGAACAGACGGCACCAAACGAGCAAGAGACAGTAACATCGACTGATGAAGAGCAAGGCCAAACGCGTACGCGTTCACGCCGTTCTCCACGTCATTTACGTGCTGCTGGGCAACGCCGTCGTCGTCCTGAGGGTGAAGAAGCTACGCCAACGCAAGGTACACAACCACCAGCATTTATTCCAGTTGCAGATCAAGCCGCTGCTGAATATGAAGCTGAGTTAAAAGCCAAGCAAAATAAGCAAGCTGCAGAAGTAGTTGAAGAAAAACCTGCCGTTGCTGAATCAGCTCCGGAAGTGGTTAAACAAGCACCTGTTGCTGCTGAACCGACTCCAGAAGCGGTTGAACAAGCACCTGTTGCTGCTGAACCTACTGAAGAAGTGGTTGAACAAGCACCTGTTGCTGCTAAAGCAACTGAAGAAGTGGTTGAACAAGCACCTGTTGCTGCTGAAGCAACTGAAGAAGTGGTTGAACAAGCACCTGTTGCTGCTGAAGCAACTGAAGAAGTGGTTGAACAAGCACCAGTTGCTGCTGAACCTACTGAAGAAGTGGTTGAACAAGCGCCTGTTGCTGCTGAACCTACTGAAGAAGTGGTTGAACAAGCGCCTGTTGCTGTAGAACCTACTGAAGAAGTGGTTGAACAAGCGCCTGTTGCTGTAGAACCAACTCCAGAAGTGGTTGAACAAGCGCCTGTTGCTGTAGAACCTACTCCAGAAGTGGTTGAACAACCGCCTGTTGCTGCTGAACCAACTGAAGAAGTGGTTGAACAAGCGCCAGTTGCTGCGGAACCTGCTTCAGAAGTAGTTGTTGAGGAAGCACCAATGGCAGAGACTAAGCCTACTGCAAAACCTGTAGCACACACTAAAACAGTGATCACTTCAGGTAAAGCAAGTGCGCCAATGGCACAACCTACTGCTGTTGCAGATAGCGAAGTCGCCCATACGCCAAAAGCGATGGCACACGACAAACGTGACGCTATTCCAGATAGCGGCTTACGTGCCGGTTCTATCAAACCAGCTGGTCGCGCGAATGCTGCAATGACTAAAACCATGAGTGTTGACTAACACTTTTGGTTTAGCTTAAAAGCACACTAAAAAGCCGCGTAAATGAAAATTAACGCGGCTTTTTTAATAGCAGTTTTAAGGTTAAAGAGAACGATTTACTAGGCTCTAGCTAAAGCAAACTAGCCTAAGCAGAGATATTAGATAAATAGTGATGGAAAAACAAACAGCACATTGCACTTGTTATTTATAAAAAGCGCATGAAGGGTAATGCTATATTTATCCTTGTTTTAGCATATACTCATGCAGCAATTCAGGAAACTTTTCTTGCGGTGAAAACTTACAAAAACTGTGCTCTGCCCCCGTACTCGCCCACTCAAGTTTTTCATCAGTGTAAGTTTCAATGAATGGTTTGTAGGTGCGAGAGTCATCTAGCATTGTTGAGCGAACATTTACAAAATCATCCAAACCTTCTAGGTGGGTAAATAACCAGCTCATACAATGTCCACAAAAAAAGTGCTGCGTACTACTGTCATGCAGCCCGCCAATAACAGGCGCTCCAGATGTAATAGAAAAGGCAGCTCGTTGAAATAATGAGCTTAAGCTAAATGCGCTAGACGTCATTTTCTGACAGCCAGTGCAATGACAAGCCATAGTGATCATTGGCTTTGCGCTAACTTCAAACTTTACCTGTCCACAACGACAATGGCCTTTTGTTTTATGAGATGTACTGTCCATTATAATCTTCCTTTAAGTTCAATTTTATCAACGCCGATGCTACGTTGAATGTATCACAAATAACCTTAGCACATGCTACAGGGTTTGATTGCGCTATAAAATGTCCGCCTTCAATCTCAACTTGGCTGAAGCTGGAACACATTGACGCTAAGTACTTCACCGCACTCGCGCTTACCAGTAAATCTCTACTAGGGCGAATATAAGTCACTGGGCAATCTAACTCGCACTGTTGTTTTGAAAGGCCAGCTATGTTGCCTAATCTTAATTTGAGTTTACGTTTATTCGCTGTTTGCAGCGAAACAAATACGGGATAAACCAACGTTTGCCCACCCGTTAAACTAAAACCAAACAGATAAAGTAGCTTTTTACTTAAATAATTTGCTGACAGTAAGCTAACAGGTAAAAAGCCTGCCAACTTAGATAACAAAGAAGGCGCTGAGATAAAGCTGGCCAAAAATACGATGCCTTTCACACGACTGCCAAGTAGCTTATAAAGCTCACAAGCCACCGGCCCAGAATAAGACTCCGCGACAATATAAATATCAGTATCTTTAAAACGCTTTGCTATTTCTGCCGCTTGTTTAGCATAAGTTACGCCTTCAAGTGATTCATATGAGATCACTTCAGTATTTATATTTTCAGGCAAGTTTTTTGTCAATTTAGCAAACAGACGGCCAGTACCATCAAGGCCAGGAAGCAGTATAATTTTCATATTTAAATTCAGCACCCAACGTTAGCATTCAAATACTTGAACTTTGATTTTGGCCAAGTGCTTTTGTGCACAAAAATCATGAGCAAGAAATATGAAAAGTGTAAAAACAATTTAGCTTTGCTCATAAACACCTAGACTCGTTAAATTATACAGTAACTAATTGATTATCTAAAACGATGGCAAGTCGAAGGCTCATATTATTAGGGATGTTTGTTATTTTTTCTTTTCTTGTATTGCGGTGCCAACTGAAAGACCAATGCCAGCGCCAACAGCAATGCCAATAGCTAAACTAAAATGTAATATGTTAAATATTACACCAATAACCACACCGATAGCAGAGCCAACTCCACACCCTATTGCCATATATACACCTAAGGTTTTATTTGCTGATTTACCTTCCTTTTTATTACTCATATCAGTCCTTAAATCATCACAGCTATATCGGCTTATCTACAAGTCTAAAAAATGGCTCGATTTGATTTATTTTCATTTGTAAACCAAACACAGCCTAGTTACTATTTTGGTTAAATTATTTGTAAGCACATAGCTAACTATACCGTCTCATCGCTTACTGCAGCGGCAAATCATGTAAATCAATTCCCTGCATTTATTAGTCTTTAATTCTTTTCAATAATTCAATTACTTCTTGCACCACCCTATCTGGTTCATCATTTTGAGGATAATGATAGCTCTTATCTGTTAATACAGCTTTACCTTGTGGAAAAGACTCAGCCGAAGTTGAATGCAATTCGCCCCACATTTTTCGGCCTTCATCGGTAAAAAAGAGTAATGGCGGATTTTTATACTTTTTCACGGATGCAATAACGGTTACTGGAATATCTGGGATCTGTGGATAATCTGGCAATGGTCTTTTCCCCCAAAAGTCCAGATACTGGTTGGACATACCATTAGCCATATCGCCTAATTTCACTTGTGCTATTTCTTTCTCAGCTTTTGCAAGATCAATTTGGCGCATGATATCAACATCATGCTCCGAAGCAGGCTCAATCAGCATGAGGGCTGAAACCCACTCAGGGTAAGTTGCAGCGAATCGTCTTGCGATATAAGCACCATATGAATGAGCAATATAGACGATTGGTTTTTCAACGTGTAACGCTTCAAGTAGCATGAGAGCTTCGTTTGCATACTCTTCCGAGCTGTAGTTTTTTCTCAATTGCGTAGAACCGCCGTTACCAATTTTTAAATAACGAATGATGCGGGCTTCCTTTGCAAGCTTTTCAAAAACCGGCTCCCAATCAAATAACCCCGCAGAGCCACCAGCCTCTAAAAATAGAGTATGCTTGCCACTCCACGCGATTTCGTACTCAATATCATAGCCATTAACCTTAATAAAATTAGGCTTGGCAAACACACTTGCCGTAACAAAAAACAGCAAAACATTAATCCAAATTTCACTTTTTCTCCTTAAAGACTAGCAAGCCTGTGGATTAACTCATTTTATAATTCACTTTTATTAATAAACCATAGCCAAGTTACTATTTTGGTTAAATTATTTTTTGTATTAAAAGCTAGAGTAATAATCTTATTCGCGGTGGTTTTTTCATACAACTTAATTAATTTAGTATCGACTGTAACTATGCTTCGGCACACAGCAAAAACAAGAAAGCGCGGTGTAAACACCACGCTTTCAACTAATTCAAATCTGCTTATGGCTTATGGCTTAAAGCTCTAGTCTTCACTTTCCATAAACCGTTGCAATTGGTCTTTAAGGTTCGGCGGTATGCCTTTAATAACTAACGTATCAGTGGCCTCGTTGTACATTACCCGTTCGCCTAAGTGTTTGCGCTCAAAACTGATGCTCACGCCGCCGCCAAGGCCAGAGAATTTAACCATACTGGTAACGGTTTTTTTATCGACCGGGAATGACTCTTCTAGGTCATAGCTTTGCTCTTTGCAAAAGCTTTCAAATGGGTTGTCGTCACCTTTGGTGAGCGTTGCTGATAACTCGCTGACGTTAGCATCTTCACCAGTAGTAACGCAGTCATTACAGTAATCAAATACTTGTTTACGCAGGTCGTCTTTTTCAGATTTATCAAATTGTTGCTCTGATAAATAATCTTCAACTGCATTGAGCATTACTTGGCTTTGCTGTTTTGGATCGATGCCTTCTTCGCAACCTAAAAAGTCTAAGAAGAAGTCGGCGACTTTGCGCCCTGCTCGGCCTTTAATAAATGAGATATAACGATTGTCTTCTGCTTGGGTGTCCCACGCAGTTAAATCGATGCGTGCAGCTAGTTGCATGCGGGAAATATCTAAATGGCGTGACGAGGCTAAATCAAGCTCAGAGGTAATAGAGTAATGCTCTTTGATGTTGATCATTGCAATCAGCATATAATCGGTTGCTACGTATTGATAATGACAAAATACTAAATAGCCAGTTTCGTTAAACGCGTACTTATCAAGTTCCTCTTTAAGTACAGCTGAAGCTTGCTCTGTCATGTGCCAAAAGCCAAGCTCGCTGTTGCGGTAACTTTGCATGGCTGATGCAACTACAGAGTTTTTATCACCACTAAAAGCACAGTACCCTTTACCTGGTTTGCCGTTGTATGCGTGATGAAGTTGCTCGATGAATACAGCGACTTTATCATTCACTGCCATTTCGTCATTGCGCAAATGAATTTGCGTATCGTCGTCTTTTTTGTCTACATAATGAACGACTAACTTTTTAACATCTATTGCCATCTTTGTTTTTCACGCCTCTGGTGTTAAAATGTGAGAATATAACTCTTTTATTGAACCAACTGATGCCAATCTTATCAAAATATTCTAATGATGAAGTAGAACAAATCGTCGATCAGCTCATTGATGTGTTAACTAAGCACAATGCGCCGGTTGATTTAAGTCTTATGTGTTTAGGAAATTCTATCACGCATATCTTAAAAGAGCATGTACCAACAGGGAAAAGACAAGCGGTTGCAGACAATTTTGCCAAAGCACTTGCGCAATCGGTTAAATAGACTTTATGAATTTATCGCAGCACAATCAGTTTTCGTCTAAAGCGAGTCAATTATTAAGTTGGGGGCATTTGTTTACTTTTGCCAATATCGGCTTAGTGTTGCTCATAAGTTTAAGTTACTTATTTGCTGACTCTCCACCTACCAGCTTTATGGGTATTCTTTATATGCTAGTGACATGGCTTAGTCACACTAGTTTTATTACCTTTATTGCCTTTGTACTGACGATATTTCCGCTAAGTTTAATATTTCCTTATCCACGTCATATCCGCGGTATGGCTGCAATACTTGCCACTTGTGGTGCATCACTACTGACGCTTGATGCCTATGTGTATTTTAACTTAGGCTACCATTTAAGTAGCTCTGCGTTACCTGAGATTATTACCTTATTGTGGCATCGTTTAACTAGCTCTCCAGCGCTGACAACCCTGCTCGCTGGGGGAATTGTAATGCTTATTTTTGCATTTCAGTTATTAGCAAGTAACTATACATGGCACCATTTAGCTCGCTTAAAACAATATAAATTTGCTCGCTACGCCGGCTCATTGTTATTGGTATGTTTTGCGATGAGCCACAGTATTCATATTTGGGCTGATGCAAATTTGAAGTTTGACATTACTAAGCAAGATAATGTTTTACCCTTGTCCTACCCAACGACAGCAAAAAGTTTATTGGCAAAAAATGATTTACTTGATATTGAAAGTTACGAGCAAGCACATAACGTAAAGGTTAATACACAAAATGTAGATTACACGGCTCCAACACCAATTGCTCGCTGTGAAGACTTTACTGCTGCGACAGTCGATATTTTAGTGTTTAGCTCTGCACCTGCGTTAACTAATTTTGCTAAACAGCACAAAAATTTAAATAAAACAGAGCAGTTTTTACAACCCGTTCACCATCAAGATGTACTATTTAGCTTGATTTACGGTTTACCTGCATACTACAAGCCAGCCTTAATGACAGAGCAAACATTGCCGGTGTGGCAAAGTAATCGTCGTAGTATTAGTGTCAGTGGCTTTGATGATTTTAACTATATCAATAATACAACAGCGGGTGATGCAGCAATTCGTATCATTAAAGCCGATGAAAACACTGCGCTTCGAGAGGGAGTCAATCAAGTATTTGCATTTAGTTTAGCCGATGTTGATCACGGTATTGTGAGTGCTTCATCTTTATACAGCACGGATAGAAAAGTAACCCGCACTGAAGGCTTGATCCAGCCAAGCGATTTAATTGCCACAAGCGTTGGCCAATATTTAAATTGTGCTGATATCGCAAAGCAAAGCATGCTAGGCGTTAATCTGTATAACAAAAAAGGCGATATGGGCGTTAATTATTCGCAAGGCGTATTTATTGCCTATAAGAAAGACCGTATTACATTAATTGATTCTGATGGTAATTATAAAAATATCTCTGCTGCTCAAGGCTTTTCAATAGAGCAAGGTTTAGATATTCCGTTTTTAGCACAAAGCATTAAAAAGCTAAAAACCTTTACCGAATAACTGCCACTGGCAATTTACCCAAGTTAGGTTATAGTTTTTGTATATGATTATGCCCTAACTAGGGAAGGCTAGCGTAATGAAACTGTGTACTCTTTTCGTTATTTTTATTAGTTTGCTATTTGTTGCTGATCAGGCGGCTTCCGCAGATCAATATTACAAGTGCGTAACCGACAGAGGTACTACTTTTAGCCAATTTCCCTGTGGCGGGCAGGCAACGCAACATAAAATAGCAGTGTCGCCCAACGTCACTCCGGCCAATGTAAATCATGTCAAAGCGCTTAATTCTCTTGAGCGTGAACAAATTATTCGTAATCTCAACGCTGAGATACGCAGCGTTAAATATAAACTCGCCATTTTGAGTCGTGACCGTGATCGCGCTGAATACGAGCAACTGCAACGGCTTAATCGTTTAATGAGTGATGATGATAAAAAAAAGCTTAGTAAAGAGATAAAAAAGCAGCTAAAAGTGATCAATAAAACGTTTGCCAAAAACACCAAAACGACCAACAAACAGCTCTCCGCACTCGAAAAAAAACTGAAACGTTATGAATAAACTATTGGGTTTTACCAATATTTAGCATACTCTTAACATGTGTAGAGCATATACTCTACAGGTCATTTTGGAGTACCCGTTCATGCAACCACAAAACATTGCCGAGCTAATTTTAAATGGCTTTAAAAAGCATTATAAATTATTTCAGCAGATCACCGCACAAGCACCTCTGGCATTTGCAAATAAAAACTGGACAAAAATGCACGACATTAGTCGCTTGCGGATCACTTATTACGATGATCGGGTTAACGAAACCACCCAGCAACTACAAAATCAGCAATTAGCCAATCAACTGGATGAATCACTCTGGCTGCAAACAAAACAAATCTACCAGCACTTTTTAACGTTTCATCCACAAGCAGAATTAGCCGAAACATTTTATAACTCTGTGTTTTGCCGCTTATTTCATCGACGTTATTTTAATAATGATTTTATTTTTGTAAAAGCCACCTTAGCAGATGCCCCTGCGCTTCCTGTAGAAGCAGAATACCGCAGCTACTTTCCTGTTGTAGACGGCTTAAAGCCCACTATCCGTAAAATAATTAATCAATTTGATTTTAAAGCCGATTTTGTTAATTTAGAGCGCGATATACGACTTTTAGTAAAGGCGTTTTATAAACAAGCACCCGACACCCATCACCGTGCGTGGCAAATGCGCTTTGACATATTACAAACGCCGTTTTATCGCAACAAAGCAGCCTATATTGTCGGCCGTGTGGTATCACAAAGTGGTGTGCAGCCATTTATTATTGCGGTGTTACATCATCAAGAGCAAGGTCTGTATCTCGATGCTTTACTGACTAACTCATCGCAAATGCGGGTTATTTTTGGCTTTGCTCGCGCTTATTTTATGGTTGAAACCCACGCTCCTTCCGCATTAGTTCGGTTTTTAAACCAACTAATGCCCAACAAAACCTTAGCAGAGCTTTACAATGCCATTGGCTTTCATAAACAAGGTAAAACCGAGTTCTATCGCGAGTTTTTAACCCATTTACAACGCTCCAGTGATGATTTTGTGATTGCCCCTGGCACACCGGGCATGGTGATGATGGTATTTACCCTACCTTCATTTGATTATGTATTTAAAATAATTAAAGACAAATTTGGTGAAAGTAAACCATTTGGCCGCGATACCGTTCTCAAACGCTACCAATTAGTTAAAAGCCATGATCGGGTTGGTCGTATGGCAGATACCATAGAGTATTCTAACGTCGTATTCCCTGTTGCGCGTTTTAACGCTACATTGCTTGCACAGCTTAAACAAACTATTGGTTCATCAATGATCATCGAAGGCGACTTACTGATCATCAAACATATGTATATTGAGCGACGCATGACGCCACTGAATTTATATTTAGAAAAAGCTAATACTGAAGATGCCGCTGTTGCCATTGCAGAATATGGCCAAGCACTCAAGGAAATGATCGCCGTTAATATTTTCCCAGGCGATATGTTACTTAAAAACTTTGGTGTCAGTAAACACAAACGCATTATTTTTTATGATTATGATGAAGTGCAATATTTAACAGACATGAACTTTAGGGCATTGCCTAAAGCAAAAAGTTATGATGACTACTTAACCAATGAGCAAAGTTACTCTGTGGCACCACAAGATGTATTTCCAGAGCAGTTATGCACTTTTGTAATGCCAAACCCGCAATACAAAGCAGTTTTCAGCCAAACACATCCAGAACTATTAGACGTCGCATTTTGGCAGCAAGCGCAACGAAATATAAAAGCAGGGGTCGTTAGCCACATCTACCCTTATCCAGCAGCGCAGCGTTTTATCCATCAATGGTAGACGAAAGGACACACAATGAATATCAGTAAAATAGATTTAAACTTACTCGTTTATCTCGACACCTTATTACGCGAATGTAATGTTACTCGCGCCGCAAACCAGCTTAGCATTACACAGCCGGCAATGAGTAATGGTTTAAAACGTTTACGTAACCTGTTTAACGATCCGATCTTAGTACGCACCAGTGATGGTATGGTGCCCACTGAACGAGCTATTGAATTGCAGCCGGTGATCCGTGGCATCTTAATGACATTAGAAGAAACGCTTGCACCAAACCGTGAATTTGAGGCCAGCCAAAGCAAACGGGTATTTAGGATTATGGCCAGTGACTATGCTGCCAGCACCTTAGCACCTAAGCTACTGAGTAAATTACACGATGAAGCGCCGGATACCACACTCGATATTCTCACTCCAAGTGATGTTACTTTTCATGATGTAGAAAACGGTAAAGTTGATATGGCAATAAATCGTTTCGAAAACCTACCGCAGTCGTTTCATCACAAACGTATTTGGAAAGATAGCTTTTGTTGTTTAGTAAAAGCTGACAACCCGATCATTGAAAATTTTAGCCTCGATAGTTATTTAAAAGCTCGGCATATTTGGGTAAGTAAAACAGGTTTTGGTGTCGGGGTTGGTATGGATCCTAAAGACGTACAAAAACTTGGCTGGGTTGATGAAGCGCTCGCCCACTTTGGTAAACACCGAAATATTGCCACATTCACCCGTAATTACCACGTTGCAATACATCTAGCGAAAGAGAAGAACCTGATTGCGACACTCCCTTCAAAAGCCGCTAATATTTATTTAGATGATCCCGGTTTGCAAATTCTGGAGCCTCCCTTCCCTATACCACCATTTGAGTTAGATATGATTTGGAGCCCATTACTTCACAGAGATGCCAGTCATATTTGGTTACGCCAAAAAGTAGCCGAAGTTGCAGATGAATTAAAGTAACGCTCTTACAAAAGCCCTGTAAAATTTGCTTACTGGTATTTTCAAGTAAGCAAAAATCAATTTAAAAGTATTAATAATCATGATGTTAAAATAATTTAAAAATGGAATGGCAATTGCTTTAAGTTACTTGAACTTTAATATTCATTTAACTTAAAGAGGTCAATATTATGAATGCCCAGCAAGGAAACGAAGTAAATCATATCACTGACATTATCCAAGTAATGAACAGCGGCATCGACTTTTATGAAAAGGCGCAGGAAAAAGTACAAGATCCAGCCATTGGTGCGCTATTTCAGCGTATGATAGACGCACGTAAAGTCAGCGTTGAAAACCTACAGCCTTACGCTATTAATCAGCAAGGTGAACGAGAAGATGGTTCGTCTTTTGCTGTTGAAGCTCGCCGAGCATATACCGCACTGATCACAAAATTTAGTGCCAACAACGATCAAATTTATGTCAAAGAGCTTGAAGAAGTGGAAGATAAAACACTTGAAGAAATTAAAGCTGCCATGAAAAAACCACAACCGCACGATTGTGAAGCCGCCCTCGCTAAAGTATTACTGACCATGCAAAGCTGTCATACGGAAATGAGCCGTATGCAGAAGCATTAACCACAATGCTTAAATGAAAGCCCAGCCACGCGCTGGGCTTTTTTATGCTCATAATTATAGTTAAATGATTTTTATAACAAAACAATGCAAATAATTAATAAAAATAGCATATTTATTTAACCACAGCATGATTTTAATCGTCTAGGCTTATTAATAGGTACCTACTATCCCGCTGTGGCGCCGCAGCATTTTATCAAAAATAACAAGGTTCCATTATGAGAAATAAACAACA
Source organism: Pseudoalteromonas sp. SR41-4 (assembly GCF_014163985.1). Lineage (NCBI taxonomy): Bacteria > Pseudomonadati > Pseudomonadota > Gammaproteobacteria > Alteromonadales > Pseudoalteromonadaceae > Pseudoalteromonas > Pseudoalteromonas sp. SR41-4. Next base: position 63,059 of record NZ_JACJEI010000003.1, on the reverse strand, counting down.
TGTAAACCCACAAAACGCTGACGTTGATATGACGCCGATGCTTGATATTGTATTTATACTTTTAATATTTTTTATTGTTACAACTTCATTTGTAAAACCTGTGGCAATAGAGCTGCAACGGCCTGTAGATAAACCCAGTATTGATAAACAAACTAAAAGTGCTCATTTTAGTATTGACCAAAGCAATGCGGTGTATTTTGCGGGGCGATTAATTGACTTAAACCAAGTTGCCACTAACCTTGCGATGTTTGCTGCGAAGTATAATATCGCCACAGTACAAATAGCCGCTGACGAAAACAGTACGCATCAAACTTTAATGACAGTAATGAATAATATCAAAGAGTATGATAACTACCCCATTGCACTCACATCACACTAAAAGCAAAAAAAGGGCCAGACGGCCCTTCAAAACTAAATAACGTAGGAGAAGTTATTTTAGAATCGGTATTCAGCACCTACATAGTAGTAAGCACCGTTAAAACCAAATGGTGCTGAACGGCGTGAGTACTCAAATACACCGGTTGAACTGATAATAGTATTACCAGAAGCATCAACAATTGTGCCTGAGCGAGAATTACCTATGGTATTTTTATCAGGGTAAACGTCAAATAAATTGTTTGCACCAATATTTAGTGACAAGTTATCTGTTACAAAATAGTTTACTTTTACATCGGTAAGAATTTCAGCGCCGTAAGTCTGGCGACCGCCATCTTCAACCGTGTATTCGCCATAACGATTGAGCGATAAGTTTACCGTCCAATCTTCAAGGCGATATAATGCACTTAAGTTTACTCTGTCTTGTGGTTGCCATTCTTCGATGATTGAGGTTTCTTGCGAAGAAAATACATCTTCGACAGGGATCGTTTCCAAACCACTGCCCGCAGGAGTAAATAAATCAACCACATCGGTTTCAGTAAAGTTAGCCGCTAATGTAAAATCTAGGGTACCGCCTAAGCCTTCCGTGTTCCATGTCGCAACAAAATCCACACCTTGCGTTTCGGTATCTGCACCATTTAAGAAAAACTGCCCTGCACCTGCGCCAGAACTAACCAATGCAGCATCTAGCGTTGATGACAACTCTTTACCTAAACGGTTACTGATCACAATACGGTCGTCAATATCAATTGAATAATAATCAACGGTAACATTAATATTATCCGTCACGTTATACACAATACCTAAGCTCATGTTTTGTGACTTTTCTTCTTTAAGTTTTGGAATACCAATACTCTGTGCAAGCGTGCTGTCGTTTCTAAAAGTACCAACTTCTTCTGCAATTAGATCGCCATTAGGACCAACTACAAACTGGGTACTGATATTATTGAAATACAATTGCTGCATTGATGGTGCTCTAAAACCAGTACTCACCGCACCGCGCAGTGAAACGTCATCAGTCACCGACCAGTTACCCGCTAACTTAAAGTTAACCGTATCACCAAAGCCTTTGTAGTTATCGTAACGCAGTGCGCCAGAGATAATTACATCATCAATAATGTAAGTTTCAGCATCAAGGTAAAACGAAATCACATCACGTGATTCATCCACAGAAGATTCCGGCGATGAACCACCAAAACCTTGTGTACCACCTGCTGCATTTTCGCTGCCAATACCACCGCTCATACCATCGTAAATATTAACACCATTATTAGTATCATAATCACGGTAAGCGTATTCACTGCCTTCTAAAATACGATATTCATCGGTGCGAAGCTCGGCACCCATTGCCAGTGAAAAATTATCATAGTCTTGTGTAAAATCAAGATTGATTGTTTGCAGTGATAACTCCATGCCATACGCATACGCTTGGCGAGGAATAGTGGCACGAATATCATCAGCACTTAAACCTTGATCATAACGTAATAAATTAGCGTATGAACCATTGATAGTGTCACTAGTGGTATAATCGATGCTGTTTTCACCATAGGTGTATGACAGGTCAAGACTAGAGCTATTATCAAACTCTTTTTTAAAGCCAAAGTTATACGAGATATCATCAATGGTGGTGTTGATCATTGGCAAAAAGCCCATCGGGATCACCGCATCACCATCTTGTAAAACTGGGTTGCCATCAGCATTGGCATTATGACGGAAGAACGCCGCTGATTCGTTATCTCGGGTTGAATAAGTAATAAAGCCATAGAGCTCACCACCAGCAAGTTCATAACCGGTATTCACCGTTAAAGCAAATTGTTGCGAGTCTGCATCACCAATTCTAAACGTATCACGTGGTGCAGTCAGCTCACGAGGATCGCCCGCTAACAGCGTGCCATCATCAAGCTCTGTGCAACCATAAAACTGGCAAGAGCCATGTAAACCGGCACGATTTGTAGGTGCACGGTCGCGGTAGTTGATAGTGGTATTTAAATAACCATCATCGCCTAAAGCAAAGCCTTTATTAAAATCAACCGTAACGGTTTCGCCATCACCTTCAGAATACTGGCCATAGTTAACCGCGGCTTTACCGCCTTCATCAGCATCTTTAAATACGATGTTGATAACACCCGCAATCGCATCTGAACCATATTGCGCAGCCGCACCATCACGTAATACTTCGATACGTTTAATTGCAGCAGCTGGGATCGCATTCATATCTGTACCTGCGGTACCACGACCTACAGATGTATTAATATGGATAATGCTGGCTTGGTGACGACGTTTACCATTGATAAGTACTAATGTTTGATCTGGCCCTAAGCCACGTAAAGTAGCAGGTCGTAGTGCATCAGTACCGTCACTGATCGATGAACTTGAAAAGTTAAAAGACGGTGCGATAGCTTGTAACATACGGCCGACTTCTGTTTGTCCGGTATTTTCTAGCGCTTCAGCACTTAAAATATCAACAGGTACGGGTAAGTCTTCGACCGAACGCCCTGCTACACGGCTACCAACGATGGCGATTTTTTCAATATTTTCTTGAGCGGCTTGTTCTTGTGCATTAGCAACTTGGCTATTGGTTGCCATTAAAAGTGGTATTACAGCAGCACTGACCCCTGAAAGCTTTCTCATGTTGTTATCATTCCTATTGATTTGTTTGAGTTTTATACTCAGTAAACCATTTTGATCAACAACCGCATCGAGTTCAGTATTTTTCAGCATTGTACTAAGCGCTTCTAACTGAGTGTAATAACCATACACTGATTGAGCTTGGTATTGTTTTGCTAAATCAAACGAAAAAACCACGGTTTGTTCTGTTTGTTTTGCAAACTCTATCAATGCTTGATCTGCTCGCTGCGCTTTTATATCAAATTGTACCATCTGTGGATTTGCAGCCTCAGCCTGAACTTTTAGGCTAAATACTAAAGGTGCTAATACAATTAACCCACAAATTGGATACGTTTGGTTACTGCGCAACTTATACAAACAGTTGAGAAAGAATAATCCGCTATACAATCCTATTTTTTTATTAATTATTTTTTTACTTTTTATATTTACCATTGTAACTTCTGACACTTTAAATCAAAGAGCAAGCATAAAGCTTAGCTGTGATCACCGTGTTTTAGGCTTACGATATGTTCACCTAAACGTTCATGCTCAATGGCTAAATTGATGCGCAGGCTATCAAGTAAACCGATAATATCACCGGCTTTAAACACCCCAGCCACTTTTAAAGAAGCTAATGCAGGATCAGCAAGTTCAAAACGCGTTGCGGTATAGCGACTCACTTCTTGCAGTGCTTCGCTTAACGACTCGCCATTAAAAATTAGCATACCTTGTTGCCATGCCAGATCCCGTTGTACATCATCTTGTGTTAACCGTTTGATTGGCTTGGTAATACTTTCTTTAATTAATGCTTTTTCGCCAGAGATAACAATACTAGCATTAATTTTTTTCACACTGTCTGTATCATTACTAGCACTTTGTAATTGTACAAAATCATCAGCATTTACGGCAACCGAAGGATCCGTGATCATCACTTTACCCTCAGTAACAACCAGCTCAAGATCCGATGCTGCATTACGTTGCACATTAAAAACAGTCCCCAGTGCGGTAAATGACTTATCGCCTGCCATCACCGTAAATGGACGTGCGGCATCTTTAGCAACATTAAAACGTCCTTCGCCTCGACTTAAAATCAATTGTCGGCGGTTTTTTGTATACGCAACTTCTAATAAGCTATTGGTATTTAATTGCACAATCGTACTATCTGGTAGCACAAACGTTGCTTGCTCACCGACTTTAGTACGGTAAATTTTACTGTACTTGGCTTGTTCTTGTGGTGTTGTTGGCCACTGCTCAATACCAACAAATATAAAGCTGGCAACTAGCAATGCGGCAAAGACACTTGCCGCAATCGAAAAATTAATTTCTCTGCGGGCAGGCTTATTGATGCTGTTTTTATTGGGAAATAAGCTACTCAACTCATTTAATACGCTCAGTTCATCCCATAACTGGGCTAACTCAAATACCGCATCTTGATGGGCTTTATTTTGTTGCACCCAGTGCTGAAATTGCATACGTTCTTGCTTTGATAAGCCCCTATCCATAGCACTTATCCAACTACTGGCATCTGCTTGAATAGCACCTTTAGACGAAAATTGATGAATATTACTCATTTTCCCACCCTCCTGGCAGGTTCAATAGTGGCACTGCTGTGCTCACCTAACTGCTCATGTTGCTGCATGTAGCGCATAGATTGTAACAAACCTTTGGCAATATGTTTTTCAACCGTACTTTCACTTAACTTCATTTGCGCTGCGATTTCTTTTTGGCTCATGCCATATACTTTCTTTAAAATAAAACATTTTCGTACTGGCTGGCTTAGTTGCTCAGTAGCACGGCAAAACAGTAAAAAGCGCTCTTTTGAGGTCACTTCATCCTCAAGCTGCATAGATCGCAACGACTGCTGATAATCATCAGAGGTATCTAATGAATCACAATGCTGATTATCCCATTTAGCAATATGGTTAAGCGCCAAATGCTTGGCAGTCTTTAGCATATAACTGCGTGTATATTTAATATCTTGTTTTAAATCAGCTTGATAGCTCTTAACAAAGGTTTCTTGTACTATATCTTCCACATCATCTGGTTGTACAATGCGCGAAACAAAACGTCGCAACTGTGAAGACAGATCAATAAATGTTGTAGATAATGTCGGCTTGCGCGTCATTATTAACTTTACCCTTGCTATTATTATTACGCCTAGGGTACGAGTTTTAGCGCCAATTACAAGGCAATTTGTTAATTTTGTGGTTATTAAAGCTGTTTCGCTAACAAAGCACTTACAGCACTTCATAATTAAGCTATTGTCATACAAAATAATGACTTCATTACTTTATAAACAGCTTTACAGAATATCTAAATTCTAAGGTATCAAACTACTTTGTGCTTTAAAAAATACTGAAAAATAAACACGAGCCTGTACCTGTAAAAATTTAAGGTATACACTCGTATGTAACTAAGCTATACGGATTAAGCACCACGTAAGCCATGCTTTTAGCTTATAAAACATTATAAATTATTCATACTTAACAATTGGAACTGTGGAGTAACCATGCGTCTGTCTTTCGCACTATCAAAATTATCTTTATTCTTATTTACTTCGGCTTCGCTGTTTCTACAAGGTTGTAGTGAAGCACCTAAAACTGAGCAAGCAGCAATGCATCCAGCAGCTGTTGCAACAACTATAGCAACCTATGAAGATGCCCCATTCACTATTGAACTACCGGCAACCTTATCAGGTTCTAAAGAAGTTCAAGTACGTGCCAGAGTAACGGGGATCCTAGAATCTCGTAACTTTGATGAAGGCCAGACAGTTAAGCAAAGTCAGTCACTTTTCACTATAGATTTAGTCCCTTACCAATTGGCGGTTGAAAGCGCGCAAGCTGCTCTTAATGGTGCAAAAGCATCTTTAGTGCAAGCCGAACGTGAAGTGAAACGATTAGCCAAACTACGTGCTGAGAAATCAGTCTCACAACGAGATTACGATAACGCCAGCTCCACCCAAGATATTGCTAACACGACGTTAGAGGCCGCGAAAGTTGCATTAAAAGAAGCCCAACTGAATTTACAATATGCGCAAGTAAAAGCACCTGTCGCTGGGGTGGTGGGCCGTGAATTTGTGTCGGTAGGCACTTTTGTATCAGGTCCCGATCTATTATTAACGCAAATTACCCAGTTTGATCCTATTCGTTTACGATTTGGTATTTCTGAGCGTGAACAATTACAAATGCGTCAAGATGTTGCAAATGGCTCTTTAACGCTGCCAGAAAAAGGTCAGTGGCACACGAGCATAAAATTACAAGACGGTTCACTCTCCAATAAAAGTGGCAAAGTTAACTTCTCTGATGTACGTATTAATCCAAATACCGGCACCAGCGAACTACAAGCAATTATCCCCAACACTGATTTTGAACTTCGCCCAGGTCAATTTGTGCGAGTTATGTTAAGTGGTGCGGTACGCAAAAATGCATTTGTAATACCGCAACGTGCGGTACTTGATAATGGCACTGGTAAATTTGTTTATGTAGTCGCTAAAAATGAACAAGGCGGCACGATTGCGCGCCCAGCTCCCGTTGAAGTAGGTGAGTGGATCCAAAAGCCAGATAATCAAGGTGATAAAAACTTTTGGTTGATTAAATCAGGCATACAGCAAGGCGATGAAGTGATCATCGATGGTATTGCAAAGATTTTCTTCCCGGGCATGCCAGTGGCCGTTAACAATGCAACAAACAACGTAAGCGCAGAATAGGCGCAGGGAGTTTTATGTTTTCTCGTTATTTTATCGACAGACCTATTTTTGCGTTTGTGATCTCAATTGTTATTGTGCTGGCGGGCCTGGCTGCCATGCGCAGCTTGCCGATCGCACAATACCCTGAAATTGCCCCACCCGTTGTGCAAGTGACAGCAGCCTATCCGGGTGCGTCGGCTGAAGTACTCGAACAAACCGTAGCCGCGCCGATTGAAAATGCGATTACCGGTGTTGAAGGCATGATGTATATGTCTTCAACCTCGACAAGCTCTGGTGCAACAACCATTGAAATAACGTTTGAAATTGGCACCGATATTGACCAAGCAGCAGTTAACGTCAATAACCGTGTAAAGCAAGTTGAAGCTCGTTTACCTGAAGAAACACGGCGCCAAGGCGTGGTGGTGCAAAAAGGTTCATCGAGTTTTTTGCAAGTTCATGCGTTTTATTCACCGGACGGCACTCGTGATAGTCTATGGACTTCAAACTATGTCACCCTGAATATTTTAGACCGTATTAAACGTGTTCCTGGTACAACGAGCGTACAAATTTTTGGCGCGAAAGATTACGCCATGCGTATTTGGCTGCGCCCTGATGTAATGAGTCAGCTCGGTGTTACTGTTGAAGAAGTCGCAGGGGCAGTTCGCAGCCAAAACTCTCAATATGCAGCAGGTTCGATTGGTGCAACCCCCACTTCACAATCAGCGCAAGAGCTGGTTTACAGTGTTACCGCTCAAGGGCGTTTATCAGAGCCTGAACAATTTGAAGAAATCATTATTCGTTCAAACCTTGATGGCAGTAGCTTACGTTTAAAAGACATTGCCCGTGTTGAACTTGGTGCAAAAGATTATAACTTCAGAGGCACTATCAACGGCAAAGAAGCAGTACTATTAGGTATTTTCCTACAACCTGGTGCCAATGCACTTGATGTAGCAGCAGAAGTTAATGGCGTATTAGCAGAGTTAACTCAGCAATTTCCCACTGGACTTGCTCACTTAAATTCGTACGATACCACCCGTTTTGTTGAAGTCTCGATCCGCGAAGTAGTGAAAACACTACTTGAAGCAATGGTGCTGGTTTTCTTAGTGGTGTTCTTATTTTTACAAAATTGGCGCGCCACACTGATCCCAACTCTTGCCGTACCGGTGTCATTACTTGGTACGTTTGCTGGCATGTATATGCTTGGTTATTCTATTAACTCATTGACTTTATTTGGTATGGTACTGTCTATTGGTATCGTAGTGGATGACGCCATAGTGGTACTTGAAAACGTAGAGCGTATCATGCACGAAGAGCATGTGAGCGCCCATGAAGCCGCAATAAAAGCAATGAAAGAAGTATCAGGACCTGTTGTTGCTATTGTTCTAGTACTTTGCTCAGTGTTTGTGCCAATTGCATTTCTAGGTGGCTTAACTGGCGAACTATTCCGTCAGTTTGCGATCACCATTTCAATTGCTGTGAGCTTATCTGGCATAGTTGCACTAACAATGACCCCTGCTTTATGTGTGCTTATTTTAAAACAAGAGCATAAACAAACCGCAAGCTTCTTTTTATGGTTCAACCGTGTATTTACTAAAATAACCAGTAAGTATGTGGGTGCTGTTGGTTTTATGGTGCGCCGTGGCGCATTAGGTTTATTGCTGATGATTGGTATGGTGTCAATTACCATTGGCCTTTGGAAAAGCACTCCAGGTTCATTAGTGCCTGATGAGGACCAAGGCTACTATATTTCAGCTATTTTCTTACCTGATGGCTCATCCCTTGAGCGTACAGAAAAAGTAGTGGCTGAAGTTATTAGCGCCGTACAATCTAATCCTGCCAATGAAAATGTGGTGGCATTTACAGGCTTTGATTTTATTGGCGGCGGTTATAAAAACAGTGCAGCCACCTTATTCGTCACCCAAAAACATTGGGATGAACGAGAGATTGATACTAAAAGTTTGGTTAATGAGCTGTTTATGAAAACTGCGCATATCAACGAAGCACTTGTTTTAGCGTTTAACCCCCCTGCTATTTTTGGTTTAGGGAGCACTGGCGGATTTGAATTTTATATTCAAAACAAAGGCGCAGGTGGCCCAGAAAAACTGCAACAAGCCATGGGTTTAATGATGGCTGAAGCACAAAAAAGCCCTATTTTAAGTGGCCTACAAACGTTGTGGCGACCAAATGCACCGCAACTTAAAGTTGATGTAGATCGTGAACAAGCCCGCGCGATGGGCATTGAAATTGACGATGCCTTTACAGCCCTTGCCGGCACACTGGGTACATATTATGTGAACGACTTCAATAAGTTTGGCCGAGCTTGGCAAGTACTTATGTCAGCAGAAGCTGAATTTAGAATGAAGCCTGATGACATTGGACGAATTTATGTAAAAAATAGTCAAGGTACTATGGTTCCTATGTCTGCGTTTACTAATATTGAATATAGTCGCGGACCAGAAAGTCTAAATCGTTATAATAACTTGCCTGCGGTAAAACTGCTCGGTAATGCTGCACCCGGTTACAGCTCTGGCCAAGCAATTGCTGAAGTTGAACGTATTGCAAAAGCAGTATTACCACCTGATATGACCTACGACTGGACCGGCTCTGCGTATCAAGAAAAACGCAGCTCAGGTACCACAGGAATTGCTTTAGGCCTTGCGGTGATCATGGTTTTCTTAATCCTTGCAGCACTGTATGAGCGTTGGTCATTGCCACTCTCGGTGATGCTAGCATTGCCATTTGGAACCTTTGGCGCATTGGTATCAATCTGGTTAGTAGGCATGACTAACGATGTGTACTTCCAAATCGGCTTAGTGACCTTACTTGGTTTAGCCAGTAAAAATGCCATTTTGATTGTTGAATATGCATTGATGAAACATCAACAAGGTTGGAGCGCAAGCGCTGCAGCACTTGAAGCTGCCCGTCTTCGATTTAGACCCATCATCATGACTTCGATGGCCTTTATTTTAGGTGTAGTGCCATTAGTATTGAGCTCAGGCGCCGGTGCAGGTGCACGTCATAGCGTTGGTACTGGCGTTATGGGCGGCATGATGGCAGCAACCTTCCTTGCCGTGTTCTTTGTACCACTGTTCTTTTATTGGTTAACTGAGCGCAAACTTACTGAAAAACGCTCGCGAGCAGATTTATCCGATGAAATTGCAAGCCACCACAAGCGTGAACATGTCGACACCCAAGAGGGTAATTTATGATTTAAGCTCAGCTACAAAAATATAAGGGCAAACAGTGGTTTGCCCTTTTTTATGGTAATTTGATAACTAGCAATTTTATACTGTCGGCGCTACTATTAAACTATTGCGTCGAGGAGCCTTATGATGAATAGTGAAAAATTAACCGAGTTTGAGCAGTACTTTCAGATTGATGAAAGTAATCGAGTAAATTTATTTGCTGTTGACGATAGCAAAGTGCCTACTACCTTAGCGCAACTAGAAGCAGATATCCCACCGTTATTTAAATTGGCCAATGAGGTTAGTGAATTAGAGCAAAGCTCGTTAAGACCATTGCGTAGCCTTGGTGATTTGGCACAAGAGCTTGCCGTATTTTTACAAGCACAATCGCGTAAAATCGACTTGATCATGAGCCATATATTGGCCTCAGAGCAGCCCGAAGATAACGCCATTTATTGTGATAGCTACGGCGGTGGCGGTGTCAAACTAACCGATACAAAAGTCTACTCTATTGGCCAAGCATTTCGCACTAAATTATTTTTACAGCATGAAGCCTCTGCTATTTATTGTTACACCGAGGTAGTTGCAGTTAATAAGATTGACGATGAATACTACCAATACACCCTACTTTTTAAAGCCATCCGCGATACTGATCAAGAACTTGTGGTACGTGCTAGTTTACATGCACAAACCAGACAACTGAAAAAGCGTCAGCTGCTGCAACATGAAAGCGACAACTTTGATACCCAAGACACAACAGAGCCAACAAAACCAGAATAATATAGCTACTAGCAACCCTCATTTTGAAGTGGCTTGGCTATAGTTGAAATGCTAAACTAATAGCACCTTTGTTTGTTTATTAAATTCATGAACTTTAGACTTTTACCCGAATGGGCTGAGCAAGACGCCGTTATGCTCACTTGGCCACACCAAGCCACTGATTGGTGCGACAATTTAACCGCTGTAGAGCCTGTATACGTGCAATTATGTCAGCATATTTGTAATGCAGAGCAATTAGTGATCATCGCTCATGATGAAGCCTTAAAAACACACATTAGCCAATTATTGCGCAACAACGCTGTTGATTTGAGCCGCGTGCATTTTGTTGTTACTCCCTGTAACGATACGTGGGCACGTGATCATGGCCCATTAACCTGCGCCGCAGTTGCTGATAATAGCCAACTAAAAATTGTTGATTTTATCTTTAATGGCTGGGGTAATAAATTTACCAGTGAATTAGATAATAAAATTAATGCGGTACTAGTTAAACAACTTGCCGATACGCGCAATCAATACCAAGCGCTTGATTTGGTTCTTGAAGGTGGCGGTGTAGAGATTGATCAACACGGTGTACTATTGACCACCAGTGAATGTTTGCTTAATCCAAATCGTAATCCAGATCTAACCCAACAAGACATTGAACAGTGCTTGCGTGAACAACTTGGCGCCACCGACTTTTTATGGGTTGATCATGGCTATTTAGCTGGTGACGATACCGACAGTCATATCGACACTTTAGTGCGTTTTGCGCCTAATGATACCTTAGTGTATGTAAAGTGTGATGATAAAAATGACCAACACTTCAGCGCTCTTGATGCCATGGAAAAGCAGTTACAAGGTTTTAAAGCAACAACAGGTAAACCTTATACCTTAATTGATTTACCATGGCCAAAAGCCGTATTTAATGATGATGGCGACAGGTTACCTGCCACCTACGCAAATTATTTAATCATTAATGGAGCTGTACTTGTGCCTATTTATGCTGATGCTAATGACGAATTAGCCTTAGCACAAATTCAAACGGCCTACCCTGAGCATCAAATAATAGGCGTAAACTGCTTACCAATTATTCATCAATTTGGTAGTTTACACTGCATTACTATGCAATTACCCCGTGGATTTTTAGCTGGAGCATCATTATGAGCAGCCCTGCAAATTTAACCGTTGCCTTAGTGCAGCAAAGTAACAGTGATAATGCCGCACAAAACATGGCAAAATCAATTGCCGGTATTCGCGATGCCGCAAGCCAAGGTGCACAACTGGTGGTGTTACAAGAATTACATCGCAGTCTGTACTTTTGTCAAACCGAAGATGTTGATGTATTTGATTTGGCAGAGACTATTCCGGGCCCAAGTAGCGACACTTTAGCTGAGCTTGCAAAAGAATTAAGCATTGTTATTGTTGCCTCTTTATTTGAAAAACGTGCCACAGGGCTTTATCACAATACTGCGGTAGTGCTTGAAAAAGACGGCACAATTGCGGGTAAATACCGTAAAATGCATATCCCTGACGATCCAGGCTTTTACGAAAAGTTTTATTTCACTCCGGGTGATTTAGGTTTCGAACCAATTCAAACTTCTGTCGGCAAACTTGGTGTCTTAGTGTGTTGGGATCAATGGTTTCCAGAGGCTGCGCGTTTAATGGCAATGGCCGGTGCTGAACTATTAATTTACCCAACCGCAATTGGCTGGGATCCACGTGATGACGAAGGCGAGAAAACACGTCAAAAAGATGCGTGGGTAATATCGCAACGCGCACATGCGGTTGCCAATGGCGTACCCGTGATTAGTTGTAATCGTGTCGGTCATGAAAGTGATCCAAGTGGTCAAAGTGAAGGTATTCAATTTTGGGGTAACTCTTTTATAGCGGGTCCTCAAGGTGAACTGCTAGCAGAAGCCAACAACACTGATGAGCAACTGTTACTTGTTGAACTTGATCAAAAGCGTTCTGAAAATGTAAGACGCATTTGGCCGTACCTACGCGACCGTCGTATAGATCATTACCACGATTTAACCAAAATATATCGCGATTAAGAATAAATTAGCGCCTCAGTAGAGGCGCATTAAAGGAGTAGTAAATGGCGTTTGCGCAATGGGCAGCCTTGCCTTGGGTAAAATCTCAAAAAGATAAAATTCAATGGGGGCAACTCACTGGCAGTGGTTTAAGTATTGCCATTGCACAAGGGGTTAAACAACAAGATGGCTTAGTGCTTATTGTTACCCCTGATACACCCAGTGCACTGCGCCTTGAAACAGAGTTGGAGTGCTTGCTACCCGAGCATCCAGTAATGATATTCCCTGATTGGGAAACGTTGCCTTACGATCATTTCTCACCCCATCAAGATATAATTTCATCGCGCTTAGCCACCTTAAATACTTTAAAGAAAGAACAACAAAGTGTATTAATTGTGCCTGTGTCTACCTTGATGCTACGTACCGCCCCTGCTTCGTTTATTTATGGTTCAACCATTAATTTTAAAGTCGGTGATATTCTCGATACCCACAAACTTCGCAGTAACTTAGAGCAAGCAGGCTATTTGCATGTGCAACAAGTCATGGAGCATGGTGAATACGCCATTCGTGGCTCGATTGTTGATTTATATCCAATGGGCAGTCCGCATCCATTTAGACTCGATTTTCTTGATGACGAACTTGATACCATTCGTTTATTTGATGTTGAAAGCCAACGCTCGGATGAAAAAGTCGATAAAATTGAATTACTACCTGCTCATGAGTTCCCTACCAACGAAGCCGATATTGAACGATTTAGAATAAACTACCGTGAAAAATTTGGTGCCAGCTCATCGCAAGATTCCGTGTATATGCAAGTGACCAAAGGCAATTGGCCTGCTGGTATCGAATATTATATGCCGCTGTTTTTTGAGCAATTAGCCACTATCTTTGATTACCTGCCAGATACTGCAACAGTGATGCAACTAGGAGATTTAGAAGATGCTGCGGAGCATTTTTGGCATGATATTAATGTGCGTTATGAAAACCGTCGAGTCGATCCACTGCGCCCGTTACTTGAGCCAGTTGCACTTTATCAACCCATTAATGAACTGTTTGAAAATTTAGGCAACTTTGCTCGCATTCGGTTATCGCAAGCAAAACTCGCGACAAAAGCAGGCAATAAAAATCTAGTCACCAGCGAGTTACCCGCAATACGCATTGATCATAAACTACATGAACCCTATCAAGCATTTATAAATTATGTAGCAGCGCAAAAGAAACAAAAAGGCCGTATCTTACTGTCAGTAGAATCCGATGGTCGCCGTGAATCTCTGCTCGCTATACTTAAACCCAGCGGCTTAAAGTTTAAAGAGTTTTCATCATTCGATGAATTTGTAAATAGCAGTAGCGATGTTGGCTTAATTGTCAGCCCACTAGAACAAAGTGTAGTACTTGGTACAAAGCCCGCATTATCCATAGTTACTGAACAAGAATTACTTGGCATTAAAGTATCCCAGCGTCGCCGTCGTAAACATAAATACGAAGCTAGCCAAGATGCGCTCATCCGTAACTTAGCTGAACTTAAAGTTGGCCAACCGATTGTACACTTGGACCACGGTGTAGGCCGCTACCAAGGTCTGCAGACGATTGATGCGGCGGGACTGATCACTGAGTTTGTAACCATTACCTATGCCAATGAAGCAAAGTTGTATGTGCCAGTGTCAGCCCTGCATATGCTCAGTCGTTATTCTGGTGGCGAAGAAGCCAGTGCACCGCTGCATAAACTGGGATCTGATGCTTGGGAGAAAGCGAAAAAACGCGCGGCTGAAAAGGTACGTGATGTGGCCGCTGAATTACTCGATATTTACGCCCAGCGTCAAGCTAAAGCTGGTAATGCATTTGCCCTTGATGGTGCTGCTTATCGCGTATTTAGTGATGGGTTTCAATTTGAAGAAACTGACGATCAGCGTAACGCTATCGAAGCTGTGCTAGGTGATATGCAAAGTAAACAAGCAATGGATAGGTTAGTCTGTGGTGATGTAGGTTTTGGCAAAACTGAAGTTGCGATGCGCGCCGCCTTTGTTGCTGTAAACGACAATAAACAAGTAGCGGTTTTAGTACCAACTACCTTGCTTGCACAACAACACTTTGAAAACTTTAAAGATCGATTTGCCGACTTACCCATTGAAGTCGGTGTGCTGTCTCGCTTTAATTCGCCTAAAGAACAAAAAGACACCCTAGAAAAAATGGCTAAAGGTACCTTGGACATCGTCATTGGTACTCACAAATTGATCCAAGCCGATATTATCTTTAAAGATCTTGGTTTGCTCATTGTCGATGAAGAACACCGGTTTGGGGTACGTCAAAAAGAGAAGATAAAATCACTGCGTGCCGATGTTGACATTTTAACACTCACTGCAACACCAATCCCACGTACATTAAATATGGCCATGAGTGGTATGCGTGATCTTTCAATCATCGCGACCCCTCCTGCAAAACGCTTAGCGGTTAAAACATTTGTTCGTCAACGCGATGCAGATTTGATCAGAGAGGCGGTATTGCGGGAAATAAAGCGCGGTGGCCAAGTATACTTTTTACATAATAACGTTGAAACTATTGACCGCGTGGCAGAAGAAATTAGTGAGTGGGTACCTGAGGCAAGCGTCGCTTCTGCCCATGGCCAAATGCGCGAACGTGATTTAGAACAACTGATGAGCGAATTTTACCACCAGAAATACAACGTACTTGTATGTACTACCATCATTGAAACGGGAATTGATATCCCCACAGCCAATACAATTATTATGGATAGAGCCGATAAACTAGGCTTAGCGCAGTTACATCAGTTACGGGGTCGAGTTGGTCGCAGCCATCATCAAGCTTATGCTTACTTATTAACGGGTAATCCTAAAGGGCTGTCGAAAGATGCTGTAAAACGCCTTGAAGCCATCGAGTCACTGGAAGATTTAGGTGCCGGTTTTGCACTCGCAACCCACGATTTAGAGATCCGTGGTGCTGGTGAGTTGCTTGGTGATGATCAATCAGGACAAATGCAAACCATCGGCTTTAGCTTATATATGGAAATGCTTGAGCAAGCTGTGAAATCTCTTCGTGAAGGCAAAGAGCCTACCCTTGATAACTTGCTACAACAACAAAGTGAAGTGGACTTAAAATTAGCCGCTTTACTCCCTGAAGATTATATTCACGATGTAAATGCGCGACTAGGTATTTACAAACGGGTTGCCAGCTGCGCTAACCTAGATGATATGGACGAATTACAAGTTGAGCTGATTGATCGCTTCGGTCTGCTGCCTGATGCAACTAAAAACCTATTTAGTTTGCAGCAACTGAAACTCAAAGCCAGCGAATTAGGCATCAAAAAAATTGAAGCAAATCCAAAAGGTGGCTATTTTGAGTTTAGTCAACATACTAAGGTTAACCCTAGCTTCATTATAGGTTTGATACAAAGTGCACCTAAGGTGTATAAAATGGATGGTGCAAATAAGTTGCGCTTTGCGATCAATGAAGCGAATGCCCGCGAACGCTTAAAAATGGTCACTGCAATGATTGCGGATTTCGAAAAAAAGGTTAGCCATTAATGTTGCTTAAAAAATCTCTTATCCTACTATGCTGTGTATTTAGTAGCACAGCATTTGCAGAACGTTGGTTTGAAGTAGAAATACTGATATTCAAACAGCGCCCAGCCCCTTATTTGCAAGAAGACTTTAGCTTAGCTAAAGAACCAATTAACGCTAAACGTAGCATTGATTTACTGACACCACTTTATATTGAACAAGCTAAGCAGGAATGTATCAACGGCGACACTCGCTTTAATTCACAGTCGTTAACCGATTCTGTGATTGGTGTAAACCGCTCTAATTTGTGCGATAACAACATCGATTACCTGCGCAGTTATTCAGTGTTACCACTGAGCCCATTAGCGCCTGTTAAAGATGATATGGAGCAAACCTACTTACTTGCTCCCGAACAGCTACAATTTACATCACAGCAACAAGAACTACTGCGTAAAGGCCTCAAACCTATACTTCACACCGGGTGGCGTTTTGAAGGGGCGAGCCAATCTCGTTCTGAAAGTATTAAACTGTTTGGTGGTAAATTATTGCACGCACCTGTGATTGCGCAAACGCCACAGTATACAAATAATGACTTTATTAGTTTAGTCAGTCCTAATCAGTTCATAGCCCCTGCAATTGAGCAAAATGCAGATAAGTGGGAATTAGATGGCACTTTTAATATTTATTTGCGCCATTATTTATTTATTAATGCCAGCTTTGACGTAAATGAAATCCAAGTAACTGGTGAAATCCAACACGCTCGGTTCTCACAATTCAAACGTGTGATAAGTGGCGACATTCATTATTTTGATCATCCAAAAATGGGCATGATTGTACAAATTAGAAAATTTAACCACTAAATAAAGGAAGATGACCGAATGAAAAAACTTTTAATTATTGCTGCAACATTAAGCCTAGCAGCTTGCTCAAAAGTAAACTTAGATAATTACGAGAAAATCGAAATTGGCATGGACAAAACTGCAGTAGAAGCAATTTTAGGAAGCGCTGATAATTGTGTAGAAAAAACCCTACACACAAATTGCACATGGGGCGATGACAGTAAAAACATTGAAATAACCTTGGTATCAAACAAAGTATCTTTGTATAGTAAAACTGGTTTAGAAAAATAAACCATTGCAGTAGGTAGTAACGATGTTGCCACCTACTGACAGTTATTACCACCAATAGACAGGATAATGACGCTTAGGGTTACGTGATAAATTATTAACTAGCAACCCAACTAACAGCATAATTGTCGTACCAAACAATACAGGGCTTACGACATAGTAATAACCTAGCTGTTGTATACCGCTACCACCAATAACCGCAATCAAAGCAGTAGCGCCACCCGGTGGATGCAAAGTACGCGTTAAGTGCATAACCGCAACTGATAGTGAAACAGCCAAAGCACTTGCCAACATTAAATCGGCAGTTAGCAGTTTTGCCACAGTAACACCCACCAACGCACTGAGAACATGACCGCCAATAAGATTACGCGGTTGAGAAAACTCTGCCAATGGCGCACCGTAAACAAGCACAGCAGTTGCACCTAAAGAACCAATTAAAAATAAATTAGTTAACGGATCAAACTGTAAGCTTTTGCCAATTATTGCAACTAAATAAATGCCTAAAAATGACCCAATTAAAGACCAGATGATTTTACTCATCGGTTTACGTGGTGGACATTGACTGGTTGCGGCCATCCTGGAAATCAGAAAGCGCATATCACTCCCCCTCAAGCTGTGTAAAAAGAGGGAGATAATACCTGATAGATAAGAAAATCGACGACAACATTTATTCCATTTCGCTATAAATCAGTTCAATGCTAACTATTTTACTTCTATTTAAGGTGATTTTATAACGCTGGTACTTTATCTCTTCGTCATTTTGATATGAAAGCACTACATTTAGTTGATAGCGCCGCTCCACACTTTGTTTAGATATTTTATTATTATCAAGATGATACAGTTTACCTTCGCCTTTTTTTAAGTTCCGCGCAAACGCCGCTAAACTAAACTGCAAGGTCTGTTGCAAGCTATCATAACCAGGTAAGAACTCTTTTGCATTAACCCGTATTTCACTGGCAAAGTGCAACCATTGCGCTGCTTGTTTATTTTGTTGACGTCGTTTTGAAAATATTTTTCGTACCTCCTCTGGAATATGTTTAAAGCGTGTATATTCAAGCCAGATGTATTGTGTAGCTATTTTATCTTTGGTAACACTATTTCGAAATTGAAATCGCCATTTTGGGCGCCCTTTCACAATAGCTCGCCAAATAACTCGTGTTATGTCTTCTTTAAAAATTTCTCGCATCCCGTAAATAGCGCCCAAAATGATCACTAATGTTGCAGTCACTTCGGTAAATGAGATCCGCGCATTCAGAACCACAACCATAACAAGCGCCATTATAATCGCTGTAACGGTTCCTTTAACCAATCGTTTTAAATAACTATTAAGGTAACGAGTATTACGATTTAACACCACACCATGCTCAATCAAACGCTGTAAAAGACGCATCTTATTGGTGATCCGGTTTGCATCCTGAAGGGTTGATTCCGAGTTATATTGCAGCTCATGTCGATAATCTTGCTCGGCTTTACAAAAATTCATCAGATCATTACGCTCTTTCGCGTAATCACTGCTACGTGGCCCTTCGTCAAGTAATTTTAAAAACGACTGCTCAATATGCCAACTCAGATAGTTATCTGCATTGGTATAAAACGAGATCAGTTTTTCATCATCAGGTGTGTAACGCCTTAGCTTTTTAAGTAAGCTTTGACTTTGTTCACATAATTCAATAGCGCGCTGATAAAACTCATCAACTTCTTCAATCTTTAATGTATCTTTGATATCAGTATCAATCGCTAGGCGGACTTGATAACAATACAAGTTGAGGTTTTGCCGATAGTCTTGTTGTTCACCTTTATTTTTACTAACAAAGCGACTGCGCACTAAAGGTAAATGGATATTATTGGCGTTATACGCTAAATACGATTTGAAGTGGTTATTAAAATACGATTCTTCTGTTAACGTTTGCGGATTGATGCCCATTTCATTCGGAATAGAAAAGTACATATCAATGCGCTGTTCAGAGCGCGGGCTCAATTCAGGTTCAATTATAAAGGATAAGTTTTCATCCTGTTTTAGCAATCAGCTCTCCTAATAAGTAAAAAGATGCATCTAGTTTACTGCCACACTTTCATTTGTTCAATAAAAAAGGCCTAGTAAACTAGGCCTTCATAAGAATCCAATATTCTTACTAATTAGAATTTAACATTCACACCAGCGAAGAAACGACGACCCAGTACATCGTATGTGTACGGGTCAGTGTTTGAATCATTATTACCTGTGTAGTAAGGAGGTTGCTTATCAAATAAGTTGTTTACACCTGCAGATAATGCAACAGTTTCATTGATCATGTATGAACCACTGATGTCATGGTAGATAACAGTTGGTGTAGACGGCGCATAACACGTGTCTTTACCGATACATGAGTAACTATCCATACCAGAGATGTAACGAGCTTGATACTGTGCATCCCAGTTATCGCCAGCTGCATTTAGTGTAAAGTTAGACTTAAGATCTGCATAGCCACCAATGTTTGAAGTTATCAAACCAGCGTAATCAACAGTATCATCAAGAACAGTTACAACATACTCGTCTAGGTAAGTAGTGTCTAAACCTGCTTTCCAGTTAAGGCCTGCAGCTTCAAAGCTATATGATAAGTTTAAATCTACGCCAGACGTTTCCTCAGCACCAACATTTTGCAGCTGATTGTTGAAACTAATTCGACCTGTGCTATCCATGCCGATATTAGCTGACTGACATAATACAGAATCAGCATTTGCAGTTGTTGCTAAACATTGATCGACAATATATTGCTCGTTAACTGATGCAATCGCATTATCAATCTCAATTTTGTAATAATCAATTGTCATGCTGAAGCCGTCAAACCACTCTGGCTCGTATACGATACCTGCTGTGAAAGTATCCGCTTCTTCAGGAGTAAGTAATGAGTTACCACCTACTGTTACTTCAGCTTGATCTTGTGCACCAGGGAAAGTTACACGTTCAAAAGAAGGTGAATTACCTGAATAAAGCTCAGAAACGGTTGGTGCTCGGAATGCTGTAGATACTACACTACGGAACATTAGTTCGTCATTTGCTTTCCATGTTAAACCTAGCTTCCATGTTTCGTCAGAACCAAATGTGCTGTAATCAAACGCACGGATTGCAGCGCTAAGCTCTACGTTTTGAGCAAATGGTGCATCAGCAAGTAATGGGATTGCAAATTCAACATACGCTTCATTTACGTCAAAGCCGCCAGCGGTTGGTTCAACCATAGGGTCATTTGCAAGGCCTTGCGCTGTTAGTGAATCTGGTGTGTACCATGCTTTCTCTTGACGGTGCTCAACGCCCGCAGCAAAAGCAGCATAACCTGCTGGTAATTCAAACATTTCACCTGATACAGATGCTGAAACTATAAATAACTGACTACCACCATTGTTTACTTCAGTGTAAACATTTTTACGGAAATCTTCAGATGTCCATGCAGCTTGATCAAGCGGGTTAAATGTACCTTCAGTGATTTGTTCTTGGATAGCACCCATATTGTGAAGGTTGGCTGTCTTATCAACAGAATCGTTACGACCGAAGTTAGCTGACACATCCCATGAGTAATCACCTACAAAACCTTCTGCACCAATTACCGCACGAACAGTGTCTACTGACTGTTCGAAATAACGAGGGCCAGTGTCTGACATACGACGCCCATAAGAGATATCATCACCATATGCGTAGTTTAATGTGTCAGTAATATATTTACCGTCTGCATCACGATCTGCAAGACCATCGCCATTGCGGTCAACTTTACCTACATAAGTTTGACCAAGTAATGAATCGCCCATATTTTCATTGTACTTGAAATCAAACCATACTGGCTGTGCAGCCATTTGCTGTTGCGACCAACGTTTTGTGTAGGTAAATTCCGTAAATACACGTGTATCGTTTGAAATTTCATAACTTGCAAGGCCAGTTAAGTTCAAACGCTCCATTGGCGTGTATAAGTAGCTATCTGGCGCAAAGTTATAAAGGTCTGAATCTGTATACGGATGGAGTCCACCAAGGCCGCCTAAACCATCATCGGTTGGGGCAAGACCTGAAGTAACAGGGTTACCATCAGCATCAACTGTTGAACCATCTTCATTTACATCACCAATTACACCACCTTGCCAAATATGGCCACCTGGGCTGTATGGAGAACCACCGTTACAATTTAGACCGTTAGCACCTTCTGCAATAGGACAACTTGAGAAATCACGATCTGATTGCTTTGCTTTACCACGGTCAGTGTACTGCATACCGATAACAATGTTACCTTTATCGAATGAAGAACCAACTGTAAAATCGAATGAACTTTCAGTTGCATCGCCTTCGCCTGTGATTGCCGAGTTGACGTTCATATCAAGGCCTTCGAAATCATCTTTTAGGATGATATTCACAACACCTGCAACCGCATCCGTACCATATACAGCAGATGCACCATCTTTAAGTACTTCTACAGATTTGATCATTGAAACAGGGATCGTGTTTAGGTCAACAGTTGATGCAGCGCCAGTACCTGAGGCAATCATACGACGACCGTTTACAAGTACTAATGTTCTACTAGAACCTAGTCCACGTAAATCAATACGTGCATTACCACCAGAACCATTGTTAACGCCAGGGTTTGTCATTGCACCGCCTGTGGCGGTCATTTTTTGTAATACGCTATCGATGCTTGTGGCACCCATTGCTTTAATATCATCTGCGCCAATTAATGTAACTGGGCTAGCGTTTTCCATATCTGAACGCTTAATGCGAGAGCCCGTAACTTGGATTTTTTCAATTGATTGGGCGCCATCTTCCGCAGCCACTGCTTGCATTGTTGAAAACATAGGGATAGCTGTAACTACAGCTAAACCGATAATAGATTTTTTCATGTGAAACCCTACTTGTTGGAGAAATACCTTGCTCAGGTAGCGCTCGTTTTATTTGAGAATATCGAGTCAGCGAGGGCAACTTAGGCGGACTTAACTGAATGAAATCTGAATGAGCGGTTAATAATTACCTTCGCAATTATTGATAAACCCGCAATAGGTACATTGGTTAATGAATGTTTCATTGTTAACTAGTTAATACACCTTACATTCAAACACTTAAGTGCGAAGAAAAACATTTTAAACATGTATGAAATCAAACTAATGGACTTTGTAATTATATGTAATTAACGTATAAAAATACCTAAATCAGAAAATTTCACAAGTTAATCACATCATTTTATTAAAACTGCAAAACTGACCAACAACTGCTAACCATAGTTATGCAATAATTTTGCGTATTTAAGCTCTATGCAACTTTTTTGATAGCAATATAGTGGGGTTTAGCTTTGTTCATTGCAGCTTAATGTCAAAATAAGGTGGTTTTATGCGCACTCTATAAATTTAACTGAAAATATAAAAATTCAAGGCGAGACTCAAACTAGAAACCCTGATTTACAAATAGATACTCAACTTAATATTCAGCGTATTATTTCAGTAAATATTGCTTTGAAGTGTTTTGAACCGTTAAAGGATCAATTAAGAAATGGGTCCAGTGCATTGTTAATGCATTAAGTCAGCTAATACTTAGCAAATGAAGGTAACAAAAATAGCGTGTTTGGATAGGCAGAATAAGTGATAACGGACATTTGCAACTCTATGCCCTAAGCTTCGGATAGCAGCTTTCTTAACCAACACTCCGATTTAATATGGATTAAACTGATATCAATAAGTCGCATCAAAGTAATAAAATACATGTTTAAGTTGACCCTGTGGATTTTTAACTTCGAGTGTCAATTTCCAGGTCATATTGCGCTCGGAACAAATACCAACCATACTTTGTGCGACTAAAATATCGTCAAGCGGCTCAAACAACACCGGAATATATCCCATATACATAGTGATGCCTTCAAGTTTTGCACTGTGAACTAACAATGAGCTTGGTAACGATAAATTTATCTCAAAAGGCGTTTCTGGCGTTATTTGTTGCTCACTCAACCAAATTTTCACCTGATTATCATACTCGCATAACTGATTTGGCTGACAGCTTGCACCTTGGCGTTGCTCTTCTATACTTAGCGATTGTGGGCCACATGCAATTAACAGGTTCAATACGCTTAAAAACACAACTAAAAGCTTAATTGGCATAATATTCCCTAGATAAAGTAAAGGCTGATACTAATCAGCGCAGTGTTAAAATACAACCACAGAACTAAATTCTTACACAAATGTACAAAAGTGCATCAAAAAATAACCAACTGCATGTGAAAAATTGATTGATGTCATAATTTTATGCAATTGACCTATCTTTTTTAGGCCAAAAATTTTATCATTTCCCCGCAAAAATAAGGGTTTCTCGAGTTTGTTTTCTGAAGCAGTCAAAGCTTTGAGGGTTTTTGATAACATACTTAAGAATAATAGTAGGCCCCACTTTATATAGTGGGTAATTCATTTCTAAACGCATTTATTGCAGCGGAAGCCAGAAAATGAGCCAAACAGTAGCATCACAAACTGAGTACAACTATAAGGTTGTACGCCAATTCGCTATTATGACAGTGATTTGGGGCATCGTTGGCATGAGTATTGGGGTTCTGATTGCTGCCCAATTAGCTTGGCCAGCACTTAACTTTGATACACCATGGTTAACATACTCTCGACTACGTCCGTTACACACGAACGCAGTTATTTTCGCATTTGGTACAAGTGCACTATTCGCGACATCATATTATGTCGTGCAACGTACTTGCCAGACGCGCCTTCTCTCAGACAAATTAGCCGCCTTTACCTTCTGGGGTTGGCAGTTAGTTATCGTACTTGCGGTTATCACTCTACCTCTAGGTATAACAAGTTCAAAAGAATATGCTGAGCTTGAGTGGCCAATCGATATCTTAATTGCTGTAGTGTGGGTTACCTATGCGGTTGTGTTTATGGGCACCATAGCTAAGCGTAAAGTATCGCACATTTATGTCGCTAACTGGTTTTATGCTGGCTTTATCATTACTGTTGCAGTGCTTCACATTGTAAATAGTATGGCTGTGCCTGTATCGTTAACTAAATCATACTCAATCTACGCAGGTGCAGTAGATGCGATGGTTCAGTGGTGGTACGGTCATAACGCTGTAGGTTTCTTATTAACGGCTGGTTTCTTAGGTATGATGTATTACTTTGTACCAAAACAAGCAGGTCGTCCAGTTTATTCTTACCGTTTATCTGTTGTTCACTTTTGGGCTTTAGTATCACTTTATATTTGGGCAGGCCCTCACCACTTACACTACACTGCACTTCCTGATTGGACACAGAGTTTAGGTATGGTTATGTCAATCATCTTATTCGTTCCTTCTTGGGGTGGTATGATCAACGGTATCATGACGCTATCTGGCGCATGGCACAAACTACGTACTGATCCAGTACTACGCTTCTTAGTTGTTTCATTGTCTTTCTATGGTATGTCTACCTTTGAAGGCCCGATGATGGCGATCAAGTCTGTAAATGCCCTTTCTCATTACACTGATTGGACTGTTGGTCATGTTCATTCTGGTGCACTTGGTTGGGTTGCGATGATTTCTATCGGTGCTATTTACCACCTTATCCCAGCATTATTTTCTCAAGGTCGTATGTATAGTATTAAACTGGTTAACACACACTTTTGGTTACATACTGTAGGTGTTGTTTTATACATTGTAGCAATGTGGATTTCAGGGGTTATGCAAGGTCTAATGTGGCGCGCAGTAAATGCTGACGGTACATTAATGTACAGCTTTGTGCAGTCACTTCAAGCATCACATCCATTCTATGTTATGCGCTTCCTAGGCGGTGTGTTCATCGTGGTAGGCATGCTGGTTATGGCTTATAACGTTTACCGTACTATTTCTGCGAAGAATGATTCGTTGAAATTAGATGCGCAAGCACAGTTAGCATAACGGAGTGAGATGATGAGCAATAATAATTCACAAAACAAACATGAAATAGTCGAAAAAAATATCGGCCTTATGGCTATCTTGACTGTTTTTGCTATCAGCTTCGGCGCACTAGTAGAGATAACTCCACTGATGTTCCAAGATGATACAACAAAGCCAGTCGATGGTTTACGCCCACTAAACGCGCTTGAAATGGAAGGCCGTGATATCTATGTACGTGAAGGTTGTTATAACTGTCACTCACAAATGATCCGCCCTTTCCGTGACGAAGTTGAACGTTATGGTCACTACTCGGTTGCTGGTGAGTCAGTTTGGGATCACCCATTTCAATGGGGTTCTAAACGAACTGGTCCAGACCTAGCACGTGTGGGCAAACGTTACTCGGATGACTGGCATTATGCTCACTTAGTGAATCCACGTGCTGTGGTTCCTGAGTCAAACATGCCAGGTTTTCCTTGGTTAGCAGAGGATCGCGTTGATACTAGCCTTACTCTGAAAAAGCTTAAAATTTTCCGTGATACATTTGCTATTAATCCACAAAATCCAGCTCACCCTGGTTTAGGATATGGTAGTGATGAAGAACTAATCGCTGACGTTGCTAAAGTTGATGCTATGAATGACGGTAAGGGTGCAACAGAAATGCAAGCCCTCATTGCTTACTTGCAACAACTTGGCACGCACTTGAAGTAATTAATTATGGATTACGGAACATACAGAGGCATTTTAACTCTGGTAATTTTAGTACTATTTATTGTCATTGTTGTGTGGGCATATAGTAAGCGTAGTAAAACACGTTTTAAAGACGCCGCTAATGTCATCTTTGAAGATGAGAAAAAACATAATGATACAATCTCTAACGAGGAAAAGGGGTCTGAGAAATGACTAGCTTTTGGAGTATATGGGTTATTGTATTAACCCTTGCATGCTTATTTATCATTTTTGGATTACTAGTGTGGAATTTAACAAACTACACTGGTGTAAAAGAAGGTGAAAGCTGCGGGCACGAATTTGATGGTATTGAAGAACTAAATAATCCACTACCTAAGTGGTGGACTTACATGTTCTTTGCAACATTTGTATGGTCAGTTTATTACTTAGCAGCATATCCTGGCCTAGGTAACTGGGAAGGTATTGCTAAGTGGAGCAGTTCTAACCAGGGTATAACCTCTTTAGCTGAATCTAAAAAAGCAGTTGAAGAAGCTAAAGCGAATGGCGAATTTGTAAAGCTTGATGCGGAATATCGCGCTGCAGATGAGCGTTTTGGTCCTATTTTTGCGGCTTATGCTCAGCAAGATATTGAAACACTTGTTACTGATGAAAAAGCACTGGAAATTGGTCAGCGTTTATTTGCTCAAAACTGTTCACAGTGTCATGGTTCTGATGCTCGTGGTGGTCAAGGCTTCCCTAACCTAACTGATAAAGATTGGTTATATGGCGGCACGCCAGATAAAATCAAAGAAACACTTTTATATGGTCGTATTGCTGCAATGCCACCTTGGGGTGCTGCATTGGGTGAGCAAGGCGTTAAAGAAATGACTGCTCATGTACTAAGCTTATCAGGTCGTACCGTTAACCAGAAAGATGCAGCAGCAGGCGCAGCTAAGTTTGCAATGTGTGCCGCGTGTCATGGTGCTGATGGTAAAGGTTCAGTTGCACATAACTTACCGTTTGGTGCACCTAACTTAACTGATAACATCTGGCTGTATGGTGGTTCTCAACGTGCTGTTGAAGAAACACTTAATAACGGCCGTGCCGGTGTTATGCCTGCATGGAAAGATATTTTAGGTGAAGAAAAAATCCACCTATTAACTGCATACGTTTATAGTTTATCGCAAGATAAATAATTAAAATGTTAATGGGTTGTTTATATTTTAATGTTTTAATTCAATAGATTAATTAAGATCAAAAAAGCCTCCATCTGGAGGCTTTTTTTTAGTCTTTTCAATTTAAATCCTATAAAATGCCCTTATCGCAAAACAAATTAAGTGTATTTATGACCTCTACTCCTTGGTATAAAAATTTCTGGCCGTGGTTTTTAATCTTTTTTCCGCTAGTTGCCATCATTGGCTGTATTTCCCTCTTTATAACTGCGATCGGCAATGGCCCTGATATGGTGGTTGATGATTACTATAAAAAAGGCAAAGCAATTAATTTAGAATTGAGCAAATTTGATAAAGCCAAAGCGTTATATTTACATGGGGAATTAAACGTCGAAACAGACAAAGTAAGCTTTAAATTCAATAAAGGGGATACCAGTAATATCCATTCTTTAAAGCTATCGTTTTACCACCGTACAATCCAGGCCCATGATTTTAGTACTCATTTAACCCCTAATGCAAATGGTGAATTTACAGCAATTATTGATCCATATAGTGATGGTACTTATACTGTATTTATTGAGCCAATAGACGGTAGTTGGAAGTTAAAAGAAAACATCACTTTGCCAAGTAAGCAAAGTATTACCATAAGTCCTGAATATAAGTAGTAAAGCTATCATGTCTAATAACTGCTTTCATTGCCTTGAAAGTGTACCATCTGGTTTTAGCGCGACTGTTGTTATAGACGCAAGCGCACAACCGATGTGTTGCATTGGCTGTCAAACCGTTGCCGAGACAATTGTTGCTCAAGGTATGACAGATTATTATAAATTCAGAACCGTACGCGCTGGTAAAGTCGAACAGCTAGTACCAGAGCAATTAGCATTTATTAGCAGTTACGATAATCCAGATATTCAAGACGAGTTTATTTCTCAAACCAACGACATCAGTGAAGTGTTATTGACCGTTGAAGGGATCACTTGTGCCGCCTGTGCATGGTTGATTGAAAGGCAGCTGTTAAATATACCCGCAATCAAACGCGTTGACGTAAATACATCAACAAACCGTGCGATGATCCAATGGCATAAAGATCAGACACCACTAAGCGACATTATCAAATCGTTATTAGAAATTGGCTACAAGGCCTACCCGTTTCAAGTCGATATTGAAGCAAGTCAAAAGCAGCTAGTTGCCAAATCGTACATTCGCAGGCTCGGCGTAGCAGGCTTAATGACAATGCAAGTGATGATGTTTGCTTTCGCCATGTACTTTGGCATGTTTTCTGGCATGGAAGAAAGCTTTGAACAGTATTTTCGATGGATCAGCTTAATACTCGCTTCACCGGTTATTTTATACAGTGCTATGCCCTTTTTAACCAATGCAATTAATGGCTTAAAAACCAAGCAGTTAAACATGGATCTTCCTGTATCCCTGGCTATTTTTGGCGCATATGGCGCAAGTAGTTACGCCACAGTGATGGCCGTGGGCGAAGTGTATTTTGAATCAATTTGTATGTTCACCTTCTTATTATTGCTAGGTAAATATTTAGAGTTTAGGGCTCGACTGAAAGCCAGTGAGTTTACTGCTAACTTACAAAAGTTATTACCACTTACAGCCCGTACTTTGGATGAAAACGGCCACGAACATATTATTGCAGCTAAAAAATTAAAACTCGGTGACCGAGTCTTAATTAAAGCCGGAGAAACAATTCCTGCAGATGGTGTTATTTGCTCTGGCAGCACCACCGTTGATGAAGCAATGATGACAGGTGAGCATTTACCAGTTAGTAAGTACATTGATCATCAAGTTTTTGCCGGTACCGTGAATCATGATGGTGTAATTGAAATTCTTATCAATAAAATTGGTCAAAATACTCTTTTAAACCAAATAATTAAATTGCAGCACAGTGCGCTTGCCACCCGTCCTAAACTGGTGGAAATCACCGACAAAGTGGCACAGTGGTTTGTTGCCTGCTTGCTGGTATTTGCCTCACTTACCGCCATCGGCTGGTATCAAGTTGACCCTGAACATGCCTTTTGGATCACCATTGCGGTCCTTGTTGCAACTTGCCCATGTGCGCTAAGTTTAGCAATTCCAACCGCCTTAACCTGCGCGGTGGCTACCTTAACCCGCAAAGGAATACTCATTAAGCAGTCTCATGTGCTAGAAACACTACCACAATTAACGCGCGTTGCTTTTGATAAAACAGGCACGTTAACACAGGGGCGTTTTAGCCTAGATGCTGTGGACTTATTAGCAAATTATTTATCTAAAAAACAGATTTTGGCTCTTGCAGCACAACTTGAAAGTTACTCCGAACACCCTATTGCGACTGCATTTAATGAGTTCACACCCACACAGCGCGACTTAACGAATATTAAAATTCATCCTGGCTGTGGCATCACCGGTGAAGATGACAATCATAACTATGCAATTGGTAAAAGTGGTTGGTTCAACAGTAAAAAAAGTAATGCTCAAGCAACGTTCTACATTGATCAACAACCGGTTGCTAATTTTTACTTTGTAGATGAAGTAAAAAGTAATGCTGCAAACTTAATTACCTCTTTACAACAGCAAGGCTTAACCTGCCACATGCTAACTGGGGACGCCTCAAATGCAGGGCAACAAATTGCTAAGAAGCTCAAACTTGATAGCTTTAAAGTAGGCTGTCTACCAGAGGATAAACAAAGCGAAGTGAAGCTGTGGTCAAGCCAAGGTGAAATTGTTGCCATGGTAGGAGATGGTGTCAACGACAGTCCAGTGTTTAATAGCGCGCATTTATCTATCGCAATGGAAACCGGCGCTGATATTTCCAAAAACACCGCCGATGTGGTATTACTCAATAGTGATTTAGCCGCTATAGAGCATTTATTGACGGTATCGAAAAAAACACGCCGAATAATAAAGCAAAATTTAGCGCTTTCATTGCTCTATAATGGTTCAATCTTACCGCTTGCGGCATTAGGCCTAGTTGCACCTTGGATGGCTGTGATTGGGATGTCTGCCAGTTCCATCATTGTGATCAGTAACTCACTAAGGTTATTAAAATTATGAGTATAATTTATATTCTAGTTCCAATTGCTATTTTATTTGTACTGATCGCGATTGGAGTGTTTTTTTGGGCCGTTCGCGGTGAACAATTTTCAGATTTAAACAAACAAGGCCATAGCATTTTGTTTGAAGATGATAAAGAGCAGCACAAAAAAAGTAATGATTGACCCCTTATTTGTCAGCGCTTTTATCATGGGCCTTATTGGCAGCGGACATTGCATAGCAATGTGTGGTGGTATTGCCAGCTCCTTACAATTAGCCACAGATAAAACCCGACCATTGCAGTACTCCATTGCGTATAACATCGGTCGTGCCGGCAGTTATATGCTCGCAGGGGCGCTCGTTGCTGGGATCAGCAGCCATTTTGCCACCCAAAGTCATTGGTTCGCGTTAATTTTAGCGTTTTTAAGTGGCCTGTTTATGATTTTGGTTGGCTTGTATATCATGCGGTTAGGCGCAAGCTTACAATGGCTGGAATCGCTAGGGAAAACCTTGGTGTGGCAGCACTTGGTAAAACTAAATCGTTTTATAATGCCAATCAACTCATTACCTAAAGCAATGGCTTATGGCGCATTATGGGGTTGGTTACCCTGTGGTTTAGTTTATTCAGCGCTAACCTGGGCGATGACCAGCAACACAGCCCTTGATGGCGCTCTAGTCATGCTATTTTTCGCGCTTGGTACGTTTCCCGCGATGTTAAGTATCGGCATGGGCGCACAAGTATTACATAAAGTATTAAATCACCCATGGGCACGAATAGCACTGGGCAGTGTACTTATTTGGTACGGGATTTATTTACTTATCATTGCAACTGACAAGCTGCTGCATTAATCTTAACAAATTAATGTGACAACATTTAATGGACTGAACTAATGGATTTATATCAAAACAAAGCCAAAAATAATTGCACAATCAGCTGCAATGACTGCAGCATAAGTCAACTGTGCTTGCCTTTTACCCTCAATGGGCAAGAAATGGATAAACTTGATGAAATCATTGAGCGTAAAAAACCATTACACAAAGGGGATTTTCTTTTTGAATCAGGAGCGCCACTGAACGCTATTTTTGCTGTTCGTTCTGGTTCATTTAAGTCCTACACCCTTTCAGAGCAAGGTGACGAGCAAATTACTGGCTTTCACCTCGCAGGAGATTTAATCGGCTTTGATGCAATAAATAAAATGGCACACCAAAGCTTTTCTCAAGCGCTCGAAACCTCAATGGTATGCGAAATTCCATTTGAAACACTTGATGATCTAGCGGGTAAATTACCAAAACTACGCCAGCAGATTATGCGCCTGATGAGCAGTGAAATTAACTACGACCAAGAAATGTTTTTGTCACTGAATAAAAAATCAGCCGAAGAGCGCTTAGCTAGTTTTATCTACAACTTGTCAAATCGCTTTGGCGAACGCGGGTTTTCTCGTAAAGAGTTTCGCTTTACCATGACCCGGGGTGAAATTGGTAATTACCTTGGTTTAACCGTTGAAACGATTAGTCGTTTACTGAGTCGTTTTCAAAAAGCTGCTTTAATAAAAGTGGAAGGTAAATTTATCACTATTCTAGATAGTGATGGGTTATCCGCAGCTGCAGCAATTCACCCAAAATAAACTTGATCTAGCGCAACAAGTTGTTAGCTGTTACTTTAACTACTCACGTTATACGTTACACTCTAGCTATAAAGTAGTTAAAGGAGCAGCTTATGAACACCATCAAACAAATACTCGCCATTATTGATCCAACCGCTGAGTCTCAGCATGGTTTATCTCGCTCTATCGAATTAGCCAAAAAGTCCGGGGCCAGTATCACCGCCTTTATGAGCATTTATGATTTTTCCTATGAGATGACGACCATGCTCTCTGGCGATGAGCGCGAGGCAATGCGCAATGCCGTCGTTAAAGACCGTCAGTTATGGCTGGATGAAATTTTGCAACACTACCCAGACGTCGATATTAACAGTCAAGTGGTTTGGCATAATCGCACTTATGAAGCGATCATCGATACGGTAATAGACCAACAGTTTGATTTGGTTGTAAAAGGAACTCACCAGCACGATACACTTAAGTCAGTAATTTTTACTCCAACCGATTGGCATTTAATTCGTAAATGCCCAGCCCCGGTATTATTGGTAAAAGAACACGCTTGGCCTTCGCAGGGTAATATTTTAGCTGCTGTTAACGCTGTAAGTGAAAACCAACAGCACCTTGATTTAAACCATCGTATTATTCAAGATGCGCAGTTTTTATGTGAACTGGCTAACGCAAGCCTTAGTATCGTTAACGCCTATCCTGCGACACCGGTAAACATTGCAATTGAAATCCCTGAGTTTAACCCCAGTATTTATAACGAATCGGTAAAAAAACACCATATAGAATCGACCCATGAGTTAGCAGCTAGTCATCAAATCGCCCAGCAAAACTGTGTCATAGAAGAAGGTTTACCAGAGGACGTGATCCCTGATGTAGCAAAGCGCCTTAATAGTGAATTAGTGGTGATTGGTACGGTTGGCCGCACTGGATTAAGTGCAGCCTTAGTAGGTAACACCGCAGAGCATGTCATTGACAGCCTTGATTGTGACGTATTAGCCTTAAAACCCGACGGCTATGTGAGCCCGCTGGCAAAAGATTAAATAAATTTTGTTGATTGAAACTTTAGGCATATAATACGCCCCTTTATTTTACCCATAGTTCTAAAGGGGGCGTAATGTCGCATTCTGTTCAAGCCAAAGCTCAACATAGCTTATCTAAGTTACAAAAACGCTTACGTCGTCAAACCGGTCAAGCGGTGATGGACTTCAATATGATTGAAGAAGGCGACCGTATCATGGTGTGCCTCTCTGGTGGAAAAGACAGTTATACTCTACTTGACATGCTGCAGCATTTACAGCGTGTTGCACCTATTAAATTTGATTTGTTTGTTGTTAATCTTGACCAAAAGCAACCAGGCTTTCCTGAACATGTATTGCCAGCATATTTAGACACTCAGAATATTGAATACAAAATTGTTGAAGAAGACACCTACAGTATAGTGACTGATATTATTCCTGAAGGTAAAACAACCTGTTCGCTATGCTCACGCTTACGTCGCGGCATTTTATATCGTACCGCAAATGAAATGGGGGCCACTAAAATCGCCTTAGGTCATCATCGCGACGATATGATCGAAACCCTATTCTTAAATATGTTTTATGGTGGCAAACTGAAAAGCATGCCAGCTAAATTAATGAGCGATAACGGCGAGCACATGGTAATTCGTCCATTAGCCTACTGTAAAGAAACAGATATTGAACAATATGCTATCAGCCAAGCATACCCTATCATTCCATGTAATCTGTGTGGCTCACAAGAAAATCTGCAACGCAAACATACCAAAGCGATGCTTGCACAGTGGGATATTGAGCACCCTGGTCGTATTGAGAGTATTTTTACTGCAATGCAAAATGTTGTGCCTTCGCATCTAGCAGATAATGAGTTATTTGATTTCACCAACTTAAAAACCGGTGAAGTAATTGATGGCGGCGATATTGCGCTTGATAAACCAGACATACCAAAACAACCTGTACTTAACGATGATGAAACAGCTGATGTTGTGACAATTAATTTAAGTTAACAAATTAACTTAAAGAATAACAATGCCGCGTATATCGCGGCATTTTTGTTTTTCGTTGATAAAGTCAGTTACGGCATATCCATCAACGCTTGGCTTTGCTCATCGACCTTAACTTGATAGTTTTCATGCCTTAAACCAAGTAACTGTGGTAACGTTGCAGCAATACAAATTGACGATAATGTTCCCACAACAATTCCTACAAATAGTGCGATAGAAAACCCCTGTAACGGCGCACCAGCCAATAACCACACACTCGCCACTGTTGCAAGAGTAGTGCCTGAGGTGATCAAAGTACGGGTCAAAGTGCTCTTAATTGATTCATTGATCACCGTATTCACGCTAGCTTGTTGTGTTGTGGAATCTAAGCGCAGTAGCTCGCGTACCCTGTCCCCGACAATAATTGAATCATTTAATGAATAACCAATGATTGCCAGTAAACTCGCTAACACGGTTAAGTTAAAATCAAGCTGTAACCATGCAAATAAACCAACTACCACCACCACGTCATGCATTAAAGCCACAACCGATCCCAACGCTAAACGCCACTCAAAGCGTAGCGCTAAATAAACCATCACGGCAACCATTGCCGCAAATAATGCCAAACAGCCTTGTTCAAATAATTCATCGCCAACTTGAGAGCCTAAGTAAGAAGATGACAACACTTCAGCACCCAATGTCTCATCTTGCGTAAGCGTTGCTAACCAAGGCGATGTACTGGCTTGCTCTGCCTCTCTTAACTGAAAGTGCTGGCTAGATTGAGCGCTTAAGGCAAAGTCATCATGGTGATAATAACTAATTTTTTTCGCCAGCTCAGCCTCACTAATTGGCACTGCAGTGGTAAACTCCGTTAAATAGCCACCAGTAAAATCAAGGCCGAAATTCAATCCTTTTGTAGCAACCCCTATTACAGAGAGCAGCACTAGTAGGATAGATAAAACCAACCCCGATAAACGTAAGCGGGTTGTGGTGCTCATTTTTTCATTTGAATTGCTCATGCGCGAGCTCCTCGCTTATTTGCCAATTTTAAATACAAAGTCTGACTCAACGCCTTAGAAACATACACCCCGGTAAATACGCTAGTTATTAGCCCTAACGCCAGCGTAATTGCAAAGCCTTTGATTGGTCCATAGCCAATACCATATAAAATAATTGCCGTGATCATAGTGGTAATATTAGCATCAAAAATTGTCGCAAATGCTTGTTGGTAGCCCTGCTCTATCGCTTGATATGGTGCTCGGCCTTTACGGCGCTCTTCTTTGATCCGCTCAAAAATAATAACATTAGTATCAACAGCCATACCGATTGTCAGTACCAGCCCGGCTATGCCCGGTAAAGTTAGCACCACACCAGGCAGCAGTGACATTAATCCTACTAAAGCTGTTAAATTCAATAATAAGGCAATATTTGCCACCAGCCCTAAACGGCGATACCACAGCGCCATAAAGGCTAATGTAATACCCATTCCCAACATTAAGGCCGCGAGCCCATTATGTATGTTATCTGCGCCCAAGCTTGGCCCAATGGTTTGTTCTTGTACGATTGTCACCGGCGCAGTTAATGAACCTGCACGTAATAGCAATGCTAAATCCTGCGCCGCTTGTGGGCTTTGCATATTAGTAATACTAAATTGGCTACTCAAATGTTGAGCTATATTGGCAACATTAATCACTTCACTTTTTTTAACTACTTCACCTTTGACATTTTTATAATATTCAGAATACACCGTTGCCATTGGTTTACCGATATTACGTTTGGAAAATGCCGACATCGCCTCGCCACCTTGGCTGTCAAGGCTAAGCTGCACTAGCGGCTTGCCCCATTCATCGCGCCCTGCATGGGCATTATTGATGTGCTGTCCTGAAAAAATAGCAATTGGGTCTAAATTGATCGAGCCACCATTTTGCAGGTTAAAGGTTTTTCCGCCGATTTCTTTAAGCTGATAAAAATCAAGCGATGCTGTTGCACCTATAATACGTTTTGCTTCACTTGGATCTTGTACACCGGGTAACTCAATACGAATACGTTGTTTACCTTGGCGCTGGGTAACTGCTTCAGTAATGCCTAATTCTTCAATACGGCCTCTTAAAGTGGTTAAGGTTTGACTCATTACTTCTTTATCAAACGCATTACTACCTTGTTCACTAAAACTAAATGCAACCGTTGTTAGATTCCCCTGTGAATGCGCAGTTGCCATTAAACGCTCAAAACGCTTTAGAACATTCGCCTGTACTGCGGCTAAGTCACTTTTAGCAGCAGGCAACGCGTGTAATTCAAAACCATGGGCATTTTTTTGTACACGAACACCTCTGGCTTTTTCATCACGAATAATTGTTTTAGTTTGTTCATACGCACTATCAAGTTGCTCTTGTTGCGCTTTCACTAAATCAACATCTAATACAAATAACACACCACCATTAAGATCAAGACCTAATTTTATAGGTGCTAATCCTAAGCTTTGTAACCAATCGGGACTTGTTTGATGCGTGACTATTTTTGCATTCAACGGCTTAAATTCACTTTTTAACGCTTGTTGCGCTGCGGCACTTTTGGTTGGCTCTTGTAGTAACACATTTAATGAAAGGCTGTTTTGCGCCACTTGAATTGATTGCTCAACCAGAAACCCATGTTGATTTAAAAAATCAATAACAGACTTTTGCGAAGGAGTATTCGCTAGTAACTGCTGTGGATGTTGCTGGCTCTGCGTTGTACTCAGATGCAGCCACGATTTTGCTGGATATAAATTTGGTAAGGCACTGATCGCTAATAATACCAGCGCCAAAAACATCGCCATATAGCTTATTTTAAAACGCTGTAGCAGCGGTTTTTTTGATGAATTTTTTAACATATTGCTTCCTTTAAACCAATGCAAGCATCGGTTTCTCGCCTCATAGGCGCAGTAATTTATTTGCTTTAGTTGAATGACTAAAACATCGAAAAAATTAGTAGGAAGAGTTAACTGTAGTAAGTAAGTACTGCACGGTATTGTAAG
The DNA here is from genome assembly GCF_014163985.1 of Pseudoalteromonas sp. SR41-4. Lineage (NCBI taxonomy): Bacteria > Pseudomonadati > Pseudomonadota > Gammaproteobacteria > Alteromonadales > Pseudoalteromonadaceae > Pseudoalteromonas > Pseudoalteromonas sp. SR41-4. Next base: position 26,442 of record NZ_JACJEI010000003.1, on the reverse strand, counting down.
TTGGCGTCTTTCCAACCACTAATTCGTGATTTTTTACCTTCGTAGGCTACAAACCAAGGTAATGTTATTGGCGGTTCAAGGGGTTGTAAGTAAAGTTGGCGCGCAAGGCTAGGTACAAAAAACTCAAATATTGCCACATAACTTGGCTCAACTTGGCTTTGATACAGAAATAGCGATGAATTACTCGCTGAAAAGCGTGGCTGTAAAGACTCAAACCCCGCGCCTTCTGTTTGTTGATCAGCCGCCGCAATTGGTACCTTCTTGGTAAAAGGGGTGATATCTGATACTGAAGTATCAAATATCTTCACCTCTAAAGCACTCAAATCAGATAACATCGCCGACTGAAAAAAAGCGGTAGGCTGGCTCACATTAGCCTCAGCGTTGCTCACAGCATTAGCCTGCACACTAAAAAGTGCAGTAAACAGCAGTAATACAGTAAGGACTAAGCGGAAACGGATCATTTTATTATCTAAATAGTAAGCTGGTATTATTAATGGGGAGTAATTGCCCTATTTCAATAGCTAATTTGCAATTGAACAAAAAAAACCGCAAGTAAAACTACTTACGGCCAAAAATCACAGTCGATAATTAAGCGACTTCAAGTGAGGACATGTCAATGACATAACGATGAGACAAGTCACCTTCTTTTAAGCGTTCAAAAGCCTGATTAATGTCTGCCATATTGATCATCTCTACTTCCGGTAAAATATTATGCAGCGCACAGAAATTAAGAATTTCTTGAGTTTGTGCAATACCACCAATCAAAGAGCCAGCCACGCGGCGACGCCCCAATAATAATGGCACCGAGTTTGATTCAGCCATCTCACCCACTTGTCCGACTAATACTTGAGTACCATCAATATCTAATAGGGGCATATAAGGGGTAAAGTCATGCTTAACTGGAATAGTATTAATGATCACATCAAACTGATTAGCGTATGCTTTCATGGCTTGTTCGTCTTTAGATACCAGTAAACCTTCAGCGCCATATTCCAACGCTTGCTGTTTTTTATCATCTGATCGACTAATAGCTGTCACATGGGCACCCATTGCCGCAGCGATTTTAATTGCCATATGACCTAACCCACCTAAGCCAATAACGCCAACTCGGCTACCAGGCCCGACATTAAAAGTACGTAGCGGCGAATACGTGGTAATACCCGCGCATAAAATTGGCGCACACTTAGCAAGATCAAGTGATTCTGGAACGTTTAAAACAAACTCTTCGCGCACTACAATGTGTTTGGCGTAGCCACCTTTGGTTGATTCACCAGTGATACGATCTTTTCCTGAATAAGTTCCGACCATGCCTTCGCGACAAAATTGCTCTTCGCCTTTGTGGCATTGGTCACACTCAAGGCAGCTATCAACCATACAACCAACTGCTACATTATCGCCAACTTTGTATTTAGTCACTTTGCTGCCAACCTCAGTGACACGACCTACAATCTCATGTCCTGGTAAAATTGGGTAACTGGTGCCACCCCAATCATTATTTACGGTATGAAGATCTGAATGGCACACCCCGCAATATAAGATTTCAATCGCAACATCTTCATCGCGCAAATCGCGTCTTTCAAAATGAAATGGCTCTAATGGCGTATTAGCTTGATGTGCTGCGTATCCGATAGTTTTCATCTGCTTTCCCTTCTATGTTAAAAACTGAGTTTAATTAACCACTCTAAAACATTGTCTTAAGCTGCCTAAACTGTACTATGTGCTGTTAGTAGTATAGCCCTAGATACAAACTGTTAAAGTTTATACTCTAGGTTACTAGAAAAAGTTTAATGCAGACTTAATAGAGTTAGAGAAAATATGCGCGGAATGGGTAAACAAGAAGCAATAAAACATCATGATGCGATGAATTTAAAGCAAAGCATTGTCACCTTGTGGCCTTACTTGGTTGCTTTTAAAGGCCGTGTAACACTTGCAACACTGGCATTGATCGCCGCAAAAGGTGCCACTTTATTGATGCCATGGGCGCTGAAAGAAATAATCGACAGTGTTGATCCAAGTTTACAAAATATAGTCATCGTACCCATAGCTTTACTGTTACTGTATGGCGGACTACGTTTTGCGAGTGTGTTTTTTGGTGAAGTACGTGATGCGTTGTTTGGTCGTGTAACTGAACATGCTATGCGCCATATTGGCCTAAAAGTATTTAATCACCTACACAGCCTTGAGTTGTCGTTTCATCTTGATAGGCAAACTGGCGGCATTAGCCGTGATATAGAGCGTGGCACCAGTGGCTTAAGCTTCTTAATGCGCTTTTTAATGTTCAATATTGTGCCAACTTTATTTGAAATAGCCGTAGTTGCGATTATTTTTGCAACTTTATTTTCGCCGTGGTTTGCCGTAGTTACCCTGCTTGCAGTGGCTTTATATATTACCTTCACGGTTGTTGTAACACAGTGGCGCAACCGCTTTATTCGCGAAGCAAACCAAGCCGATAATAATAGTAACAGCCGTGCTATTGACAGCTTACTTAATTATGAAACCGTTAAATATTTTAATAATGAAAAGCATGAAGCACAAACATATGATGGCTTTTTAGCTAGTTGGGAGCAAGCCCGGCTTAAAAACCGCTTATCGTTGCTTGCCCTTAATTCAGGTCAAGCCTTGATCATAGCAGCAGCGATCACCGCTTTAATGTGGCTTGCTAGTATTGAAGTGGTTAAAGGCACACTCTCTATTGGTGAGTTGGTAATGATCAACGCCTATATGATCCAATTATTTTTACCGCTCAATTTTTTAGGCTTTGTTTATCGAGAAATTCGCCGCGCTTTAACCGACCTTGAAAATATGCTCGGACTATTAACCCGTAAACCACTCATTTCAGATAAAGCAAATGCACAACAGCTCAATATACAACACGCTGATATAGAATTTAAAAACGTTAACTTTGGCTACCATCCATCAAGACCTATCATTAAGCAGCTTAGTTTTTCTATTAAAGCAGGCAGCAAAGTCGCGGTGGTGGGCGCCAGCGGTGCAGGAAAAAGCACCCTAGCCCGTTTACTGTATCGCTTTTATGATATTGACAGCGGTGAAATACATATTGATGGTCAACAACTTACTAGCGTCACACTCAACAGCTTGCGACAAGCGATTGCCATTGTGCCACAAGATACTGTGTTATTTAATACCAGCATTCGCGACAACATTGCTTATGGCCGTCCAGATGCTACAGCACAAGACATTGATAATGCTATCAATATGGCGCATTTACGCAGCTTTATTGATAGTTTAGATAAAGGTGATCAAACCCTCGTTGGTGAACGAGGTTTAAAAGTTTCAGGCGGTGAAAAACAACGCATTGCCATAGCCCGAGCCATTTTAAAACGCTCCCCTATTATCATTTTTGACGAAGCAACATCAGCGCTAGACTCTCATTCCGAGCAAGCAATATTAAAAGCCATGTCTGCACTAGCCTCTAATCATACCAGTTTAGTTATTGCCCATCGCTTATCAACAATAACAGATGCAGATACGATTATTGTGCTCAAAGAGGGCCAGTTGATCGAGCAAGGCAAACATGATGAGTTACTTAAATTCAATGGTGAATATGCGCGCATGTGGGAACTTCAACAAAAAACAGCATAAACATGGAGATTCATCTTCGGCGCGGGATACACACTGTATGCCGCGTAGTTTGTTGTTTCACCTAACTGAGAAGTAATTCACCTCAAAAGTTTGTCTGTTTTTAGGTTATCAATAACAATCTGAGTTAGAAAACGTGCAATAAAAATAATTAAATTACATTCAGGGGAAGTCCAATGAAAAAAACACTTATTGCAGCAACACTTGCTGCCACATTTCTGACCGGCTGTTCAGAGCCTAAAACAACACAAGCGCAACAGCCTAGTACCGAAACCCAGACAGCAAAAGCTGAATTAGGTAGCTTTGGGGTAGATTTAACAGCCCGCAATGAAGCCATAAAACCAGGTGATGACTTTTTCATGTACGCCAGTGGCACATGGTATGACAACTACGTTATGCCTGCCGATAAAACTCGCTACGGTGCATTTGCAGGATTGGCAGAACGTAGCGAAGAGCGTGTTAAGGCAATTATTGAAGAGATCGCAGCCCGTAAAGATTTAAATACTGAAGAAAAGTTAGTTGCCGATTTCTATAACGCGTATATGGATACCGATACCCTTAATAAGCTTGGTGTGTCGCCAATTAAACCACTACTAACGGAAATTAGTAACGTTTCATCAACCGATGATCTAACCAAATTATTTGGCCAATCGTGGTTAACGGGCGTTAACTCGCCTATTGGTGGTGGCATGTGGTTTAACCGCTTAGACCCAAATAAATATGAAATGTCATTAGGCGCTGGCGGCTTAGGTTTACCAGATCGTTCTTACTACCTTGAAGATTCTGAACGTTTTGTTAAAACTCGTACTGCTTATGTAGCCCATATCGCCGACATGCTTAAATTTGCAGGTGTTGACAATACAACTGAACGTGCTGAGGCAATTTTAGCCCTTGAAACCAAAATAGCACAAGGCCACTGGCCACGAGAAAAACGTCGTAACCGCGACCTTACCCTAAATCAAATCGAACGCAGCGAGCTGAGCTCTAGCTACCCTGATTTTAATTGGGATCTGTATTTTGAACAAACAGGATACCAAGTACCACAGTTAAATGTATCGCAACCAGAGCCGATCAAAGCAATGATTGCATTGATCAATCAAGAAGATGTTACTGTATGGAAAGATTACTTAACCTATCACGCACTAAGCTCTAATGCAGAGCTACTGTCTGAAGATGTATTCAATACTAACTTCGCATTTTACGGAAAAGAGCTAAATGGCCAGCAAGAGCCACGCCCACGCTGGAAACGCGCTATCAGCCAAATGTCGAGCACTGATTCATTAGGTTTTGCCATTGGTAAAGTGTATGTAGCACGCTACTTCCCTGAATCATCAAAACAACAAATGTCAGCATTGGTAGAAAACCTGCGAACGGCTCTGGGCGAACGTATTGACAACCTAGACTGGATGGGCGCAGAAACGAAAGTAAATGCCCGCGCTAAACTCGCTGCGTTTGTGCCTAAAATTGGCTATCCCGATGTATGGCAATCATTTGATGGTTTAAGCATAAGTAGCAATGATTTGATGGGCAACATCAAAAATACCCGCGAGTTTTTCCGAGCTGAAAGCGCTGCAAAAGAATTGCAAAAAACCGACCGTAACCGCTGGGGCATGACACCACAACGTGTTAACGCATACTACAACAGTTCGTTTAACGAAATTGTATTCCCTGCAGCAATTCTACAACCACCATTTTTCGATCCTAATGCCGATCCGGCAGTAAACTATGGTGGCATTGGTGCCGTGATTGGTCATGAAATGGGCCATGGTTTTGACGATCAAGGCTCTAAATCAGATGCTAACGGCGTACAACGTAACTGGTGGACAGATGCCGATCGTGCTGCATTTGATGCCAAAGCCGACCAACTTGCTGCACAATACAGTCAATACGAGCCAATCCCTGGTAACTTCGTTAATGGTCGTAATAGCTTAGGTGAAAACATCGGTGACGTGGGTGGGTTAGCAATGGCTTATCACGCTTACAAACTCAGCCTAAACGGTAAAGAAGCGCCTATTATTGACGGCCTTACGGGCGATCAACGGTTCTTCCTAGCCTGGGCACAAGTATGGAAAGAAAAACGCACTGAGCAAAGCATGTTAAACCAGCTTCGTGGTGGCACACATGCACCCGGTCGCTTTAGAGCACAAGCACCACGTAACCACGATGCTTGGTACAAAGCATTCAATGTACAACCGGGTGATGCCTTGTATTTACCAGAAGATCAACGCGTACGTATTTGGTAATAACCCGATACATTTCGATTGAAAATATAACCCGCAACTGCGGGTTATATTTTTTGTGCTGCTTGCTCACTCAAAGCAACTTTAATTCCCACTGAATTCTGTATTTCCAAGCGAGTTGGGTATAGAATACGGCACTACAAAATTTATACTTTTAAAAACATATTTAAGGCGAAACGCAGATGGGAAGAGCTTACCAAAACAAAAAAGATTCAATGGCTAAGACTGCGGGTGCTAAAACTAAAGTTTACTCAAAGTACGGTAAAGAAATTTATATTTGCGCAAAAAATGGTGGTATTGATCCCGATGGCAACCTATCGCTACGTCGTTTAATTGAACGCGCTAAAAAAGATCAAGTACCAGCACACGTAATTGACCGCGCAATTGATAAAGCCAAAGGCGGCGGCGGTGAAGACTACTCAGCAACTCGTTACGAAGGCTATGGCCCTGGTAACTGCATGATCATTGTTGATTGCTTAACTGACAACAACAAACGTACCTTTGCTGATGTACGTGTATGTTTTACTAAAGCAAACGCTAAAATTGGTGCACAAAACTCGGTATCTCACCTATTTGATCATTTGGCTATTTTTGTATTTGATGGCGATGATGACGAAGCCGTGCTTGAAGCACTAATGATGGCTGACGTTGATGTTACTGACGTAGAAGTTGAAGCCGGCAAAGTCACTGTTTTTGCTCCGCATACTGAGTACAACAACACCCGTACCGCACTTGAAGAAATGGGCGTTACTGAGTTTGATGAAGATTTGATCTCTTTTGTGCCGCAAGTTGAAGCACCAATTGCAGGCGAAGACGTAGAAGTAATGGAACGCTTTTTAGCGATGCTTGAAGATTGTGACGACGTACAAAACGTGTATCACAACGCACAATTTTAATTTTATTGACTAAAATTATGACTAAGGCCAACTTGATTGGCCTTTTTATTTTCTTATTGTTAAACCCCTAAATAAATGGATTTGTATTTTGAATACCGTTGAACAGCTTCGTAGTGGTAAATTAGCTGGCACTAAACGTTTACAGCTAGTTGAAGAGCTAACCACATTCCCAGACGAAATTTTTACCCTTGCAGATACCCTCGAAGTACTCGATTTATCAAATAATAACTTATCTGATTTGCCCGACGAATTTGCTAGTTTAACTAAATTAAAGCGGGTGTTTTTATCATTCAATCAGTTCCAGCATATTCCTGCTGTATTGGCAAAATGCCCTTCCCTTATTATGATTGCATTTAAAGGCAATAAAATCAGTGAATTTGCCGAGCATAGTTTGCCGCTTTCGACACAATGGTTAATTTTAACTGACAACCATATTGAACAATTGCCAGACTCTTTTGGTGAACTTACGCAACTGCGTAAACTTGCCCTTGCTGGTAATCGACTAACGACTTTGCCACACAGCATGCAGCAGTGCCAAGCGCTTGAACTCGTGCGTTTATCTGCGAATAACTTAACTGATGTTAATGACTGGCTGTTTGAATTACCAAAACTCAGTTGGCTGGCTTTTGCAGGCAATGACTTTAATAAAGCACAAAGTTTACAACAAGTTCAATTAGCAGCCATACAACTAAACGAGTTTTCACTTGTTGAAAAAATTGGTGAAGGTGCGTCTGGGATTATTCACTTAGCACAGTGGCAGCACAATAATGTGGCGTTAAAACTGTTTAAAGGCGCGATCACCAGTGATGGCTATCCACTTGATGAAGTAAACTGTTGCTTGCAAGCGGGCGAACATAAAAACCTAATAAACGTTCTCGCCTATATCGATAACCCAGAGCAACTTGGTCTGGTTATGGAGCTTATCAGCAAGGACTATCAAAACCTCGGCTTACCGCCGTCACTTGATACTTGCACCCGCGATACCTTTTTTGAGCATACACAGTTTACTGCTCACGCCATTAAACACATAGCTAAGCAAATGGTCAGCACCCTTGCCCACTTACATATCAACAACGTAAGTCATGGCGATGTATATGCGCACAACACCATGATAAACGATGAATACACAGTATTGTTTGGTGACTTTGGCGCAGCAACTAACTTAGACTCTCTGACCGACTATCAGCGCCAACAAATGCAGCGTATTGAAGTCAGAGCGATTGGCTGCTTAATTGATGATTTACTGAGCGTGTGTTCTGAAGTTACGAGCGATGCAACACAGCTAAGAAAACTTGCTCAACAATGTATGAATGCAGATATGAGCCAACGACCAACTCTTAAAGCACTAATAGAAAAACTATAACTTTTATGCGCGACTCTACCTCTGAGTTGTGCTTTACCGCCTTGCTTTGCTACATAGCTATAAAATAAAACTGAATATAAATAAGCCTTGGTCTACTTATATGGCTTTCGTGTCTGGTATGCTTTTATAATATCAGTAACTTTACTGAGCTTTGGTCAAACTAATTCACCCAAAGCTCAGTTGGTTAATAAAATAGCGTTAATCAAGCGTTATTGTAATGACTTCGTTGGCAAATTCGCTATACACCACAAGGTGTTTTTCAGAAATAGTCTCAAAATGAAAGTCTTTCATTGAATAACTTTCCCATGACACATCAGCTTTGATCAAATACTCTTTATCCGCTGATAGGGCCCACAGTTGCCCCGTAGATTGATTAGATGACGCATCACCTACATAAACCAATAAATAGCCTTGTTCACTCACAATAGGAGTTATTTTTTTAGTATTACTTCGTGCATAACTCGCAATTGTGCGCCATGTTTCATTATAAACTCTGATCGGTTGAGTGGTATTTAACCGTGATTGCAACTGCAATTCTGACTGCTCTGTACCAGCCTTACGTAAATATTTAAGCACGGCATATTTTATCGATGCTGTCTCAACAAAATCACCCGCTAGTAAAGTATCTAAGTCGCCGCCAATCCAATCAGGAGTTATTTGTCTTAACGCGGTTAAATCGAATGCAGTACTTGTCTCTACTTGTTCTCGTGTGAATTTAAACTGTTCAATGCCACTGTCTTGGTTTGTAAATAAGAACTGGTTATTACCATTTTGCCAAATAGTAGCATTGCGTACATTATTCAATGAAAACACAGCGTCATCGCGCGCACTTGGTATAACGTCCATTACATTTATAAGCAACTGCTCATCAGTACCAAAACCTAGACCAAATGTGATGTCATCATATTCAAAAAATGGTGTATGACTAAATGTACTGATCTGCTTACTCAATACAGTTCTCCCTCGGATCTGAGCATTTATGATCTGTATATACGATTTTGATGAAACCTCATTATTATCTTCAAGCGCTAGATAAAGGTCTTGATTATTTGCAATAAATTCACTTTTCAAAACCCCATCGTTGATTAGGTTAGATACTGCTTTCCATTTACCACTTTGCCAACTATAAACACCATCAGGAAAAGACGTTAACGCAAATAGTTTACCGCCTGAAATAGCTAGACTTGAAGCGTTAATATCATGGATTTTATAATTACCTAATTGGCCATTATCAAAAGAAGCAGAGTGTAATTTGTATTGCGTAGAGGCGCCTTCAGTAATAAACCAAACTTGCTCATCAAACCATAAATATTCAGATTCAATTAACCGCTCTTTGTCGGGGTTATCAAACAATAATTGCTTTTCTTGTTCACTAAACACCAAATACAATTTACGTTTTTCATACACCACAGTATAAGGACGGCAAGCTACTTTAAACTTAAGATTAGAGGAGTCATCAACTTCACAAATCTGTGGCCCGCCAAGCGCTGTAATTTCAGGCTCAATCATTGTAAGTGGTGGAACCGAGACTGGAGAGTCTTTTAACTGAATACTTTGCTCGCCATAACGAATAGTTACAGGGTATGAATAAGGGGTTGTTTGTGCAAAACTCGCCTGAGAAGATACACATTTAACAGCAAGGCTATAATTCAACGTTGTTGTATTGCTCAGCTGTGTGTCGCACGTGATACTTTCTGGTATAGCTAATAAGGTTGGTTGTACAAATGTTTTTGACGTTGCGCTCAGTTCAATAACCTTGTCTGCAGTAAGCTTCGCTTTGTTATCCATCCATGACACTTCAAGTCCTGCGGCAACACCATTGGCTGTTATTTTGAGCGTAAACGTTTGCTCTGAAATAGCAGGTGGCTTTGTGTCTTGACTGTCTCCAGAAGAGCCACCGCATCCACTTGCGGCTAAAATAGATAAGCTCACTAAAAATGATTTAAATTGCAAAATAGAATCCTTGTGTTTAATTAGTTTCAAAAAAGTCGCTAGTAATACATATTCCTTCAGTTATCAATTATTACTACTAGTACCTTTTTTAGCAATATATTTTTTGGTTATTATCTGTCCATACCAATACTCGATAAAATATGACTACTATCGAAAACACTAAATTGAAAGGATTCCCATATCGCGACTATTTTTGCTTTTTAAACGGAAACAGCTGCTGTTTTAACATCCCAGTTGGTACATAGTCCCCGACTACGCCATAAGCTTCTGGCCATTCTTGTTGGCCTTTTACGGCTGTGCCAAAAACATAATCTAACAATGAAAAGTGCGCAGCATAATTACGGTCAATGGCCGCTTTATCTGAAGAGTGATGCCAATGATGAAACTGTGGCGTAACCAATAAATATTTCAACCAACCAAATTTCACCCGTACATTGGCATGGTTAAATACCGCCTGAAAACCCACGATTATCACATATAAGCTGATCACTTGTTGCGAAAAACCCAGCACGAAAATAGGCGTAAGTACTAAACTGCGCGTCACTAAAATCTCTAAAATGTGCTGGCGAGAGCCTGCAAGCCAGTCCATTTCTTTTGCACTGTGATGAATACCATGAAAACGCCATAAATAAGGCACTTCATGATAAGCGCGGTGTACAAAGTACTGCATCAAATCAGCGACTAAAATAATTAACAGGACTTGCAATATAAAAGGTAATTGACTGATGTAGCCCTGCACAGTGCTTGACACTGCCCAACCAAAACCATAGTGCACAAAGTGATTAGTCACTAAGAACACAAACCCAATAATCAAATGGTTAACAAAAAAGTGGTTTAGATCACCGCGCCATTCACTGCGTAATATCTTTTGTTCTTTGCGGTGCGGTAACAGCTTTTCAATGAGAATAAATATTAAGGTTGAACCCAATAAATCTAATATAAACCAGTCTAGGCCTATATAGGGTGTGTTATCAGCAAAATCATTCACCTCAACATTAGGGCCGCCAAACGCAATGGCCAGCACAATAAAAAACCACGCAGTTGCACCTAAACGTTTATTTTTGTTACGTACAAAGTTAAGTAATCCCAAACTACCGGCCACGATAAGCGCACCAAACATCAGTTGACGTAAAAATTCTACACTGTAGCTCTTTCTCAGTTCCGGTGTGGTTAAATATTCTGGAAAATGAAAGGCGAGCACGCCTAAACAAGACAGCATCGCTAAAAAGCAGCCGATATAACCGCTAATATTACCTTCACCTATTTGTAGGTGGTTAGTACGGAACAGGTGAGTTTTTAGAGTATTTTTCATTAGTAATTCCTTTTATACCAATCGTGTTAAGTTACTAACCATTTATAGCGACAGATAAATACAGTGATAACAAGGCGTAAATTTTGACATGTAGTTGTTCTACATGAAAATCATAACGCAGATAGCGCTTTATTTAGCTCGCTAGCATGGTTAAATATTTAAGTCGATTGGTATTAAAACAGCTCGCAGAATACCATATCTACAGCCCAGCGCTAGACACAAAAAAGCCGCGATAGTCGCGGCTTGGTTGGATAAAGCTAAATTTTTACGTAGTACTTATTACAAGTACTGACCTAACGCTTTAACTTGGTCTAACATACGGTTTGAGAAACCCCATTCGTTATCGTACCAAGCCATCACTTTAACTAGTTTGCCATCAGCTTTCGTTTGCGTAGAATCAAAGATTGACGACGCTGGGTTATGGTTAAAGTCAATAGAAACAAGCGGTAGATCGTTGTATTGTAAAATATCTTTCATGGAACCAACAGATGCTGCTTTCATGATTTCATTGATTTCTGTAGCAGTTGTTTCACGCTTTGTAATAAACGTAAAATCAACCAATGATACGTTGATTGTAGGTACACGAACTGACATACCATCAAGTTTACCAGCAAGCTCAGGTAACACTAAACCAACCGCTTTAGCAGCACCAGTTTTAGTTGGGATCATTGACTGCGTTGCACTTCGCGCTCGATACAGATCAGGATGATAAACGTCTGACAAGTTTTGGTCATTAGTGTAAGCATGGATTGTCGTCATGCTACCTTGCTCAATACCGACTGTATCGTTAATTGCTTTGGCAATTGGTGCTAAACAGTTAGTTGTACATGAAGCATTAGAAATAATGTTGCTATCTGCAGTGATCACATCACTGTTTACACCGTGAACAACAGTTGCATCTAAATCAGTACCAGGGGCTGAAACGATTACTTTTTTCGCGCCCGCTGTAATATGTTTTGCAGCATCTTCACGCTTAGTGAAAAAACCCGTACATTCTAAAACGATATCAACGTTTAATGCTTTCCATGGTAGGTTAGCTGGATCGCGTTCTTGGGTAAGAGTAATAACGTCGTCGCCAATCAGCATGGTGTTATCAGCAAGCGTTACTTTATGAGAAAATTGCCCATGCACTGAATCATATTGTGTTAAATGTGCATTAACATTAGCGGGTGCTAAGTCGTTAATTGCGACAATTTTAATTTCATTATTTTGTGCAGACTCATAAAGCGCGCGTAGAACATTGCGACCGATACGGCCATAGCCATTAATTGCTACATTAATCATTTCAAAACTCCACTTAAATTATTTAACTTCACTTGCTTGGCGAGCAAGCGCTTCAATGGCTTGCCAGTCTTTATTTTCAATTAGTTGTTTATCTAGCATCCAGGTACCACCAACACAAATAACATTGCTAAGTGCTAAGTAACTTGGTGCTGTTGCTAGGCTAATGCCACCGGTTGGACAAAATGTTACTTGTGGTAATGGCCCACCAATCGATTTAAGCATTGCTGTTCCACCTGCAGCTTCTGCTGGAAAGAACTTTAAAAACTTAAATCCGTGACTGGCTAATTTCATCACTTCACTTGGCGTTGCGGCGCCCGGTAGAAATGGAATATCAGTGCCTTTTGCCAGTGCTAAAAGTTCATCATTTACGCCTGGGCTCACCATAAAATCAGCACCTGCGGCAACTGATGCATCAAAGCTTGCTTTATCTACCACAGTCCCGGTGCCAACATAGGCTTCTGGTACTTCGGCTTTCATTAGCTTTACAGCTTCTGCAGCAATCGGTGTACGCAGTGTAATTTCAAGTGCTTTTAGACCGCCGTTATATAGCGCTCTTGCTAGTGGCGCTGCATCTTCTAAATTATCAATTACCACCACTGGCACTACCGGTGCCGATGATAATATTTTTTCTATGCTCATAGTGTGTTCCTCATACCCAGTTTGGCGAATTATTATTCTATTCCAAAGGCGCTAGCGCCCATGTCTGCGCTACTTACGATATTTCTAAATCCGGTGAACAACTCTCGGCCCGTACCAAACGTTAAGCTAGGTACGCTAAGTTGTAATTCACGTTGTGCTAATTCTTCATCACTTACATGTACTCTTAAGATACCTGCTGGTGCATCAAGAGTAATTAAATCACCTTCCTGAATCTTAGCAATAATGCCGCCTTCAACAGCCTCTGGTGCTAAGTGGATTGCCGCTGGCACTTTACCTGATGCGCCTGACATACGACCATCAGTTACGATCGCTACTTTGTAACCTTCATCTTGCAAGGTTGCCATTACTGGCGTGAGCTTATGCAGCTCTGGCATGCCTTTGGCTTTTGGACCTTGCTCTTTCAGTACAGCAATAAAGTCTTGGTTTAGCTCACCGCGTGTATAGGCTTCTTGTAATGCACTTTGTGAAGCAAAAACTTTTGCTGGTGCTGTAACAACTTGATGTTCAACTGCAACCGCAGACACTTTGATCACGGCTTTACCTAAGTTACCAGTTAGTAACTGTAAGCCACCTTGTTTACTGAATGGGTTGTCAATTGGACGAAGCACATCTTCGTCTAATGAATTCTCTGGACACGGTACCCATTTAACTTTGCTTGGGCCTGTTGCGCTCGTCATGATCAGGTTACTGTCAGTATCTAAACGTGGTTCTTGGGTATACGCCTCGAGACCTTCGCCAACAATGGTTTTAACGTCATTGTGCAAGAACCCTGCACCAACGAGTTCTCTCATAAGGAAACCCATGCCGCCGGCTGCTTGGAAATGATTTACATCAGCAGAACCATTTGGATAAATACGTGTTAGCAGTGGCACCACTTCTGATAAATCCGACATATCTTTCCATGTCAGCTCAACGCCTGCCGCTTTGGCAATTGCCACTAAGTGAATTGCATGATTCGTAGAGCCACCCGTTGCTAACAAACCAACTAAACCATTAATAATGGTTTTTTCAGTTACAACATCCGCTAAGCAATTAGCATCTTTACTTTGAATCAATTGTTTAAGCATGGTTTCTACCGCATTACCGGTTAAACCATCACGCAATTCTGTATATGGATTGATGAACGAGCTACCAGGAAGGTGCAAGCCCATAATTTCCATCAACATTTGGTTACTGTTTGCAGTACCGTAAAACGTACAAGTACCCGCGCTGTGATAAGACGCACTCTCCGCTTCTAAAAGCTCATCACGGCTTACTAAGCCTTGAGCAAACTTTTGACGAATACGGGCTTTTTCTTTATTTGGAATGCCTGACTGCATCGGGCCTGCTGGCAAAAAGTACACCGGTAGATGACCAAATGATAAAGCACCAATTAATAGACCAGGGACAATTTTGTCACACACACCTAAGCAAAATACGCCATCAAACACATCGTGTGATAATGAAATAGCTGTCGACATCGCAATTACATCACGAGAAAAAAGTGATAACTCCATGCCATCACGGCCCTGAGTTACGCCATCACACATGGCTGGCACGCCGCCTGCAACTTGAGCTGTGGCATCGTACTTTGTAGCAATGTCTTTAATTAAATCTGGATAATCTTTGTATGGCACGTGCGCAGATAGCATATCGTTATATGAATTGATAATCGCTAAGTTTGGTTGCTCATCAGCTTTTAAACGTGCTTTATCATCACTGCTACACGCAGCCATAACATGGGCGATATTGCCACAACCTAAACCAGAACGAACTCTTGTTTGTTTTTTTGCATGATTGATGCGTTCTAAATAGGCTTGGCGAGTAGCTTTACTGCGTTCAATGACGCGTTCGGTGACTTCTTGAATACGAGGATGTAACATAAAATTCGACTCATCTCTAAGGTTAGAGGATAAAGGCTCAGTGGCAAGTGCATACTCCACGAATGAACTTGCACTGAGCATCTTTGATTTACCCGTTCAAAGGTATACGTTGGCAGGTTGTCTCTCACAATCAACCTGACACCGGTGTCACTGTATTAACGCATGACTGTGACACCGGTGTCAACCCTATCCTATAAATTTAGTTTAAATATTTTAAATGACCAAATAATGAACGAAAATAATTTTTCATAAGGGGATCTAGCTTGGTCGCTAAATTGTGTTGCTGGAGTGCTAGAAAATGTGAGGAGTTTTTACTTTAATTTATTGATTATAATATCTTTTTATAATCTAAATGATATCAATCGTAAGTACCTATGAGCGGATAAAAAAACCCAGATAGCAACAACATGCAGACTACTTTGTTAAGCAAAAAAATGCCCGAGTAAGCGTCACTCAAACTCGGGCAACTGTGAAAAGCCTTTATCTAACTTGTGCGGTAGACTCGCGTGTGATTAATCGCGCTTCAAGCGTAACCTGATACGGTTGCTCTTGCGGATCACCAATATGCTCAATCAATTTAGTAACCGCTTGTTTAGTCATTTCTTCAACCGGTTGCGCTATGGTAGTAAGACCAGGCCAAATATGACGAGCGATTGGCGCATTATCAAACCCCGCGATAGAAATATCATCGGGTACTTTAAATTGACGTTGTGTTGCCAATTTTAATACCGCCGCAGCCATGTAATCATTTGATGCAAATACCGCGGTTGGACGTGGGGTTAAGTCTAAAATGCTGCGCGCACTATCGACCCCAGAATGATAACTAAAGTTACCCTCTTCAACCAAACGTTCATTAAATTCAATGCCGTGCGTACTAAGTGCTCTGCGATAACCTTTGAAACGCTGCTCAGTGGCACTGTGATCTGGGTGGCCTTTAATAAACGCGATCGCTTTATGACCAAGCTTAATTAAGTGCTCAGTGATCTCAAATGCGCCCTGCTCATCATTACTGCGTACTGAAATTGAATCGTCTTCAAGCACTGCTGATGCAACTCGTGCATACGGAATTTTTTTACTTTTGAGAAAATCGACTAATACCTTAAAATCTGAAAATGGCGGCGTCAATACCAAGCCATCAAGACGAGAAGATTGTAGTAAATGCTCAATATTACTGATCAACGCATCACCACGTAAATCACATGGGTGGATTAACAAGTTATAGTTGTTTTCTTGACACGCAGCAAGCGCACCGGTTTGCACTCGGGTGATATAACTTTTACTCGGGTTATCGTAAATGCAACCAATAATAAAACTACGATTTTGCGCCAAACCGCGGGCGATCGGGTTAGGAGTGTAATCTAGCTCTTTAAAAACCTTAAGAACTTTTTCACGGGTTGCATCACTAACATTAGGTTCATTATTTAAAACCCGAGACACGGTTTTTTTAGAGACCCCAGCATAACTTGCGACACTATTTATTGTAACTTTCTTCATCCAACCTTCCCAATAACACCCCTATGAGCGATGTATTATGACTGCTCATTGACGTGCAAACATGCAGCAGCACCAATAAGTGGAATATTATCTTGTGTGACTAACGTCACTGGTATTTGGCTCACATACTGCGACATGATCCCTTTAGCACCAAAACGCTCAACAAAACGACTAGCAAGTAAACGAGCTTGCATACGCGGTAAAATACCGCCACCAATATACACACCACCTAACGCACCAAATGCCAGTGCTAAATCGCCTGCGACACTGCCAATCCAATCACAAAATTGATTTAACGTAGCATCGCAAATTGCACATTCACCACTATTTGCTAATTCGCTAATTTGTGCAGCGGTTAAATTCTTAGCATCGACACCTTTTACAGCTGCCATGGCTTGATACAAATGAGCAATACCCGGCCCTGAAAATACTGTTTCGACCGATACATGTGGCAATAGCTTACGTAACTCGATGATCAGCTGAGTATCTAATTCACTCACTGACGCCAACGTTATATGCCCACCTTCACAACTCAAAACAGCACGTGATTGGCTAGTACGTACTAAACACGCCGCACCAAAACCAGTGCCCGGACCCATGACTGCAATATTTGCATCAGTATCGGCTTGTCCTGCTTTAACTGCAATGTTTTGTTGTGGATCTAAATAAGGTGCTGCATAGGCAAACGCAGCAAAATCGTTGATCACTTCCAGTTGAGCTAAATTAAACTCAGCTTTTACTTGTTCGACACTAAAGTGCCAACCTAAATTAGTTAAATGTACTTGGCCTGCTTTTATCGGTCCAGCCACGGCTAGACACGCGCGTCGAGGTTGAATATGACTAACTTGAGATAAATAATGCGTTATTGCCGCTTCCAATGAACCAAAATTGGCACTGGGGAAAATGATATTATGCTCAATAACGAATTGTTTTTCTTGTAGGTTAAAAGCAGTAATTAAAGCAAAACGGGCATTAGTGCCGCCGATGTCGGCCACTAAGATAGGATCGAATTCTGAATTTGGCTTGGAGTTCATCGTGTTTTCTCTTTTGTCTAAGCGGTTTATATACTTAGCTATAACCGTGCTTATTATTTTAATTTCAATGGTCTTGCTATCGCTATGAGATAAACTTTGAGCTATCACCTCAAAGTAGTTACTCTAGTATAAAAAATGCTGCCCAACTAAATGGGCAGCCAATACGTTTTGACAACAAAATGATAAAACACCCGCATTATGACACCGGTGTCAGGGTTGAATCAATAAAAATTTTAAATTACTGATAAATTACTGATAAATAGCTTGTAAAAATCAGCAAATAAACGAGAATGACACGAGTTATTTGCACTTTAGTTAATTGAAATAGTTAGGTTGTGTATGAAAGGTAAAGCTACATCGTTTGACATTGCACACTATGCAGGGGTATCACAATCCACTGTCTCGCGCGCCTTGCGCAACAGTCCATTGGTTAATGAAGAAACCCGCAAACGTGTTTTTGAGGTAGCCAAACAGCTTAACTACAAAGTAGATAAAAATGCGAGTAACCTTCGAACTCAACAAAGTAGTACATTGGCTTTGTTACTGTTTGAAGATCCCACAGCAGATGAATCACAAATCAATCCGTTCTTTTTAGCGATGCTGGGCAGCATAACGCGTGCTTGCGCAAAAGAAGGGTATGACTTATTGGTATCGTTTCAATCTGCAAGCTCAGATTGGCAAGCGGACTACGAAGACAGTCACCGTGCTGATGGTATTATTTTATTAGGTTATGGCGATTACATTGATTTTCAGCCTAAGTTTAATACCTTGCTTGAACAAAACACCAAATTTGTATGCTGGGGAGCGACGGTAGATAATCGTGCCGATTTAACAATTAGCTGTGATAACTATGGCGGCGGCCAACTTGCTGCTACGCATTTAATTTCCCAAAACCGCACAGACTGCGCGTTTATTGGTGATGCATCTGATCATAGCCCTGAATTTTTTGCCCGTTTTAATGGCTTTAAAGACAAGTTAAAACAACATGCTATTACCTTAAGCGAGCGAAAAATAGCGAATGCGATTTCGACCGAAGAGTCTGGTTATCATGCCACACGTTCGCTTATTGCCAACAATATTACCTTTAATGCCCTTTTCGCAGCTAGCGATCTGATTGCTATAGGTGCAATACGCGCCTTAAAAGAAGCCAATATTAACGTGCCAAAAGATGTAGCCGTGATAGGTTTTGATAATATTTCGATTGCCAGCTATGTAAACCCGCCACTCACAACCATAGAGCAAAACACCACAATTGCAGGACAAATGTTAGTTGAAAACTTACTAAAACTAATTCGTGGTGAACAAGTGCAAAGCACCCTACTAACGCCACGATTAATTGCACGAGGTTCCAGCTAACTACATATATTTTATTACATTATTTACGGTCTTTTGTCCTTATTTTTTTATAATTACACGCTAGGTAAACGTGCTATTAACAGCCAATTCACACGTTAATTTCACATTAGTTTTTTTTATCTGAAACTGAGCATTTTTAGTGTAATTTCTCACTCGTCTTTTTATTACTTTCTCTCTACAATCGCACTTTTATTTTTGCTCTTAAAAATTCAAGTGAATATCTTATGCTATTAACTATTGTTTATATTATTGGTATTACAGCCGAAGCCATGACCGGTGCGCTGAGTGCTGGGCGCAGAAACATGGATTGGTTTGGGGTTATGTTAGTAGCCAGTGCCACTGCAATTGGTGGTGGCAGCGTACGCGATATTTTACTTGGCAATTACCCTTTAACTTGGGTAAAACATCCAGAATATTTATTGATCACCTGCGTTGCCGGTATTATTACAACTTGGCTTGCAAAATGGGTGGTTAAATTTAAAGGCATTTTTATGCGTTTAGATGCCCTTGGGCTTGCCGCATTTAGTATTATTGGCTGCCAAGTAGGGCTTAATATGGGTTTGCACTATGGTATTTGTGTAGTCGCTGCTATTGTTACCGGCGTATTTGGTGGATTATTACGTGATTTAATTTGTCGCCAAGCGCCGCTAGTATTACATCATGAGCTTTACGCCAGCGTAGCACTGATTGTAGCTTGTTTATATCTAGCACTACACCACTACAACATTGATGACAACATCAGCGTTATTACAAGCCTAGTTGTAGGGTATTTAATACGCATGGCATCGGTACGCTTCAAATGGCGCTTACCGACGTTTAGTTTATTAGAACCAGCTAATTTGAAAAATGAACAGTAAAGGCAGTCGTTTATTAACCCCTGCTCATAAGCTTTTCAATAGTCCAATTACTTTTTAGGCTATTGAAACAGCCAAAAAATATTATTTTCATACGTTAAAACTAAATAGTTTTACCGGCTGTTTTATTTTGAAAGTAATTATTGAGTAATAAAGATTGCAATAAACTTGTACCACTTGATGTTGCCCAATATAAACCAATAGCAGAGGGGAAGTTTATTAAGGTAATAACACAAATCACAGCTGGAATAATAAATAATAAGGTACTGGTTTGCTCAGCAGTTCCAGGCATCATCGCCATAGAAAAATAAGTGATCACACCCACCAACAATGAAAGTGCAATATCGGGTTTTGCTATGCTCGCAATCCACGCAAACTTACTATTAAACACGATTTGTTGAAGAGCTTGAAACGTACCAAAGCCAAATAAACCTTGACCTGCCATATTTAACACACTCTTTTTATCAATAAATTTAATGTTGTGCTTTTTATAGAGCGCCATTGTAGATTTAGCTATTGCACTGGGTTGATCTTTATATTTGTTTTTTATTTCATCAAGCTCAGGCTTTAATACAGCTATCGCCTTTTTGTTACTAACGGTTTTGGCCATCGCTAACAAGTTAATCGGCATTAAAACTAAGCGACCAATTAGTGTAAATAAAATAATAGCTAAAGCTTGGCTTAGCCCGACTTCTTGAGTAAAAAAGGCGATAGACTGCACGATAAAGTTCGTAAAAAAATTCCAAAGTTCCATTTAAACTTCCCTTTCAGTTTGATGTATTAAAAGTAAACACCTCGACATATTATGTCAAGCAGTTTATTAATGTCCATTATCGCGCTGATGGATCTTTTTTAATGATATTTACCAAATAAGGCTATTTTTTATCATGATAAAGACATTTAAACGTTTCTTACTTATGAGCTATATCGAGTTTCTAAAGCTGAGCAAATAACCTCAAGTAAGCGAAGATTGGGAGCTAGTTTAACTCTCGATCACTTATTGCTAACTAATATTTGCACAATAAATTCAAGTAAATTATTCACTGCAGGGAAGATTAACGAATTTTGTATTAAGATCGTTTTCTACCTCAACCCAGTACTTAACTTCTATATTTAACACAGCCTTTGAAACTAATTTCTCCTTAAAAATCATGGGCATGTTGTGAATCTGCTTTTAAGTAGATGACATTTCCTTTAGTAAGCCCAGAGGCGGATAAGCAGTAGTCGTAGTAATAAATAGCAATGTTTTCTGTGATGCACAGAACAAATTCTTTAGTTATTTCACATAAAATCATGAACCTAAATGACACCATCAGTACTTGATAGCATATAGTTATTTAATAAGAGGGTGTTGCAAGCATAGGGTAAGTAAATAAGAAAAAGTGAAACACATTAACGAACCAATGGCATAAAATAGCCCACTCTAAACGCTGAGTTTTATAAAAAATGTATCCATAGCCAAAACCTGCAACAGCTGCCACTAGCATGTAACTAGCTCCAGCTGAAAAGTGTGCGAGTGAAAATAAACCAGTAGTGACCACAGGCGCTAGTAATGCAAACCGAGCCGAGATTATCACTTTCGAAAGCTTAGTTTGTATTATCCCTCTAAATAACGCCTCTTCTGCAACGCAGGTAAAAAATAGATTAATTGCTATAAATAAAAACCAAAATTCGGGTACTTTAGGCGCAAACTCCATAAGGCCCAATATTAAAGCAGTGATGAGTGCAGCTAAAATCGTGATAGCAATAATCAAAAGTGGATGCCCTACCATTATTGGTTTTAGCGTTTTATTTTTTGTAAAAAAATAAGCGCTCAGCATCAAACCCGCTAATGCTTTATCGAAATTAGCATACAGGGTAAATGTAATCGCATTGCTAGTAAGCTGTTCATTAACAACAATAGGCTGGTTATTAAAACCGGGGAACCAATGTAAGGCTAAACCAAGTGAGGCTATTACAAATAAAGGCGTTAAGATACTGCGTATTAACGCAGAGGTTGCAGATACCGAAAAGTGCAATAAGCCTAAATAAAACACAATAACAATAACTGCGTATAAGTTTATATATTCCTGATAATAGGCAGTTATAACACTTAGCAGCAGTAAGTATTGCCAAATTGGTTGGCGTAAAATTACTATCTTACAAAATGGAAAAACGCATAAAATAGATAGCGCTAGGAAACAAAAAGCCATGAATGTGTAATCTTATGTTTTAGATTTTAAAAAGGCTTTTTACTTTAATTAACGCCTTTTACAGATCCGACCAGCAGCATGGCATTTATAAAAGTAAAAAAGTTCTATCCGCTTTTTGCATTTAATATCAATGATACAAAGCACTATAAATGGCATTAGTATCGAAATAAATAACACCATTGAAGTACCAATAGCGCTAAAAATAGGGCTACCACCAGTAACTACGTCCCATTGCTTACATCTGGAAAATTATGGCGATTTTAAATTCAGTACCAATAAGTAATAAAATATAAAAACCGCCAGATACTTGAAGATAACTATTAACGCCATAACTTATTTGTTAGGGCTGTGATTCAAGGGACTGCTTTTCTTTGAGGTAAAGATAAAGTGGAAGCCCAAACGACACACCCACAAACAACGTGCCCAGCACAGCAAAATATCGATATGTCACTTTATTTCTGCGACCATCGACAATGATAAAAACCAACAAAACAACGGCAGACACTACAACATCAAGCCAAGCAAATACGCTGATAGAATTTGTCACCGCATCATTAAACAAGAGACCAAGATCTAAGCCATTTGTAACTACCCAAGGAACAAATGCGCCATAGGGCAATAAAATGCCTAATAAAGTAAGTACTAGATAAAACCTAACCATTTCACCATCCTTGCAACTATTTTTAGTAAGCCATAATCAATCTGTAGAATAACTCGTATTTAATTTATTTTTATTGATAGTTTAACCATAGGCGAGTTCCTATTTTGATTCAATCGGTTACTTCGATTTACGTAAAATATAAAAGGTTGTCATTGCCTCATTGACAGTCTATTTTGACCATGATTTTATCTAACAAGTTAACCGTAGGTTTAGAATAATATTTATTACGGAAGATGAACCATCCACTGCACTTCCTGTTAATTAAAAGCGCATCATAGATGTTGTTGGGCTAGGGATTAGAAAGCTCAGGCTAACCGATTATCTGCTCTTTTCTGGAGCGGAGGTAAAGACTATATTTATCACTACTTTTTTGTCTGCTTTACTTATATTTGAAATATCAAACGGTTCCTATACTTAAATAGCTTTTAACGCTTCTTTTTCTAGCTATTTTTAGCCTGTAGAACACACAACTTAGAAAAATTTAGATAACCATTATCTTCAAGGTTTATATGTACCTGCACTTTTTGACCAAAACAAGTTTCGCAAACAAATAAATGTGATTCAATTATACTCTTATTCTTACTAGCCCAATTTGGAACATCAGATTTCTCGTTAAAATCCACAACCTTTCTAGTTGAGAACTTCCTCCAGGTAGTTAATGCTTCATGGTTGAAGCACAGCCTATCATGAGCAAAACAAGATATAGTTTGATTAGATGTTTCATAATTCGCTAGAGCATATATCAAGCCAATTACTTGATTTAAATTTGACCGTCACGGTATGAGGACGGCCAAAAAAACTCTAATGTCTAATGACAGTAGTTAAGATCAATATATGCTATATTTTTGTGACTAGCTCTGTTTTTACAGGAGCAATTAACTCTTTAAATTTAGGGTGTGTAATTAAATCGCGAATCAAAAGCTGAACAGCAGGTGAAAATTCTTGAGCAACTTGTTGACAGGCTTTATCTGCGACCCAATTGGTTGAAAACTCATGTCTGGTCGATATTTTCACAGCGTTATCATTGTTTGATGATGCCGTAAGTTCAAACATCCATTTCCCATTGCCTATATTGGAGTTGAAGTCTATTTCAGTAAAATGTCCATTTAAAATAATCTCCGATTGCTCTTCGTATACACCTGCAACTTTCAACTCTGAAACAAATGCACTGTGAATGTAACTTTCAAAAGACTCTTTATTAGGAGTCTCAACTGAGCCAGCTCCTCTACATGATATGCCACTTTGTCCTGGCTTTACTGATGTAAATGGCTTAACAGCAACTTGTACACCCTTATAATTTTTAAGTGTCTCTATATTTTCAAACGATGCGCCATATTTTGAGGCATGGAAAGAACAACCTGAAATATATATAGCAGTAATCCCTATAATCATTATTTTTATTGTTTTATGCATTCTACCTTCCCTTTTTGTATTTAAAAAATTCAGTTTACGACCAAATTAAATAAAAAATATAACGAGCCTATAGAATTACTCGTTTTAAATTTATTTTTATTGATGTACCGACCATAGCTGAGTTCCTATTTTGATTCAATCAGTTACTGCTATTTCACGTAAAATAAAGAGGACTTAGCTATGTTTTAATTGTTTTTTGCAAGGTGTTAGAGTGACGTCTTTGAGTGGATAAGCACTTCCCTTTCTTAATGTATCGTGTTTTGCAGTGTTTCTAGAATAAAAAGTAGAATAAAAAGAGAATAAAAAGGACAGACACATATTTTGTGTCAGAAAATTTAGCACCTCTTCCGTTGTGGGTAACCGTATCATTATTTTTTTGCACACTGTTAGTTACAAAACTGAGAATTCAGTGGCTTGGAAGGAGTTTTAGGCAAATAAAGGCAAAGCTAGGTCATCACTTTATTTAATATCGTGTTTTTTAAACAAACCAATAAAAATGCAACTGTTCAACCTGCGCCTTTGTACCATTTTACATCGTTGCTGGCGGCTTGCTGCTTTAACCGTTGTTTGCTGCCTGCAAAATTTGAGTACTGCTGCCTGAAACGTTGAATTGATTCAAGCCATTGCGCTTCTTCTATATTCAACGTCAGGAGCACTTTTGGTATGCTTTTGTTGATATGCCCTTTTTTCTTTGGATCTATCTGGCGGCCACTCCAGTCGACTAATTCAATGTAATCCAGTAAGGCAAAGGGGATCGTGCCTTTAATATGATTACCACCAAATTGCTTTAGCTGTGCTGGTTGACTTTCATGTTGAACAGTATCTTTTTGTTTGAGGGGTTTATTTGCTTTGACCGTGTCTGTGGTAAAGGCTTTGAAATGCGCTATACGCTCTTGAATTGAGGTAAAATCACTGTCTTCAAGCGTATCGGCTATGTTTGCTCTGATAGGATTCAAATCAACGTAGGCCATGCAACTGAGTACTGCGGTTTGATCTAATAATGCCTGTGACTTATAGCGCCCTTCCCAGTACTTGCCCGTGCAGTTATCTTCCTTATTGGCCTCGCGGGCAATGTACTCATTAAGGTTTTTCATATACCAGCTGATGTCATAAAGCCTTGCGCGCCATTTAGCGATGATCTCATCAAAAAAGAGCACACTCGCCTTATCTAGCTGCTCACCATTTAAGTAACGATCAACTAAAACATGGCCGTTATAAAGTTGATACCAGCGTTCAATTACTTCATCATCAGACCAATCAAGTGCTTGACGTCTATTGACGTTCACAACAAGGTGGTAGTGATTGCTCATTATCGCGTAGGCAGCTATCTCTATAGCGAAAACGCTACTTAGTAACTTAATTCGCTCTACTAACCACACTCTACGGTGATCAAAGTTTTTACCTGTGTATTTATCATCACCACACAAAAACGCTCGCCTAACGCATCGTGAAATTAAGTGATAATAAGATGTGGACGCTAAATCAATAAGCTTTTTTCTTGCCCGGGTCATACATAGCAACTCCTGTTAAACTGTATATAAAAGGCTATGTTGTCTTTCGGTGTTGGTGAACTATAGTTAATGTACTGAAACCCAACAACGGCAGGTGCAATATGGCTTCCAAGCAGTTTCAAAATATACTACATCACATTACCAACTTAAATTACGCTCAACTTAAAAAGCTTCGCCACGAAGTTGAATCAAATATTGCCACTAACCAAGTAGGTCAAGCTATTGCCGACCATGAGGAATCAATATCTCATTGCCCCCATTGTGATTCACATAATCTAAATCGTTGGGGAATGACAAAGCAAGGAATTCAGCGCTTTAAGTGCAAATCATGCAACAAAACATTTAATGCACTTGCAGACTCACCACTTTACCGAATGAAAAAGGCTGAGAAGTGGATCGAATATACCAAATTAATGTTGGAAGGCGTATCCCTTAGAAAATCAGCTAAAGCTTTGGATATAACACTTAGAACGTCATTTCGTTGGCGACATATGTTTATTAAAGCCCCTGCCAGCTTTAATCCTTCAGTACTAACGGGTGTTATTGAAGCTGATGAAACATCTTTACCAGAATCTTTTAAAGGTAAGAGGGCTATTAACCGTAAGTCACGTAAACGTGGCGGTGGAAAAATCGAAAAAGTTCCTATTTTCATTGCTCTTGATCGTAGTGGTGCTATATCTCACAAGGTTTTAGAACGAAATACAAAAGAAAATATTCAAGCACAATTGAAGCCTTTATTATCATCAGGCTCAGTGCT
>NZ_JACJEI010000039.1:0-40849 GCF_014163985.1 Pseudoalteromonas sp. SR41-4 | reverse complement strand
GAACCTAGAACCTAGAACCTAGAACCTAGAACCTAGAACCTAGAACCTAAGTTCTTATACTCCCCTTGATTTTCTTTTATCCACCTCCATATCTTCATAGTTAATATAATTTTATAGTCTTAATTAAAGTTATGTTTACGGCTTATTTTAAATTTTCTTGCAGAAAACTGATATCTTAACTACGCGATGGTTTGATGTTTCGCAGAGTCTGGTATAGTAGCGCACGTATTGAACGCTGTATTTCACAACGTTTCTCGAAATTGCTAATTAATATGTGCTCGTGTGAGTAATCTATTAATTAGTAATTATAAAAATGGGTTAGCTGATACTCGGCTAGCAAAGAACACATTGTAACGGTTTTATCATGATATCTAATTTATTTACCAAGATTTTTGGTAGTCGCAATGACCGCACTATTAAAAATTTAAGAAAGACGGTCGCGCTGATCAACGCGCTTGAAACGCAACTTGAAGCGCTTTCAGACGAAGATTTAAAAGCCAAAACAGCAGAGTTTAGAGAGCGTTACGATAACGGACAAAGTCTTGATGACATTCTACCAGAAGCGTTTGCTGTGGTACGTGAAGCATCAAAACGTGTAAATGGTATGCGTCACTTTGACGTGCAGTTGCTAGGTGGTATGGTTTTACACCAAGGCCGCATCGCAGAAATGCGTACTGGTGAGGGTAAAACCCTTACCGCAAGTTTACCAGCATACTTACGTGGTATAACGGGTAAAGGTGTTCACGTAATTACCGTGAATGACTACCTTGCCAAGCGCGATGCTGAAACTAACCGCCCATTATTTGAATTTTTAGGTTTAACTGTTGGCTGTAATGTACCGGGTATGATGCCGCAACAGAAAAAAGAAGCCTACGCCGCTGATATTACCTACGGTACCAATAACGAATTTGGTTTTGATTACTTGCGTGACAATATGGCGTTTAGCATTAACGAACGCGTGCAACGTCCACTTTACTATGCGGTAGTCGATGAAGTTGACTCAATCTTAATTGATGAAGCCCGTACTCCACTGATCATCTCAGGTCCTGCTGAAGATAGCTCGCAGTTATATGCTGAAATCAATACCATAGTTCCGCTTCTTGAGTTACAAGAGAAAGAAGACGAAGAAGGTATTGAAGGCGATGGTGATTTCACTATTGATGAAAAAGCCAAGCAAGTTCATTTAACTGAACGTGGTCAAATTAAAGTTGAAGAATTACTGATTGAACGTGGTTTGATAGCTGAGGGCGACTCGCTTTATTCTGCTGCGAGTATTACCCTGCTTAGCCATATTTATGCGGCATTACGTGCCCATAAGCTGTATCAAAAAGACATTGATTACGTTGTAAAAGAAAACGAAGTAATCATTGTTGATGAACACACTGGCCGTACAATGGAAGGGCGTCGTTGGTCTGAAGGTTTGCATCAAGCTGTTGAAGCAAAAGAAAATGTAAAAATTCAAAACGAAAACCAAACGTTAGCGTCAATTACATTCCAAAACTACTTCCGTATTTACGATACCCTTGCAGGTATGACCGGTACTGCCGACACTGAAGCATTTGAGTTTCAGTCAATCTATGGTCTAGATACTGTTGTTATGCCAACTAATAAGCCGATGATCCGTGAAGATCGCGCTGATTTAGTTTACTTAACGCAAGAAGAAAAATACGAAGCCATTCTAATCGATATTAAAGATTGCCAAGAGCGCGGCCAGCCAGTATTGGTAGGTACGATTTCAATCGAAAGCTCTGAATATTTATCGCAATTTTTACGTAAAGAAAAAATCAAGCACAACGTACTTAATGCTAAATTCCATGCCCAAGAAGCAGACATCGTTGCCGATGCTGGTTTACCAGGCACAGTAACAATCGCAACTAACATGGCCGGTCGTGGTACTGATATCGTGTTAGGCGGTAACTGGAATAGCGAAGTTGAAAAACTTGAAAACCCAACTGATGAGCAAATTAAAGCGATTAAAGAAGCATGGCAAATTCGCCATGATGCAGTAATTGCTGCTGGTGGTTTACATATCATTGGTACTGAGCGTCACGAATCACGCCGTATCGATAACCAGTTACGTGGTCGTTCTGGCCGTCAAGGTGACGCCGGTTCAAGCCGTTTTTATCTATCGATGGATGACGCATTAATGCGTATCTTCGCTGGTGAACGTATGACTAATATGATGCGTAAACTAGGTATGCAACGTGGCGAAGCGATTGAGCATCCATGGGTTAACCGTGCCATTGAAAACGCGCAACGTAAAGTTGAAGCACGTAACTTTGATGTGCGTAAACAGTTGCTTGAATACGATGATGTAGCAAACGACCAACGTCGTGTTGTTTACTCACAACGTAATGAGTTGCTTGAAGAAGGCGATATTTCAGAGACTATCACGGTTATTCGTGGCGACGTATTGGGCAACACTATTGACCAATACATTGCACCACAAAGTTTAGCTGAAATGTGGGATATTCCGGGCCTTGAAGAGCGCTTAAAACAAGACTTCTTAATTGAGTTACCGATTACACAATGGTTAGCTGACGATAACAAACTTTACGAAGAAAAGTTACGTGAGCGTATTGAAGAGTCAGTAGAGCAAGCTTACAAACAGAAAGAGCAACAAGTTGGCGATTCTGTACTTCGTCAGTTTGAAAAAGCAATCATGCTACAAAGCTTGGATCAACATTGGAAAGATCACCTTGCTGCGATGGATCACCTTCGCCAAGGTATTCATTTACGTGGCTATGCGCAAAAGAATCCTAAGCAAGAGTACAAGCGTGAGTCGTTTGAGTTGTTCTCTGAAATGCTTGAGAACCTGAAAATTGATGTAGTTAGTATTTTAAGTAAAGTACAAGTACGTGCTGAAGAAGATGTTGAAAAAATTGAAGAGCAACACCGCCAAAGTGAAAATGCTCCTCGCGAATATCAACATGAAGAGGTTGAGCACGTAGGCGGCGAAGCACCAAAAGGTGCGGTCGTAACATCACGCGCAGAGCCAAAAGTTGGCCGCAACGAACCTTGCCCGTGTGGCTCGGGTCAAAAGTTCAAACAGTGTTGTGGTAAGTTAAAATAACCAAATGTTATAATTAACAATTAAAAAGCGACGCCTGCGTCGCTTTTTTTGTTTGTAAGGTTAAATATCAGGCGAGTGGCTTGCCACCGCGTTTTTAAAATGTGGTGTGGTGTTTTTGCGTCAGCAAGCTCAACGCCTACGGGTGTTAAATTTTACTCTGGTGTCTAATTAATTACTTGTAGGCGAGTGGCTTGCCACCGCGATATTCAATATTGTTTCGGTTTTTGTGCGTCAGCAAGCTTAACGCCTGCGGTGTTAAATTGTATTCTGGTGTTAAATCACTTGTAGGCGAGTGGCTTGCCACCGCGATATTCAATATTGTTTCGGTGTTTTTGCGTCAGCAAGCTCAACGCCTACGGGTGTTGCATTTTACTCTGGTGTTTAATCACTTGTAGGCGAGTGGCTTGCCACCGCGATATTCAATATTGTTTCGGTGCTTTTGCGTCAGCAAGCTTAACGCCTACGGGTGTTAAACTTTACTCTGATGTTTAATTAATTACTTGTAAGCGCGGCTTTATGCCGCGCGGTTTTAATTAAGGTATTACGATGAATAAGAAAATTGTGCATGTAGCGGTGGGGGTTATCAAAGCAGATAACACACTATTTATCTGTAAGCGCCCTGACGATAAACACCAAGGTGGTTTGTGGGAGTTTCCGGGCGGCAAAGTAGAAGCTGGCGAAACCGTATTCGAAGCACTAAAGCGCGAGCTTCAAGAAGAAGTAGGTTTAACAATTAATAGTTCAAGCGAGCTGATGGTTATTGAGCATGATTATGGCGATAAATGTGTAAAACTCGACGTGCATTTAGTTACTGATTTTAGCGGCCAAGCCCATGGCGCAGAAGGTCAGCAAAGTGCATGGGTCGCGATTGATAAGTTAGACGATTACAATTTTCCTGCCGCCAACGTAGAGATTATCGAAAAAATAAAAGTGGATGTTTAAATTTACCTAGGCGGGTGGCTTGCCACCGCGTTTTTAAAATGTGGTGTGGTGTTTTGCGTCAGCAAGCTCAACGCCTACGGTGTTAAAGTTTATCTCGGTGTTTAATCACTTGTAGGCGAGTGGCTTGCCACCGCGTTTTAAAATTCCGTGTTTATTAAGAAAGCTCAATCTTTACTGGAGGGATCTCGATTAATTGCTATATTTACTTGTAGTTAATTGAGGGAAAGTAATGGTTGATACCAGTAAGCGGACTAAAGGGCGATGCTCGATAATTAATCATTATTACTCAGTTACAATTTGTACTGAAAATAGAATGCAGCTTTTTTGTGATTTTGATAGTAGCTGTTTAATTATGAGGGAGTTACATTTTTTTTCGCATTCGGGAAACCTTAAGACAATTTGTTTTTCATTAATGCCTGATCACTTGCATTGGCTATTTCAGCTTAGAAATACTGATGATTTATCCAAAGTTATTGGTCAATTTAAAAGTATTACTACGATTAAATTGAACCGTTATTTACTTTCTAGCGGAAAAATTTGGCAAGCTAACTTTTATGATCACAAGCTTAGATCTGATGACGATTTACTTAACCAAGCTAGATATATAGTTGCAAACCCGCTCAGGGCTGGCTTGGTTAAAAGTGTGGGTGATTATCCATTTTGGAATTGTGTATATTTAAATTAATCCCAGTACATCTAATCTACTCTTTCGTAATATGCCACCGCATTTTAAATGTGGAACGGTGTTTGTGCGTCAGCAAGCTTAACGCCTACGGGTGTTAAAGTTTACTTTGGTGTCTAATTAATCACTTGTAGGCGAGTGGCTTGCCACCGCGTTTTAAAATGTGTTGTGGTGTTTTGCGTCAGCAAGCTCAACGCCTACGGGAGTTAAGTTGTACTTGATGTCTAATTAATCACTTGTAGGCGAGTGGCTTGCCACCGCGTTTCAAAATGTGGCGTGGTGTTTTGCGTCAGCAAGCTCGACGCCTACGGGTGTTAAATTTTACTTTGATGTTTAATTAATTACTTGTAGGCGAGTGGCTTGCCACCGCGTTTTGAAATGTGCCCTGGTGTGTTTGCGTCAGCAAGCTCAACGCCTACGGGAGTTAAAGTTTATCTCGGTGTTAAATTTTACTCTGGTGTTTAATTAATTGCTTGTAGGTGAGTGGCTTGCCACCGCGAAAAGAGTTGTTTTTTTAGATAATTTGGTGTGCTGTGCTTTTTAGACTATATTTTAAGCGTTGATAATTTAAGGGATAAATATGCGCGAAAATCTTCCCGTCACTACGACAGAAAGAACTTTTCCTAGTGGCTCTAAACTCATATCTGTGACTGATTTAAAAGGTCAAATTGTTGATTGTAATGATGAGTTTGTAGCCATTAGTGGTTTTACTAAAGAGCAATTAATAGGCCAACCACATAATATTGTGCGGCATCCAGACATGCCTTCTCTTGCTTATAAAGTGATGTGGGAGCATTTAAAGGCGGGCAAACCTTGGATGGGCTTAGTTAAAAACCGTTGTAAAAATGGCGATTTTTATTGGGTTGATGCTTATGTCACCCCTGTGACTGAGCGCGGTAAAGTGACTGGTTATGAGTCAGTACGCTCATGCCCTAGTCGAGTTGATGTAAAACGGGCTGACGCATTATATAAAAATATAGTAAATAATAAACAGCTAAGCTTGCCTATTGCAGTAGAGAATATTGCCTTAATTATTGCCGCTATTATAGCGCTGTTGTTATTTGCGATGGGCTGGCAAAATGCCGCGTTATTGCTATTTATTGCTGCGACATTAAGTTATGCAATATGGGGGCAAATAGCTAAAAAACGCTTGGTGCATGCACTTAATGAAATGTTATCTGGCGCGTTTTCTCATTCGCTGGCGGTTAGCAGCTATACCGATGACACGGGTGACTTAGGCTATTTAAAAGTGGCAATTAAAAGTCAGCAAGCGCACTTAGGGGCGGTGATCACCCGTATTGAAAATGAGTCTAAGAATGTGTCGCAGCAGTCTGATATTGGCGAGCGCTTAACTAAAACCATGCTTGATAAAATTGAGCAACAGCAAAACGAAACTATGCAAGCCGCAGCGGCCATGAATCAAATGGCCACCACGATTGCTGATGTGGCAAAGCATGTTACTGATACCGCATCACATGCCGATATTGCTAACGAGTTGACTATTAGAGGCGGGCAAATTGCCAATGCCACACAGCAAGCTATTGAACAGCTACGCGACACAGTTGTTGAAATAAGCGAGTCGGTACAGCGTGTGTCTGAGCAAACTAAAAATATTGCTGAAGCAGCACAAATGATCGAGCAAATTGCTGAGCAAACAAATTTATTAGCACTGAATGCTGCCATTGAAGCGGCACGTGCTGGTGAGCAAGGGCGTGGCTTCGCAGTGGTGGCCGATGAGGTTCGTAATTTAGCTAAACGTACTCAAGACTCCACTAAAGATATTTATGACATAGTGAATGAGTTAACAACACGGGCAACGCGTGCGGTGGATGTTGCCGAAAAAGGTGGTAAAAATGCCCAGCATGGTTTGACTCAAGTGCTGCAAAGTAGCGAAATGCTTAAAGGTGTATCTGAAGCGGTAAGTGAAATTGCCGGTATGTCGACCCAAATGGCAACGGCTGTTGAACAGCAGTCACATGTTGCAGAAGACGTGAATCAGCAAATTTTACGAATTTCAGAGCTAGCTAACCACAGTTTTACTGATGCAAAAGATACCGCTGAGGCTATTTCATTATTAAAAACAGTATCGGAGGCGCTGCACGAGCTAGTGGTAAGGTTTAAATAATCAGCCTGAGCTTCGGATAATAAATTAATACGTTTGTAAGTTTTTTAATCCAATCTTAGATAATCAATGACTGCTAAAGCAGTGTGATCGATAACCGTATTAGAGTTTTGATACGAATTGTTACATATTCGATTTTATTGTTGCTCCGATGAGGTTTATGATGGGATCAGCGAGCAGCTAATTATTAAGCTGCTTAAACGGTTTGTATTATCAACAATAATGATTTACGGGATTCCCATGAAAAAAATATCGCTCACTGCAGCAAGTATTGCACTTGCGCTGGGCCTAGTTGGCTGTGGTGAACAACAAGATGTTAAAGCGCCAGAAAGCAATGCTGTTAGTGAAGTGAAAACAGCTCTTAATTCAGGTATTGAATTAGCAAATATAGATAAGTCGGTCCGTGCACAGGATGATTTTTATTATCACATTAATGGTCAATGGTTGGCGACGACTGAAATCCCTGGTGATAAATCAAATTACGGTTCATTCTCACAATTGTATGACGACTCTCAAGCCGCAATGAAAACAGTGCTTGAACAAGCGGCTGCTAATACAGCTGCTAAAGCTGGAACTGATGAATATAAGCTAGGTGCGTTCTTTAAGAGTTACATGAATGAAGCCAAGCGTGATGAATTAGGTATAACACCGCTAAATGGCCCGTTAACTGCTATTGATGGTGTTAAAAATAAGTCTGATTTAGTCGCACTTATGGCGCAAATACGTATTCAGGGTGGCGCGGTGCCATTTGGTTGGTATGTAAATAATGACGCTAAGAACTCGAGTGAAAATGCATTATATGCGTATCAATCAGGCCTTGGCTTACCGGATCGTGATTATTATTTAAAAGACGACGAAAAGTTCACTAAAATTCGTGCCGCATACCAAGTTTACATTGCTGACGTTCTAAAACGCGCTGGTGTAGAAAAAGCCGATGAAGCTGCTAAAGCAATTATTGCACTTGAAACCAGTATTGCTGATGCACAGTGGACGCGTGTTGAAAGTCGTGATGCTACAAAGTCTTATAACAAAATGAGCGTGAGTGATGCAAGTCAGCTAACAGGTGAGTTTGACCTTGCTGAATACTTCAAAGCGTCTGGTGTAAACGTACAAGATATTATCGTCAGTCAGCCTAGCTACTTTGAAAAATTTGCTGATATTTATAAAACGACAGATCTTGAAACGTGGCAACAATACCTTAAATTTCATTTAGTAAGTAACTATGCAGGTATATTAGATAAAGATCTGGTTGATTTAAACTTTAACTTTTACAGCACCACATTGCGCGGCGTAAAAGAGCAAACTCCGCTTTGGAAACAAGCCGTGGATGCATCAAATGAAGTGTTAGGTGAAATTTTAGGAAAAGTGTACGTTAAAGACAATTTCCCGCCAGAAGCAAAAGCGCGCATGGAAGAGTTAGTTGATAACGTGATCAAAGGCTATGGCGTTGCAATTGAAAATCTTGAGTGGATGAGCCCAGAAACCAAGCTTGCTGCAAAAGAAAAACTAGATAAGTTTACCCCAAAAATTGGCTACCCTGATAACTGGAAAGACTATTCACAGTTAAGCATTAATGCGGATGATTTAGTTGGTAACTATATTCGTCATAGTGAATGGGCTTATGCTGATATGATTGACAAGCTAGGCAAGCCAGTGGATCGTTCTGAATGGCACATGACACCACAAACAGTCAATGCTTACTATAACCCGGTGAATAACGAAATTGTATTTCCTGCGGCAATTTTACAACCACCATTTTTTAACTTAGAAGCTGATGATGCGGTTAACTACGGTGCAATTGGTGCGGTAATTGGTCACGAGTTAGGGCATGGTTTTGATGACCAAGGTGCTAAGTATGATGGGGATGGTAATTTACGTGATTGGTGGAGCGAGTCAGACCTTAAACAGTTTGAAGAGCGTACTGGTCAGTTAGTTGCACAGTATAACGAGTATCAACCATTTGCAGATGCCAGCGTTAATGGTCAATTGACCTTAGGTGAGAATATTGGCGATTTAGGTGGCCTAACGGTTGCTTTCACTGCTTATCAGTTATCGCTAGGTGGCGATAAAGCGCCAGTGATTGATGGTTATACCGGTGATCAGCGCTTCTTTATGGGTTGGTCGCAAATTTGGCGTCGTAAATACCGTGACGAAGAGCTACGTAACCGCCTAATGACAGATCCGCATTCACCAAGCCATTACCGCGTGATCGGTATCTTGTCGAATATGCCTGAGTTTTATCAAGCATTTGACGTTAAAGAAGGCGACAAAATGTATATCAAACCAGCTGATCGCGTAAAAATTTGGTAATTAGTTTTTATTAGTCTGATGATTAAACGGTGGCTTAGGCCGCCGTTTTTGTTTTGAGGGGGAGTAAAAGGTTAAAGGTTAATGAGAAAGGGGCTAGGTGCTAGGGAAGTGACTAGGAGCGCGTTGCTCGAAGCCCATGGCATTTACCCTCATTGTCTTCTCTTTGTGCGTCAACAAGCTTAACGCCTACGGTGTGAAAGTTTACTTTGATGTGTAATTAATCACTTGTAGGCGAGTGGCTTGCCACCGCGTTTTAAATGTGGCTCGGTGTTGGTGCGTCAGCAAGCTTAACGCCTTCGATGTTAAGGTTTATCTCAGTGTTAAATTTTACTTTGGTGTCTAATTAATTATTTGTAGGCGAGTGGCTTGCCACCGCATTTTAAATGTGGAACGGTGTTTGTGCGTCAGCAAGCTTAACGCCTACGGGTGTTAAAGTTTACTTTGATGTTTAATTAATTACTTGTAGGCGAGTGGCTTGCCACCGCATTTTAAATGTGGCTCGGAGTTTGTGCGTCAGCAAGCTCAACGCCTATGGTGTTAAAGTTTACTTTGATGTGTAATTAATCACTTGTAGGCGAGTGGCTTGCCACCGCATTTTAAATGTGGCGTGGTGTTTGTGCGTCAGCAAGCTCAACGCCTACGGGAGTTAAGTTGTACTTTGATGTTTTAATTAATTACTTGTAGGCGAGTGGCTTGCCACCGCGTTTCAAAATGTGGCGTGGTGTTTGTGCGTCAGCAAGCTTAACGCCTACGGGTGTTAAAGTTTACTTTGGTGTCTAATTAATCACTTGTAGGCGAGTGGCTTGCCACCGCGTTTTTAAAATGTAGCTCGGTGTTTGTGCGTCAGCAAGCTCAACGCCTACGGTGTTAAATTTTATTTGATGTTTAATTAATTACTGGTATGCGAGTGGCTTGCCACCGCGATATTCAATATTGTTTCGGTGTTTATGCGTCAGCAAGCTTAACGCCTACGGGTGTTAAATTTTACTTTGATGTGTAATTTATTACTTGTAGGCTAGTGGCTTGCCACCGCGAAAGGTTAAAAAAGGTACTGGATGCTAGGGAAGTGACTAGGTGCTAGGCTAGAACCTATCCCCTAAAACCTAGCTCCGATAGCTAGATCTGGCGGTTGAAACTGGTAAACTCAGCTTTATTAAACGTTAAAGCTGATTAAAAATGAAAAAACATCATCTAAGTTTAGTCGTCCTCGCGGGTGGCTTGGGTACTCGCTTTGGTGGCAATAAACAAATCGCTGAGATTGCTGGGTTGGGTTGTACCATTATGGAGTTGAGTATTGCTGATGCTGTTGCCGCAGGAGTAACTCAGGTTGTATTAGTGATCAATCAGGCTGTGCGCAGCGAGATTGAGCAAGTGATTTTACCGCGCTTACCAATGGGGATTGATGTTGTGTTGGTTGAACAACGCATTGATTCAGTGCCAGAACAATTCCAATTACTTGCACAACAGCGAAGTAAGCCTTGGGGCACCGGGCATGCTTTATTATGCGCTAAAGATCATGTTCATAACCCCGCGATCGTCATCACAGCCGATGATTATTATGGCGCGTCGTCATTTTTATTACTCGCTGAACATTTTAAAAACCTGACTAGTTGGGCTATGGTGGGTTACCCAATTATTGATACTTTGTCAGATCAAGGAGGGGTGAATAGAGGCGTATGCCAAGTTAAAAATAACCAATTAATTGATGTTGTTGAGTATTTAAATATTCAGCACGAGAACGGTCAAATAATGGGTGACAATCCGCAGGGGCTCCGTGAGAAAATTGCCGTGGATGCGTTGGCATCAATGAGTTTTTGGGCAATTACGCCAACATTTTTTGACTGCCTAGAAGCAGGCTTTGA
Organism: Pseudoalteromonas sp. SR41-4; assembly: GCF_014163985.1. Classification (NCBI taxonomy): domain Bacteria; kingdom Pseudomonadati; phylum Pseudomonadota; class Gammaproteobacteria; order Alteromonadales; family Pseudoalteromonadaceae; genus Pseudoalteromonas; species Pseudoalteromonas sp. SR41-4. The sequence goes on along the minus strand of NZ_JACJEI010000039.1, from coordinate 29,858 downwards.
CGAGTTTCTGCAAAAGTATGACAACGGTGTCAGAATGGAGTATTATTTACCCGATCAAGTTCAACAAGCGATCACATCTAATCAACAAATAGTTACCATATATACCGCAAAAGAGTCGTGGTATGGAGTGACTTATAAATCAGAATTACAGGATGTTACAGGTAAATTATATGAATTACGTCACGGATGAACTAGCCCCGATCTTGCCTTTTCCAGGGCACAACAATAGCGAAGTAAGTATGAAGTCAAATTCCATTGCGGTTTACTTGTCTGAGAGTTTTGGTCTTGGTAGTGAAAAAATCAGCATGAAGCCAATTGGTAGTGGTCACATAAATAGCACTATGCTATTAACTGCACCAAAAAAATCATTAGTTGTTCAAAAACTAAATACCGAGGTTTTTCCTGAACCAGATATGTTAGTTAAAAATGCTCGTTTAATTGAACGTCATTTAACTAAAAAACGTCAATTAGGCGAGTATGATTTAGCAATCATCCGCCATGTTCCTACAGTTGAAAATAACTATTTAGTTGATTGTGATAACGGTGTTTGGCGCGCACTCGAATTTATTGGCGGCAGTTATAGTGAAGATGTAGTTTTAAATACTTCACAAGCGCAAACTGCAGCCAATGCATTTGGTCAATTTGCTGTTGCTTTAGAAGATTTTGATGCCAAGCAACTACATCATGTTATTCCTGATTTTCATAATTTAGCGATGCGCGCTGAAAAGCTCAAAGCTGTGATTGCAAAAGATCCACAGCAGCGCTTAGCCAGCTGCCAAGCTGACGTTGATTTTTGTTTCGCGCAATTTGGCTTAATTGATGAGCTTAAAGCATTGACGGGCATTGTACCGGTTCGACCATGTCATAATGATACTAAAATTAATAATATGCTGTTTTGTAATACATCAAATGATGCCAAAGCAGTGATTGATTTAGACACCTGTATGCCTGGTTATTGGTTGTATGATTTTGGTGATATGGTGCGTACTTTTTGCTCTCCTGAACAAGAAGATTCAACGGATTTAGCTAATGTATGTGTGCGTGAAGAGGTTTTTGCAGCGGTAGTCAAAGGTTATGTAGAGCCTTTGAAAGACTTGATTACCGAACAAGAAAAACAAAGCTTTTGGTTAGGCACCAAAGTAATGACCTTTATGATTGGCCTACGTTTTTTAACTGATTACATTGACGGTGATCATTATTTTTCAATCAAGCATGCTAACCATAACTTAGAACGTGCGCAAAATCAGTTTGCTTTATATCGTGATATTCTCGCAAAAAAAACCACGCTTAAAGCTATTTTAAGAGATGTGTGATAAAGGTTAAAGGTTAAAGGTGCTAGGAAGATAAAGGTACTAGGGAAGTTACTAGGGCCTAGAGCCTATAACCTAGTACCTATGTTTTAAAGCGTAGGCGCGGCTTATAAAATTCATGGCTAAAGCCATTTCCTACATCGTCGATTGAGATTGGTTAAATACCAAGGGTTAAGGTTAATTCTAACTCCTTCTTTTCCTATGCTATCCATCCCCATCTGCTTTACCTCCTAAGCTGTTTTAGGTAAGTTAAAACTAGATTAGTTCTAGGATAATAATAATGAAGCAGTTTAATCGTCGAGATTTTTTAAAAGCCGCGAGTGCTACGGCAGCGGCTAGTGTGATTTCAGGATGTGCCACGGGTACTCAAAGTGGCGTTATTACTCCCCCAGCGCAAGGGCGCTCTGTGATTGGTCTTGTCGCGCCAAAAATGGATGTAGTACGGGTTGGGTTTATAGGTTTAGGGCAGCGTGGTTTTGGCCACGTAAAGCGTATGAGTCATATTGCTGGTACAGAAATTAAAGCAATATGTGATACCCATGACGAAGTATTACAGCGTTCAGCTAACTATCTCACTGACAAAGGGTTGGCTAAGCCTGCACTTTATACTGGCGCCGATAATGCCTATCAAGCAATGCTTAATCGCGATGATATTGATATTGTGATTATTTCTACGCCATGGTCGTGGCATGCACCGATGGCAATCGATACCATGAATAGTGGCAAGCATGCTTTTGTTGAAGTGCCATTAGCATTGACGGTTGAAGAAATGTGGCAACTAGTTGATACCGCTGAGCGCACGCAAAAGAACTGTATGATGATGGAAAATGTCAACTATGGTCGTGATGAGTTAATGGTATTGAATATGGTTCGCCAAGGTGTGTTTGGTGAGCTGCTACATGGTGAGGCGGCGTATATTCATGAATTACGTTGGCAAATGAAAGAAGTGGAGCATAAAACTGGTTCTTGGCGTACCGCTTGGCATGCAAAACGAAACGGTAATTTGTATCCAACGCACGGTTTAGGCCCTGTGTCACAATATATGAATATTAATCGCGGCGATCGGTTTGATTTTTTAACCTCGATGAGTTCACCTGCACTGGGCCGTAGCGCCTATGCAAAGAAAGAATTTCCAGCCGATCATCAACGTAATCAGCTTAATTATATTGCTGGAGATATGAATACTACGCTTATCAAAACAGTAAAAGGGCGCAGTATTATGGTTCAACATGATACCACTACGCCACGGCCGTACTCACGCCATAATTTAATTCAAGGCACTAACGGTGTGTTTGCCGGTTTTCCGAATCGTATTGCGCTGGAAGATGGTGGTTCGAAGAGCTTCCATGAGTGGGATTACGAAATGGCTGATTGGTATAAAAAATACGACCACCCACTGTGGACCAAAATGGGCGAAGAGGCAGAGCGTAACGGCGGCCATGGCGGCATGGACTTCTTAATGTTTTGGCGGATGATTTATTGTTTACGTAATGGTGAGGCGCTTGATCAAGATGTTTACGACGGCGCTGCTTGGTCTGTTATATCACCGCTGTCAGCACAGTCAGTTAGTAATCGTAGTGCGTCAATTGATATTCCAGATTTTACCCGCGGGGCATGGCAAAGTGCCAAACCGCTAGCAATTGTAGGTTAAATGCTAAGAGTTGCGCGAGGCAAACTCGCGCATATTGTGTTTTGCGTCAGCAAGCTCAACGCCTACGGGTGTTAAGGTTTATCTCAGTGTTAAATTTTACTTTGGTGTCTAATTAATTATTTGTAGGCGAGTGGCTTGCCACCGCGTTTTTAAAATGTGGTGTGGTGTTTTACGTCAGCAAGCTTAACGCCTACGGGAGTTAAATTTTACTTTGATGTTTTAATTAATTACTTGTAGGCGGGTGGTTTGCCACCGCGTTTCAAAATGTGGAGTGGTGTTGGTGCGTCAGCAAGATCAACGCCTTCGGTGTTAAGGTTTATCTCAGTGTTAAATTTTACTTTGATGTGTAATTAATCACTTGTAGGCGAGTGGCTTGCCACCGCGTTTCAAAATGTGGCTCGGAGTTTTTGCGTCAGCAAGCTCAACGCCTACGGTGTTTTAATTTGCTGCGAGGGAGGCGTTACTGCTTACTAAACGGTAACTGCCTATAAATAGCGGGTGTTTATACCCAGACTGAATATAGGCAATTCATTACTACACTAAATGTAGTTTAGCGCATGATACTTTCTTTAAGATATTGAAATAGCTCTTTATAGCCTTTAGCTGGCTTTTCAATTTTTACTTCTTTTGCCGCATTACGCACCAATTGACGTAACTTTTGACGATCAATACTCGGGTACTGCTCAATGGTTTGATTGACTAAATCATCACCTTGGGCAATTAAATCATCGCGTAATTGCTCAATCTTTTTAATCATCACTTCGGCTTGATTATTTTTATTCAGCATTATGTCGATAATAGCGTTGATCTCTTCGATATTCTCAACGGTACGCAAAGTTTTTGCGATGTAATTTAAGTGACGACGATATGCATCACTTTTGTTACTGATTTTGTCTGCAACAACCATTGCCGCTTTTAAATCGTCATTTAAGGGTAAGCGCTCGCGCTGTTTTTTCCCCATTTTGGCAATTTCAGCACCTAACTGATGAAACTCTTGCGCTTCGCGCTTTAGCTCACTTTTTGATATATAGATAATTTCTTCTTCAATTTCAGCAGGCTTGCCTTTTTTCTTCGCCATGGGGTACTCATATGATAACGTTAACTGCAGTCATTATACCCAAACCACCTCAAGATGCGAGCGTCGTTGGAGTTAAAAGCGATTTAGGCAAGGCATTGATTGCAAGTAATAGTGGTTCTATTGTTAAAATCAATAACGCAGTATAAATCGCTTTTAAACCAACCCGTTGGGCGTTTCACAGGCACTTACTCTCATCGTTGTTACTTCTTAAAAGGGACTGCCATTCTTGCAAAGTAACGCCTTGATATTAAGCCCCTGTGAAACGCTGAATTCTGTATCTTGAGGTGGCTTGGGTATATACGTGATTCTTTTAATGATTAATATTAGCTGATGCAATGCAGTGAGTGTGTTAGCATTTAAGTATTATGATTGCGCATGCAAAACGCTCCAAGCTCAGGACTAAAAATATGAAAAGCCAACAGCAAGATCCTATTTATACACAAATTTCTCAAATAAAAGATGCCGTTGCAGAGGTTTTAGAACACGCGAAAAAACTCGGTGCTACTGGCGCTGAAGCGGCGATGTCGAGCACCTCAGGTTTATCAGTTAGTACCCGCATGGGTGAAGTCGAGACCATTGAATTTAATCAAGATGGTGGACTGGGGATCAGTGTGTATGTTGGTAATCACAAAGGCTCTGCGTCAACAGCTGATTTAAACCCCAAAACACTGCGTACAGTGGTAGAGAAAGCCATTGATATCGCCAAGTTTACCTCAGATGATCCACATAATGGCGTAGCCGATAAAGACCTACTTGAATTTGCTCCGCTTGATTTGGATTTATACCACCCGTGGGATGTCAGCCCTGAGCAGGGCATTGAACTGTGTCATGCTGCAGAGCAAGCGGCGCTTAATGCCGATGCGCGTATTGTTAATTCAGATGGCGCCAGTTTTTCATCGCATCAAGGTTTACGCGTATATGGTAATAGCCATGGTCTAATCACAGGTTACCCGCGTACTCGCCACAGCATTAGTACTATGGTGATTGGTAAAGATGGTGAGCAAATGCAGCGAGATTCAGCTTATACCGTAGCGCGAGACCAAGCTGGTTTGAAAGATGCTGCGGCAGTAGGTTTAGAGGCTGCGAGTGAAACTCTTGCTAAGCTCAATAGCAAAAAATTAGGTACCATGAAAGTCCCAGTTGTTTTTCGTGCAGATATCGCTAATTCATTGTTTGGTCACTTGGTGTCTGCAATAGGTGGTGGTGCGCTGTATCGTAAATCGAGCTTTTTGTTGGATAGCCTTGGCACGCAAGTATTTAATAAGTGCGTTAATATTTCAGAGCGCCCGCATATTTTAAAAGGTTTAGCGTCTTCACCATTCGATAGTGAAGGGGTAAAAACTATCGACCGTGAAATCATTCAAGGTGGTGATCTGCAAACTTACTTATTAGCGAGCTACGCAGCCCGAAAAATGAATATGACACCTACCGGTCATGCTGGTGGTATTCATAACTGGTTAGTAGAACAAACTCATGCTGACTTAGCTGCGTTGTTAAAAACGATGGGCACTGGTTTATTGGTCACTGAATTAATGGGCCAAGGCGTTAATACCGTAACCGGTGATTACTCGCGTGGTGCTGCCGGTTTTTGGGTTGAGAATGGTGAAATACAATATCCTGTAAGCGAAATTACCATCGCTGGTAAACTGCAAGATATGTTTAAAGGCATCAGCGGTATAGGTGGTGACATAGAGCGTCGTGGTGGAATTCAAACCGGTTCGGTATTGATTGAACAAATGCAGATTGCGGGAAGTTAGGTTAAAGCTTTAAGTCTTAAGCTATAAGTTTTAATTTGCGTAGGCGCGGCATTATACCGCGCTGTTTTATTTAGACGTTAGATGGAGCTAGTCTCTGCCTTTAGCCTTTAACCTAGTACCTTTCAATTATTAAATCTTTTATAAAAAACACTTTACCTCAACGTTGCTTGAGGTTTTATTGTGGCTTTAATTACTTAAATAAAGGAATTTAATTATGTATTTAGAGCATGTAAATTTGGTAGTCGATGATGTTGAAGCTATGCTGCACTTTTATAAGGCGGCTTTTCCGTACTGGTCTATAAGAAGTCAAGGCGAAGGGGAGTGGTACGGTAAACCACGAAAATGGTTACACTTTGGCGATGATTTTCAGTATTTAGCATTGAGTGATCATGGTGAACAACATAACCGTGACTTAACCGGACATCAAGTTGGCTTAGCGCACTTTGCTTATGTTACGAATAATATTGCTGCAGTAATTTCGCGTTTAGAAAGCGCTGGTTACAGTATTGATAAGCCTGGTGCGGTAAATCCATTTCGTAAAAATGTGTATTTTATTGACCCCGCAGGGTTTGAAGTAGAGTTTGTTGAATATTTAAGTGATATTCCTAGTGAGCGTAATAATGATTTATAACATTAGTTTCGCGTCAGCAAGCTCAACGCCTACGGGTGTTAACGTTAATCTCAGTGTTTAATTATTCACTTGTAGGCGAGTGGCTTGCCACCGCGATATTCAATATTATTTCGGTGTTTTTGCGTTAGCAAGCTTAACGCCTACGGGTGTTAACGTTAATCTCAGTGTTTAATTACTCACTGTAGGCGAGTGGGTTGCCACCGCGTTTCAAAATGTGGCGTGGTGTTTTCGCGTCAGCAAGCTTAACGCCTACGGGTGTTAACGTTAATCTCAGTGTTTAATTACTCACTTGTAGGCGAGTGGCTTGCCACCGCGATATTCAATATTGTTTCGGTGTTTTTGCGTCAGCAAGCTTAACGCCTACGGGTGTTAAGCTTTAACTGTGTTTTATCCATTAATGTTTATTGATATCTTGCCAACTGGTTTTAAGGCTGTTGGCGAATGAGACAAACTTTTCTTTAATGGTGCGCTTAATTTTAATTTCCACAGAGCCCAGAATAACTTTTCCTTCGATAGTAATGGTTGGCCCTTGGTGTTTATTCAGTGACACTGATTTGTTTTCAACACTACCAATAATACTGAACAGTTTTGATACAACATTGACGTGTTCTGGCACATAAATTTCATCATTGCCTAGTAAGCAATTGACATGGATGGTGATATTTTGATGCTGAAATATGGCGTCAGTGAAATCAAGTTCAATAGATCCAAGTAAGTTCGTCAGGTGGATTTCTTTTGGTACTACCCATTGCCCACTGCGCTCGTTTGATCCTAAGATACTTCGCAAGTGCAATGTTTCATCGCTGCTTTTATTACTATAGTTTGGGCTAAACTGCGCACGTTTTTCCCACTGGTAATTACTATCGGTTGTTAATTCTAGGTCACTTACCAAATCAATTAAGCTTTGGTTATCTTTCGCAGCCATTGCCTGATCTAATCGACGCTCAAAAGCATCAGCTGAAATAACAGCATGACTGTAGTTATATATTAATTGATCAATAACTTGTTCACGCACTTGCTCAATTGGGCGATCTTCTAATTTTACAGTCATGATGTATTCCTTATAAGTGATGCTGTTGGTGTATTTTACGATTGTCAGTACTGCAATAGTTAAAGCAAAGCTTAGGCCATTTATTAATTAGCTTAGTAATCAATAATTTAAATTTATTTTCGTTAGGTGCGTTTGTTATATTAACGACAGATTAACGAATAATGCTATTAAATGGTTAATTTTGCAACGACCAGAATAAATTACCGAGCAGTCTGTAAATAATTACCAAGACTAAAGCTAGTGCTATATGAAATTAAGTTTAAGCGATTGATTTTAAATGTTTTAAAAGTTGGCTTGATGTTCGCATTAATCATATTGTCTTTAATCAAAAGGAGAAAGATTATGAAAACATTTAACAAATCTATTATTGCAGCGTTAGTTCTTGGTACAACCGCTATGGGTGCTCAAGCAAATAGCTGGGAAAATGAAAGTAAAGATGCTTGGATTGATGGTAAGGCAGAAACGGTTCTGTTAATGAACACTAACTTAAACAACTTTGACATTAACACTGATGTAAATAATGGCAAGGTTGTACTAACTGGTAAGGTTGAAAGTGAGCTTGATAAAGAGTTAGCGGAAGAGCTTATCTTAAGTCTAGATGGTGTAACTGATGTTGATAACGAGCTAACGGTCGTTAAAAACACGGATACAAAAAGCAAGAAGATGAAATCAGATAGCACAGAAAGTGATTTAACGGATGCTAAAATTACTACCGTGATTACAACACGCTATTTATTTAATTCTGAAGTAGGCGGTACGGATATTGACGTAGATACCGATAAAGGTGTGGTAACGCTAAATGGTACTGTTGGTTCGGATGCTGAAAAACAGCTAGCGGTGAAAATTGCTAAGAATGCTGAAGATGTTCGCGATGTAGTTGATAATTTAACTATTGTAGCTGAATAATCTATAAGCAACGAATGCCCAGTTATGCTGGGCTTTCTTATACAAATTTCAGGGAGTGAGAGTCATGGATTTAATACGAATTATATTTTCAGTGCTTATTCCACCACTTGGTGTATTTTTACAAGTTGGTTTAGGTGCTCAATTTTGGATTAATATTTTGTTAACATTACTAGGGTATATTCCTGGTCTAATACATGCAATTTATATAATCGCACGTCGTTAGAGTCACAGTTTAAATATAACAAGGATGAACAGCCAATAGATGGCAAGGAGTAACATTATGGATAACGTATTAAGGAAAAACCAACAAGGGATCGTAAAAAGCGCAAAGCCACTTTGGACGGCACAACAATGGAAGGAGCTAATGAATAGCGCATCAAGGAGCGAAGTCAAAGCAGCAAGGAATGGGCTTTAAATATCAGAGTATATAAATATCAAATACTAGAAGGATTTTGCTAGGATGTTATATATCAAAATTATAAGTGCATGTTGTTATTTTAATTAAGAACATCCACTTATAACCTTCCCCAAGAATGTTTAACCTCTCATTTTATTATAGTCATAGGTGTTTTTGCGTCAGCAAGCTTAACGCCTACGGGTGTTACCGTTAATCTCAGTGTTAAATCACTTGTAGGCGAGTGGCTTGCCACCGCGATATTAAATATTGTATCGGTGTTTGTGCGTCAGCAAGCTCAACGCCTAATGGTGTTAACGTTAATCTCAGTGTTTAATTACTCACTGTAGGCGAGTGGCTTGCCACCGCGTTTTGAAATGTGCTCTGGTATTGGTGCGTCAGCAAGCTTAACGCCTACGGGTGTTAACGTTTATCTCGGTGTTAAATCACTTGTAGGCGAGTGGCTTGCCACTGCGTTTTAAATGTGGCTCGGAGTTTGTGCGTCAGCAAGCTCAACGCCTACGGGAGTTAAATTTTACTTTGATGTTTATTACTTACTTGTAGGCGAGTGGCTTGCCACCGCGTTTTAAATGTGGCTCGGAGTTTGTGCGTCAGCAAGCTCAACGCCTACGGGTGTTAACGTTAGTCTCAGTGTTTAATTACTCACTGTAGGCGAGTGGCTTGCCACTGCGTTTTAAATGTGGCTCGGAGTTTGTGCGTCAGTAAGCTTAACGCCTACGGGTGTTAACGTTTATCTCGGTGTTAAATCACTTGTAGGCGAGTGGCTTGCCGCCGCGAAAAGATTAAAGGTGCTAGGAAGACAAAGGTACTAGGTGCTAGGGAAGTGACTAGGACCTAGAGCCTAAAACCTAGCTCCGATGTTTAAAGCGTAGGCGGTGCTTTATGCCGCGCGGTTGATAACATTCATGGCTAAAGCCATTTCCTACATTACGATGTAAACCTAGAACCTCTATTTCTATCTACACCAACAACCATGTCGCAGTGCCTAGGAAGGCGAATATACCTACAATATCGGTTACGGTTGTCAGTACCACGCTGCCAGCTAATGCAGGATCAATTTTCATTTTTTTCAATAGCAGCGGAATACTGGCACCGGCGATACCTGCGGCTACTAAGTTCATAAACATGGCAAAGGCGAGTACGCCGCCAAGCTTAAAGTCCCATTGCCAAATAGCAACAACACCGGCAATTAAAATAGACCAAACAATTCCGTTTATTGCGCCGATTGCAAGCTCTTTGATCAGTAAAAAGCGTTGGTTAGTTTGGTTGATATGACCCACTGCAATACCACGTATTACGAGTGTTAATGTTTGGCTGCCCGCAACACCACCCATGGATGGCACTATACCGTTGAGTACTGCTAGAATAGGTAAAATTGCTAAAGTGTTTTCAAAGAAGCTTGCCACAATCGCAGCAAGTAGCGCGGTTAACAAGTTAACGCCAAGCCAAATTGAGCGCTTTTTCGAACTTTTTAACACCGGAGCAAAGGTATCTTCTTCATCATCAAGACCAGCTAGGCTTAATAAGCTATGCTCGGCGTCTTCACGGATAACGTCAACGATATCATCGATGGTGATACGGCCAAGTAGGTGGTCATTATCATCAACCACTGGGGCTGATATCCAGTTATGACGTTCAAACAGTTGTGCTACATCGGTTTCATCCATCGAAATGAGGATAGATTCACAATCTTCATCCATTAAGTCGCGAATGATTTTATCTGGCGAGTTAGTCAACAAGGTCGTTAACGACATGGCACCTATAAAGCAGTTATGTTTATCAACAACATAAAGATCATCGGTACCTTCTGGTAGCTCACCACGTAAACGTAAGTAGCGCAGTACTACGTCGATAGTGACATCAGGGCGGATGGTCACTGTATCGGTGTTCATCAGCGCGCCAGCAGAGCGCTCTTGATAAGAGAGTGCTTGAGTTGCACGTTCTCGATCTTGGCTGTCCATGGCACTAACAACGTCTTTGTAGACGGTATCAGGTAGGCTACGTAGTACTTCCCCTAGATCATCGTGACTCATGTCCTCAGTTGCCGCAGCGATGTGCTTCGGCTCCATTTGGGCAATGATCCCTAAACGAACATCTTCTGATAGTTCTTCAAGTACGTCACCTTGTACATCTGGATCAACCAGTTGCCATAATAAGGTACGAATCTTATGCGGGGATGACTCGAGTAATAATGCGGTGTCACACGGAGCTGTTTTTGCCAACATACGCCTTACTTGAACAAATTGACCACTGTTAAGTGACTTGGTCACTTGTTTTAGTTGTTGTAGTGGGTAATCTTGTTCAAAAGCTTCTGGCATTGGCGTCCTTAAAAAATTAATACACTTGATAGGTAGGGTAACTGTTGTCGATAATTAACGCGCTTGGTCTGTTTAATTAACGACTTTATTCAGTTTAACGCAATTTAGTGGTACTGACTACGAGCTATTCTTGTTCGTTAAAGCGTTGTGCGATCAACTCACCAATTGCTGCAAGAGCAGGTTCAGCGTCCGGGCCCTCACATACAACTTTAACTTCTTTGCCTTGGCTACTTTCTAATAGCATTAAGCCCAGTACGCTGTCGCCTGCGGCTTGTTTGTCATCTTGATGAAGTGTGATGCTGGCATCAAACTGCACAGCTAATTGCGCTAATACGCTGGCTGCGCGAGCATGTAAACCGAGTTTGTTTTTTATTAAAAATGTATCTTCTAAGCGCATCAACATTCCTTACTGTAAACGTGAGTTGTTATTCTTGTTCACGATGGCGAATTTTCACATTACTGTGGCTCATCGAGAAGCTTTCACCTATAGTTTGCGCTAGATAAACTGAGCGATGTTGACCACCGGTGCAACCAATAGCAATTGTTAAGTAACTGCGGTTATTACGTTCTAAGTGCGGTAACCAAGTTTGTACAAAGGTTTGGATCTGCCAAGTGAATTTTTGCACGATACTGTGACTGGCTAAATAATCTTTTACTGGTTGATCCAGGCCTGTGAGCGGTTTTAACTCAGGCTCCCAGTGTGGATTAGGTAAAAAACGTGCATCAAATACATAATCGGCTTCTTTTGGAATACCATGCTTAAAACCAAATGATTCAAAGGTGATGATTAGTTTTTTATCTTTTTTCCCTAAAATCTTTTCACGGATTGACTCAGCAAGCTGGTGGACACTGAGATCTGTGGTATCAAGCATGAAATCAGCACGAGTAGTTAATACATCAAGCAACACTTTTTCTTGCTTGATGGCTAAATCCAGTGGCAAAGAGTCCAAAGATAATGGGTGTAAGCGGCGGGTTTCAGAAAAGCGTTTGATCAGGGTTTGATCATCACTGTCTAAATAAAATAGCGTCGGATTTGCAAAACCAGGCAAGTATTCAAGAATGTCGTTAAATTCTTCCTGCTCTTTCGGTAAATTACGAACATCGATACTGACGGCTATTTTGTCGTAATTATCAGAGACACTGCGTACTAATGACGGTAATAAGTTAACTGGAATATTATCTACACAATAATAGCCAAGATCTTCTACTACACGTAAAGCAACAGATTTACCTGAGCCAGAACGCCCACTGATGATGATTAACTCCATGTAAATTCTCCTTCATTTAATACCAATTTTATTAAAAACATGCTCATTCTTGCTTGTTAAATAACCCACTAACTTTGTTTAAAATTATTTATATAGAACAACTATATCTCATAATTTCCACCTTGTTCTAGAGCTATTTTCCTGTTGCAATAATTACTCTCTAATTCAATACAATACAATTGGTATGACTACGATTGAGCTGCAATTACATGATACAAATCTTGGTCTGTTTTTGCGCTACGTAGTTGTTTACAAAAATCTTTGTTATTGAGTTTATCAGCAATTGTGGCTAACGTCTTCAAATGAAGTTGGCTGTCACCATCTGGTACGATGAGGGCTACAAATATATCAACTGGGCGATTATCAATCGCATCAAAATCAACCGGTGATTCACTCACTAAAATTATTGCTAGCGGGTTTTCAACACCACTCATACGGCCATGAGGGATAGCAATACCACGACCAATACCGGTACTACCTAGTTTTTCTCTCGATAGTAGTGCGTTGAGGATTTCTTGTTGTGATAGCTGAGGGAGTTGTTCATGAGCCAATTGGCTTATAAATTCAATGATCCGTTTTTTGCTATTAAAAAGGACCGCAGCTTTACTGCAGTCCTGACAAATAAGTGAGCTTAATTTCATAGTGTTAGTGTCGAGCGTGCTTCTCTTTGTGTTTAATTACTTGACGATCAAGTTTATCGATTAGTCCGTCAATAGCTGCATACATGTCTTGGTGCTCAGTCGAGGCAAATAATTCAGCGCCACTGACATGTAATGTGGCCTCTGCTTTTTGGCTTAGTTTTTCTACATCAAGAATAACATGGACATTATTGATATGATCAAAATGCCTTTCAAGCTTGGCAAACTTATTGTTTACATAGTCTCTTAATGAATCAGTAATTTCTACGTGACGACCAGTTAAATTTAGTTGCATAAGCATTTTCCTCTTGTGATTTTACGCCTTAAATCAAACTTTTACGTTGATTTGACGGTGGAATAGCCAGCGACTCGCGGTATTTTGCAATAGTCCGTCTAGCTACTTTGATACCTTGCTCTGCCAATATATCTGCAATCTTACTATCACTCAATGGTTTCGCTGAGTTTTCTGCACTGATCAATTTTCTGATCAATGCTCGAATAGCTGTCGAAGAGCATTCGCCGCCGTTCTCAGTGCTTACATGACTTGAGAAAAAATACTTTAACTCAAAAATACCACGGGGGGTATGCATGTACTTTTGTGTCGTTACGCGAGAGATTGTTGATTCGTGCATCTCAACCATTTCAGCAACGTCGTTTAGTACCATAGGTCGCATTGCTTCAGGGCCATGCTCAAAGAATCCCTGCTGTTGTTTTACAATGCAGTTAGTTACTTTGAGTAACGTCTCGTTACGACTTTCTAGGCTTTTAATAAACCATTTAGCTTCTTGCAAATGCGAACGTATAAATTGGCTGTCAGTGCTTGATTTTACTGAGCGTGACATTGCCGCATATTGGCTGTTCACTCTAATTTTTGGCATGCTGTCTGGATTAAGTTCAACCACCCAGCGACCTTTAATTTTTTTCACCGAAACATCAGGTATAACATACTCTGACTCTTCGCGTACTATAGTATCCGCAGGCTTTGGGTTAAGGCTGTGGATCAATGTCATTACTTCTTTCAGCTCATCTTCTTTAAGCTTAGTCTTTTTCATCAAAGTGCGATAGTCACGACTAGCTAATAAATCGATATGATCAGTTAAAATCATTTTAGTCTCGCTAATCCAAGGAGTTGCAGGATCAAATTGATTTAATTGAATACATAAACATTCTTGTAGGCTGCGCGCAGCAATACCAACAGGGTCAAATAACTGAATGCGTTTTAACACTGCTTGCACTTCGTCTAGTTCGATTTCTTCTTCGTTATTACCTTGATTTAAGCTCTCTGCGATGTCTTCGCAGCTCAAGGTTAAAATACCTGAATCGTCAACAGCTTCAACAATCGCAATGGCAATAGCTTCATCGGTTGGACTAAAAGGTGTGAGCTGTAATTGCCACATCAGATATTCGTGCAGGGTTTCAGTTGAAGCACCTTGATAAATTGACTCATCTTCAGGCATTGGGCCGGATGACGTATTTGGCGCAGCACTCATGTATTCGTCCCAGGTGACGTCCATAGCCATTTCGTCACTTAAAGTCTCTTTGCTTAATGCTTCGCTACTTTCTTGTTCATATTCGCTGGGCTTGTCGTCTGCTGATGCACTAACAGTTAAGTCATCGTTGTCTTGTTTTTGTTCGTTTTTACCAGCCGTGTCGTCTGAATATTCATGCTCTTCTAGCTCTAACAATGGATTGCTGTCGAGTGCTTCTTGAATTTCTTGCTGGAGATCCAATGTACTGAGTTGCAATAAGCGAATTGCTTGTTGCAGCTGTGGTGTCATTGTAAGTTGCTGGCCCATGCGCAGCTGGAGTGATTGCCTCATGTATCTCTAACAATCCTTTTATTGTTATCATCGTTAAGTCTAGCAGATACTTAGCCGAGCGTGGCTTTATAGCCTAAATTGCTCGCCCAGGTAAACATCGCGGACTGTTTGGTCGGCAAGTACATGCTCAGGGGTACCTGATGCAATTAACTCCCCATGAGAAACTATGTAGGCTTTTTCACAAACATCAAGGGTTTCTCGTACATTGTGGTCGGTAATAAGTACGCCAATACCACGGTTTTTAAGGTGTTCAATAATCTTCTTTATATCTAACACTGAAATAGGATCAACGCCAGCAAAAGGCTCATCAAGTAAGATAAATTTTGGATTTGCGGCTAAAGCGCGTGCAATTTCAACTCGACGACGTTCACCACCAGATAATGCCATACCTTGGCTGTCGCGAATATGTTGAATGCTAAACTCATCAAGTAAGCTGTCTAGTGCTTCTTCTCTGGCTTGTTTATTCAGCTCTTTACGAGTTTCT
The DNA here is from genome assembly GCF_014163985.1 of Pseudoalteromonas sp. SR41-4. Classification (NCBI taxonomy): domain Bacteria; kingdom Pseudomonadati; phylum Pseudomonadota; class Gammaproteobacteria; order Alteromonadales; family Pseudoalteromonadaceae; genus Pseudoalteromonas; species Pseudoalteromonas sp. SR41-4. The sequence continues at coordinate 14,531 of NZ_JACJEI010000039.1, read as the reverse complement.
AAAATAGCCATCAGGTTTTGATAAACAGTTAACTTACGAAAGATGGATGATTCTTGTGGTAAGTAGCCAATCCCTAACCGTGCGCGACTGTGCATTGGCAGTAAAGTGATGTCATTATCATCAATACTTATTTTACCTTTGTCGCTAGGTACTAAACCCACAATCATATAAAAAGTGGTGGTTTTACCTGCGCCATTAGGACCCAGTAAGCCAACAATGCTGCCTGCGCTAACTTCTAAACCCACGCTTTTTACAACTTGGCGACCTTTATAGCTTTTTGCTAAAAATTCAGCTTTTAATATACTCATGGCTGCCCTTTAGGTTTGTCTTTTTTACTGTCAACAGGTACCAAAATAGTGTGTACGCGATCGTTTGAGCTTGCGCCTTTTTCAGCACTGATCAGCTGTTGGTCCATATCATAGGTAATGCTTTTGGCATTAATTTTTTGACCTGCTTGAGTGACTTGTGCATTACCAATTAACGTTAAATAGCGCTTGGCGACATCGTAACGGACTTCATCAGCACTGGCGCTCATTATTGTGCCATCAGTTTGTTTTTCTTCAAAGTAAGCAGGGTTACCAGTTGCAACAAGCAATTGTTTGTTATTGCCTAAATCTTCGCGCTTATGGACTTCAAGTCGATCCGCTTTGATACGGCGGTTACCATGAATGATTTCAACATTTTTTTCAAAAATACCGATATTATCTTTCAGTTGGGCAAGCTGCTTTTCAGCACTGATAGAGACTTGATCCGCAGGTGGTGCCGTATTTTCAGCAAAGCTTGCAAAGGCAATGAATAAGCTTGGTATCACAAGCAAGTGAGCAAATTTATTGGTCATAATATATGGTTCGCGTATGGTTAATTAGTTCTACCACTTCGGCTTTTAAGTCGGCATGGAGGCCGCGCCCAGTGATCTTTAAATTTGGTCCGATTAATTCAACTGGTTGTTCTGAACTCATGGTTTGTAGTTCAATATCAACCTGAATATTATCTGCGTTTATATGTTCAATCATGGCATTATTGGTCAGGTTTTTAGCAACCACATTACCTTCTAAAATTAATTGATGATTTTCATATAGGGTGGCTTCATCGGCATTAATTTGCCACGTTTGCTGTTGATTATAGAGTGTAAAAATAGGTTGTTCAAAGTAAGTAAACCCTAACTGTTGGTAAAGTTCCATTTTTGCAGCTGTTACTTTGTGGCTAATTTTACCTTGTTCATCAAACGCGGTTTGTTTTAATGCCACCGCAGTATAATCAGGTTTTGCTATTATATCTTCTTGGTTTTGTTTTATGGCAGTGCTTTGATAAAAATACGGATACCACAGCCATACCATACAGCCGACAAATAATACGCATAATATTAAACGCGCACTATTCATGAGCTTGTGCCTTCGCTAGTTAATGATTTACCATTTTCGAGCATTAATAAATCAGTGAGTTCACGCACCGCTCCAAAACCACCAGGGAGCATGGTTGTATAATGTGAAACTCGCTTGATCAAGGGGTGAGCATCATTTACTGCCACCGCAAAACCAACTAATTCCATTACCGGCAAGTCAGGCCCGTCATCGCCTATGTAAGCGATTTGTTCATCGCTTAACTGCAATTTATCTTTGAGCTGTTGATAAGCTTGCAACTTGTTTTCTTGACCTTGGTAAATATGCGGTACTGTCAGGCTAGTCATCCGTTGCTGAACTATCTGTGAATGACGACCGGTGATCACGGCAACTTCAAAACCGCTATTGATCAGTGCTTTGATACCAAAACCATCTTTAGTATTAAACGCTTTGAGTTCTTCACCTTGATTGCCAAGATAAATGCGGCCATCTGAAAACACCCCGTCGATATCACAGATCAGGAGTTTGATTTTTTGTGCTCGCTCGCTCGCATCATCTGAAAGTGGCTGATATAAGTCAGCAAACTGCATTATAAAACTCCTGCTTTGAGCAAATCTTGCATATTAAGAGCACCAATAGGGTGGTGTTTATCATCAACTACAATTAAGCCATTGATACGCTTATTCTCCATAATATTGAGTGCCTCGGCGGCAAGCATATCTGCAGTTGCTGTAGTGCAAGAGCGGGTCATGACAGTGCTGATCAAAGTACTGTGAATATCCATTCGTTGCTCTAAAATTCGGCGTAAATCACCGTCAGTAAAAAGCCCTGCAAGTTGCCCTGTGTCGTCAACAATGGCCGTCATACCTAAGCCCTTGGCCGACATTTCGATTAATGCATCTTTGATACATTGCTTGTCATTGATCATAGGCGTTGCTGGGCCACTGTGCATAATATCTTTTAAACACAATAGTAAACGTTTGCCTAAGCTTCCCCCTGGATGCGATAGCGCAAAGTCATCGGCAGTAAAGCCTCGGGTTTCTAACAGAGCAACGGCTATTGCATCACCCATCGCAAGCGTTGCAGTCGTGCTCGCAGTCGGGGCGAGTCCTAATGGGCAGGCCTCTTGACTTACTTTGATGCATACATGAGCATCAGCCCAATTTGCCATTGATGATTCAGGGTTACCTGTCATGGCGATCATTTTTGCGCCAATACGTTTAATAACCGGAATAATATTCAGTACTTCGCTGGTTTCGCCTGAGTTAGAAATAAGCATAACCACGTCATCACGAGTGATCATCCCTAAATCACCATGACTTGCCTCACCCGGATGGACAAAAAACGCAGGCGTGCCAGTGCTTGCCAGTGTTGCAGCAATTTTATTACCAATATGCCCAGATTTCCCCATACCGACTACTATGATCCTTCCGTGACATTGATACATCAATTGGCAAGCTTGATTAAAGTTTTCGTCTAGATATTGGGTTATATCAAGCAGTGCTTGGCGCTCTATTTCTAGCACCCGCTTACCTTGTTCAATAAAATTTAACTGCGTCATTGTGTTATCCATTTTGTGGGTAGCATTAAGCAACTTGGCTAAAAATATAACTCTGATATGCTAAAAATGCGACCAATAACAGGCCACCTTCAACTCTATTAATGCGCCTTGTACCTTTAAAGCTCAAGGACATAGCTATAAGGGCTATGGTGGCACCAATCATAATTAAGGCATCACGGTTTGCAGCTGAAGGGTCAATAATTGAAGGGTTGATAATCCCAGCCAGTGGCAACACAGCTAAAATGTTAAAGATATTTGAGCCAACAATATTACCCAGTGCTAAATCATCTTCGTTTTTTAATACCCCAGCAATACAGGCTGCCAGCTCAGGCAGACTGGTGCCAATAGCAATAATGGTTAACCCTATTACTAAATCACTTAGGCCAAAGTATTTGGCTATATCAACTGCTGAGCCAACTAAAAAATGTGAGCTGACAGGCAGTAATATCATACCAATAATTAACCAAAATAAAGCCGATTTGGTGGGCACGTTATCTGGTACGTCTTCACAGGCTTCACTTACAAATGGGTCATCAGCTTGGTTTTTAGCGCGAATAGAAATAATAACTAAGCCCGCAATAAAGACCACAAAGCCTATGATTAATGCAACGCCCTCAGCAAATGAAAAGTAGTTATCCGAAAATATATACCAGGCGGCGATTGACACTAGCAGCACAAGCGGCATTTCGCGTTTTAATGTCATTGATGATACTGATAGTGGGCGCAATAGCGCGGTAATACCTAAAACAAGTAGAATATTAGTGATATTTGAGCCAACGGCATTACCCACGGCAGTGTCAGTTTTACCTGCAAGCGCAGCTGATGCTGAGACCATCATTTCAGGGGCTGACGAGCCCATAGCAACAACTGTTAAACCAACAATAAGAGTAGGAACACCGAAATTTTTTGCCAGTGCCGCAGCACCATATACAAAGCGATCTGCACTCCAAACGAGAGCTGCAAATCCGAGAATTAAAATGACAAAAGAAGTCACCATTACGTTACGCCAATTATTCAAAATGAGATGACTGCAAATAGTAACAAAAGCCAACCTGAAAGTATAAATAAAAGAATCTGCGAAGCTTGTTAGATTATGGACTGATTTGGACTGAGAATAATTATTTAAGCGACGGTTAAGCCTACTGCTGTAAGGTTTGCAGCGCTATTACATAGAATATTACAAAATTTTACGATTTGTTTTTTCCATCTTGCTGTAAAAACGCTTAAAATAGGTGAACTAGTGAAAATAGTAATGGAGAGCGACTTGTCGCAACCAATAGTAGAAATCAAGGATGTAAGCTTTTCTAGGGGCAATCGCTGTATATATAAAAATATGAGCTTTAGTGTCCCGAAAGGAAAAATTACGGCAATTATGGGGCCAAGCGGAATTGGTAAAACCACCATGTTGCGTTTAATTGGTGGCCAATTAAAACCAGATAGCGGCACTATTTTATTCGAAGGTAATAACATTCCTGCCATGTCGCGCAAAGAGCTTTATGCGGCGCGAACCAAAATGAGTATGTTGTTCCAAAGCGGCGCATTATTTACCGATATGTCAGTATTTGACAATATCGCTTTTCCGCTGCGTGAACACACTCGTCTAAGTGAAGATTTAATTCGCCTTGTGGTGCTAATGAAATTACAAGCTGTTGGCTTGCGTGGCGCACAAGATCTAATGCCTTCTGAGCTGTCAGGTGGTATGGCACGTCGTGCTGCATTAGCGCGTTCAATCGCGCTTGATCCTGAATTAATTATGTATGATGAGCCATTTGCAGGCCAAGACCCTATCTCCATGGGTGTGTTGGTTAAGTTGATTAAGTCGCTTAATCAAGTGCTTGGGTTATCATCATTAATCGTAACTCACGATGTAACAGAAGTAATGAGTATTGCCGATCACGTTATCATTATTGCCGATCAAGGCGTTATTGGTAGCGGTACACCGGATGAAATGCGTAATCATGAATCGGCCCTAGTTCAGCAGTTCTTAAAAGGATTATCTGATGGCCCAGTGCCGTTTCATTTTCCTGCTCAACCTTATCAAGAAGAATTACTGGGAGGGCGCCGCTGATGTTTGATTTTTTGCAAATGCTAGGTCATAAAACGTTAGGACGGTTTGCTGCACTTGGTCGCTCTACTCAGATGTTGATAGGTGCGTTGTGGAGTTTGCCTAATTTTAGAAAAGGCACGCCGCTTTTAATACGGCAATTATATATGGTCGGCTCGCAGTCACTATTGATTATCATGGTGTCGGGCTTATTCATTGGTATGGTGTTGGCGTTGCAAGGCTACACCGTACTAGTTGGTTATGGTGCAGAGGATAGCTTAGGCCCATTAGTAGCATTGAGTTTACTTAGAGAGTTAGGCCCTGTTGTTACTGCATTATTGTTTGCCGGGCGAGCTGGTAGTGCATTAACCGCAGAAATAGGTTTAATGAAAGCGACTGAGCAGTTATCAAGTCTTGAAATGATGGCTATTGACCCTCTTAAACGTATTATCGCGCCACGCTTTTGGGCGGGCTTTATCAGTATGCCATTACTGGCGTTGATATTTTCAGCAGTTGCAATTATTGGTGCTCATTTAGTGGGGGTTGATTGGTTGGGTGTTGATACGGGGAGTTTTTGGTCAATCATGCAGTCACAAGTGTCATTCCAGCAAGATATTTTAAATGGCATGATCAAGAGTTTTGTATTTGCCATCGTGGTTACATGGATTGCGCTTTATAAAGGCTACGATTGTATACCGACCTCTGAAGGGATCAGTAAAGCAACAACAGAGACAGTTGTACACTCATCTTTGGCTGTTTTAGGGTTTGATTTTATTTTGACAGCGGTAATGTTTACTAGCTAATAAAGGTATAGATAATGAATTCACGGAAATTAGAAATTTTAGTTGGTTTTTTTGTTGCGCTAGGCATAGCAGCTTTTGCTATGTTGGCGTTAAAAGTTGCCAATGCAGGGATCAGCGGCAACGGCGAAACCTACTTATTGAAAGCCAAATTTGAAAACATTGGTTCATTAAAAACACGTGCGCCGATTAAAGTAGGTGGTGTAGTGGTTGGTCGAGTTGAGGGAATTTCAATTCACCCAAAAGAATTTGTGCCAGTTGTTGATATGACGATTGATGCGCAATATCAATGTCGTTTTTCAGATACCAGCTCAGTTTCAATCCTGACATCAGGCATTCTCGGTGAGCAATACTTGGGGATTAACCCTGTTATTGCCCCAAAATCAGCTGAACAAGCGTGTTTAGGTGTTGCGGTAACGAGTGATGATAAAAACTTAGGGTTAGACGAGTTATTTGGTGTTGAGAGCAAAGCCTTAAATGATGGCGACTATATCACTGACACGAAATCAGCATTGGTGCTTGAAGAGTTAATCGGGCAATTTTTATTCAATCAAGGCGGCGAGTAAGTAATTATGTTTAAGAAATTTTTAATGGTAGTTGCGCTGACTTTCAGTGCCATTAGCGTAGCAAGCGATGCGGTCAATTTAACAGACCCATATAAAATGGTCCGCCAAGTATCTGATAATACTTTTCAACGTATTACTCGTGACCAGCCTTTAATCGAAAAAGATAAGGAGCACCTACGGGTTATTGTCAAAGAAGAGTTGATGCCTTACATTGATTATAAATATGCTGCACTGCGTGTATTAGGAAGTCATGTATCAAAAGTACGTGCGATTAAAGATCCTGCCGAGCAAAAACAAGCAGTTGAGGATATTAAACACTTTATTGATGTGTTTCAAGAATACTTAATCGCTACTTATGCTGGTGTGTTTACGCAATACACCAACCAAAAAGTAGAGTTTGGTGCAAGCAAAGAGTTTACAGGACAAGACCTAGTATTAGTGAAAACCAAAATTGTCGAGCCAGGCAAGCCGGAAATTAAAATTGATTTTAAAGTACGTGAAGATCGCGATGGCGAATGGCGTGCTTATGACATGGTTGCCGAAGGCATTAGTTTATTAGATGCCAAGCAAAGTGAATTTCAAGGCATTTTGCGCCAGCAAGGTATTAACCATGTAAGTGACCTACTTGAACAGAAAAGTAAGTTGCCAGTGCAATTTAGAGGTGACGGCGGTAATGAGTAAAGTAACGGTTACTCAGCTTGACGAACAGCACTATCGAGTCAGTGGTGAATTGACTCGAAATTCAATTTCCGCTGAACGACTTCTGAATAAAAACTCACAAAGTAACCATAAAAACTGGTATTTTGACCTTTCTGAGGTGTCTAGGGTTGACACGGCGGGCTTAGCTTGGTTAATTCACTCTTTCGCAGAATTAAAGCAGCAAGGTATTCACCTTGAATTGCAAAATATTCCTGAACAACTGCAAAAGTTGATGCAGTTAGGACAGGTTACCAACCTATTTGAGTGAGAGTTATGGAAACAAGCCAAGTCGAAACCTTATTGCGCGACGCATTGCAATTAGCTGAAGTACATGTGAAAGCCAACGGTAGTCATTATGAAGTTATCGCAGTCGGCGATTGTTTTGATGGTTTAAGCCGAGTGAAAAAACAACAGCTGGTATATGGTCCGTTGATGAACACCATTTCTGACGGCACAATTCACGCAGTTTCGATCCGTGCATTTACGCCAACTGAGTGGAAGCGCGAACAAAAATTCATTTTACCTCAATAAAAAAGGTTTCCTCATGGATCAATTTGTAATTCAGGGTGGAACCGGACTTGCCGGTGAAGTCACTATCTCTGGCGCTAAAAATGCCGCTTTACCTATTTTGTTTGCAGCATTATTAGCTGACGGTAAAAGTACCTTTAATAATGTTCCTCGCCTGCGTGATATCGGCACTACTGAAGCATTATTAAAAACCCTCGGCGCAGAAATACACTGGCACGGCGAACAGCTCGTTATTGATGGTGGCAAAGTTGATAAAACATTGGCCCCTTACGAGTTAGTCAAACAAATGCGTGCGTCAGTATTAGCATTAGGTCCATTGGTTGCTCGTTTTGGTCAAGCACAAGTATCGCTTCCTGGTGGTTGTGCAATTGGTGCTCGCCCGGTTGATATTCATATTCAAGGTTTGGAGCGCATGGGCGCTGTTATTAGCGTTGAAAATGGTTATATCAATGCCAAGGTAGATGGGCGTTTAAAAGGTGCTGAAATCTACATGGAAATGGTCAGCGTTGGCGCGACCGAAAATTTATTAATGGCCGCAACCTTAGCTGATGGCAAAACCGTATTAGAAAACGCGGCGCGTGAACCAGAGATTATAGATTTAGCTGCTTGCTTAACAGCAATGGGGGCAAAAATTAGCGGTGCAGGCACTAGCCGTATTGAAATTGAGGGTGTTGAAAAGTTGCATGGTTGTGAGCATCGCATCTTGCCAGATCGGATTGAAACTGGCACATTTTTAGTGGCCGCAGCAATGGCGGGTGGTGAAGTGCTATGTAAGCTTACCGATTTTCATAGTTTAGAGCCTGTAATTGAAAAATTGCGTGCGACTAATGCTTTGATTGAAGTACATAAAGATAGTATTTATCTTGATATGCGTGGCCGTGAGCTTAAAGCCGTTAATATCAAAACCATGCCACACCCAGGTTTTCCTACCGATATGCAAGCACAGTTTACTGCGTTAAATGTAGTTGCTAATGGCAGTGCGACCATTACCGAGACGATTTTTGAAAACCGTTTTATGCATGTACCAGAACTACAACGCATGGGTGCTAACATTCGTTTAGAGGGGAATACGGCAATTTGTGGTGACACTAAGAGTTTGAGTGGCGCACAAGTAATGGCAACTGATTTACGTGCATCAGCGAGCCTAATTTTGACTGGTATTGTGGCACAAGGTGAGACGGTTGTTGACCGTATTTACCACGTTGATCGTGGTTATCAACGGATTGAAGATAAACTCAGCGCGTTAGGTGCTAACATCAAACGTCGAAGTAGTTAATAGCCTAGAACCTAGGTCCTAGCTTCTAGGCCCTAGGTTTTATAGTTTAGTCTCTAACTCTGCAACCTTCACCATCACTTTTAGTACTTCTCCGCTTCGATAAAGTTCAAACTCTATTTCATGCCCCGGCTCTGAATTACCAATTGTGGTCAAGGTTTTTTGCGGGTTAGTGACATCTTCACCGGCAATTTTAATCACAATATCTTGTTCTTTAATACCAGCTTGCCATGCTGGACCTAATGGATCTAGATTGGTTATACGCAAGCCCGCAACAGGGGTGAATTTATCGCTAACTTCTTTACCCGTACTATCAACGGCAGTACCGGTGAAGCCCAAATAACCACGTACAACACGGCCATGACGGATCAGTTTATCCATTACCTCTTTTGCTAATGAGTAAGGTACTGCGAAGAATATGCCTTGGATATCGAGGTTCTCTCGGGTTTTAAATTGTGCAGAGGTGATCCCAACCAAGTCACCGTTAGAGTTTACTAGCGCGCCACCTGAATTGCCGACATTAATTGCCGCATCCATCTGTAGTAGGCTATTGTAAGGACTATCGGTAATTTTTTGTTTACCCGTGGCACTGATGATCCCTTGGGTGATTGTTTGTCCTAAATTAAGCGGATTACCAATCGCCAGTACCACATCGCCCACACGTGGCGTAAAACGCTCACTAATTGGAATAACGGGCAAATGCTCCACGTTAATTTTCAACAGTGCTAAGTCGGTGATGGTATCAAAGCCGATGAGCTGAACATCAAAATAACGGCGGCCATCAGTAAGCAGCACCATAATTTGATCAGCATTATTAATCACATGATAGTTGGTAAGAATATAGCCATCACTTGACATGATTACACCGGAGCCAAGTTCTTGCACGGTGTTTTGCCGTTTATAACGAGGTTCCTTTGAAATGCTCTCAGAAATGATTGTCACAACAGATGGCGCTGCGCGCTGTACTGCATCGGCAAAGCTCAAATGGTCAATACTCATAGCACTTGGTAAGGGTACATTGGGTAACAGCGTTGCACGCATATTTGGGCTAAAAAATACTACCAAAAATGCGATACCGAGTCCGGCAAATAGCGGGGGGAGGACAAACTTAAAAAATTTCAGCACAATTTTCTTATTCTTAATGAGCGATCTTCTAATGATGGCACAAAAAAAATAGCAGCGGCAAGTACCACTGCTATTATTTATGTTATTTACCTAATATTTATTTTATTGGATTAAAACAAATACCGACTCACGACCGCGTTGTACTCCAAGTACGATGTTACCTTTAGTATTTTCGATGATCTTATTCATGTCACTAATTGTTTCAACACGCTGACGGTTTACTTGCATTACCACGTCGCCTTCTTCAAGGCCTACTCTAGCCGCTGGTGAGCGCGGATCAACAGTTGTCACCTCAACCCCTTTATTACCATTCTTTTGGGTGTTTTCAAGTGTTGCACCTTGGAAGGCTGGATGTAGTTCATCACCGGCTGCGGTTAGTGCTGATGCGCCATCAAGGGTCACTTTAACGGTTTGCACTTTACCATCACGATAAATGCCTAATTTTACCTTTCTGCCTTCACCTAGCGTGGCGATTTTACTGCGCAGTTCATGGAAGCCGCTGATCTCACTACCATCAATACTAATAATTACGTCACCAGCTTTAATACCGGCTTCACTGGCGGCAGAATCATCCATTACTTGCATAACATAAGCGCCTTGTTTTACATCAAGCTGTTGTGCTTTAGCAAGGCCAGCATCCAGTGGGCGCCCAGAAATACCTAGTGAGCCACGGCGTACTTCACCATGTTCAATAATTTGGTCAACGAGATTTTTCATCATATTGGATGGGATCGCAAAGCCGATACCAACATTGCCACCCGATGCACCTAAAATGGCCGTGTTAATACCAATTAGCTCACCGTTTAAGTTAACTAACGCACCACCTGAGTTACCTTGATTAATTGCAGCATCGGTTTGAATAAAATCTTCATAACCTTCAATATTTAAACCACTACGCCCCAGTGCACTAACAATCCCTGAGGTAACAGTATGGCTTAAACCAAATGGGTTACCAATCGCTACTGCAAAGTCACCCACTCGTAGTTGATCTGAGTTTGCCAGTTTAACGGCGACTAAATCCTCGGCATCAATTTTTAATAACGCGATGTCTGATTCTTTATCGCTACCGATTTTAGTTGCTTCGTATTCACGACCATCTTCAAGAGTAACCAACATTTTTTCAGCATCTTGAACTACGTGGTTATTGGTAACGACATAGCCTTCTTTGGCGTCAATAATAACGCCTGAGCCTAAACCACTAAATTCACGCTTTTGGCTACGCGGTTGCGGATTGCCAAAAAAGAAATCAAGCGGATCAGCGCGACGACGGACTTCCTTTGAACCGGAGACTTGGATACTAACAACGCCTGGTGTTATTTGTTCTAGCATCGGCGCTAACGTCGGTAATTGTTGACCATTGACTGCGATAGGCATCTTAGCCATTGATACTGAAGGGGTTAATAATAAACTGGCAGATAACATTGCTGCACTGATTAACGATAATTTCATTTTCATAGTCAGGGTTTACTCCACATCACAGGAAAAAGCACAAACAAAAAAGGCTGCATAAGCAGCCTTTTATCAATTTAGTTCAAAACATTTTAAAGTAGGTTCGCTCTTTAGAATGTTTTGAAATGCATGTAAAACATAAGCTGCTTTATAAACAGACTATGGGGTCAAAAAAAAGTTCATCAAGAAGCTTTAGAAATTTCTGAAACCTTAATTAAACTTTGTCCGGCTCGGCTACTTTTGGTTCGCCGGCGAATAAGCCTGATTCACCTGATACATAATCAGCAGGTTGAGCATGTGCCGATGAACGGTCACTTTGGCGTTCCTTTAGTGAGCGCTGTAGCTGCTCAGTCGTTTCTTTAGAAAAAAATGGTTCGTTAGGATGCTGTTTTTTATCAGCTAGTAGCAGCTTGTTAGTTTCATCAACATGATTTAACAATTGGTCGTAGTTGTCTTTCATTTTGTTGACGAGTCTACCAGTGCTTGCTAAATGATCTGCAACATCTTGACGGTATTGCTCTAATGCATTTTTAGCTTGTTCTGCTTGTTGCTCTAATTCATCTTGCTTAAATTGCTTTTTAGTGACGAAGGCGCCAAGGAAAAATGCAGCTACTGCCACAATAACAATAATGCCGATCCAAGTAACTGTACCCATAATTCTACCCCTTTGGGAATTAATACATAAAAATAAAATAACGCCTAGATTGCGTACTCAAGAATAAATCCTGTTGCTGCTAATATACCCCGAGTTACGATGCGTGTTAACATATTGCGTAAATTAAACCGTGTTTTATTGTAACTATCTATGACTCCTTGGCAAAAGTACCAACAAGATTTACAGCGTGAAGACTTTGTTTACGATGCTGCGCAAGAAAATGCAGTACGTCATCTACAAAGGCTCTTCGATGACTTAACAGCACAAAAGCCCGCAGCTAGAGGCTGGTTCTCTAAACTATTTAATAAAAATAGCACGGCGCCTATAAAAGGTTTGTATTTTTGGGGGGGAGTAGGGCGTGGTAAAACCTATTTGGTTGATACCTTCTATGAGGCGCTGCCGGGAACACGCAAGATGCGCGTGCATTTTCATCGTTTTATGCACCGTGTTCACGAAGAGCTAAAAAAATTAGACAAAACTGCTAATCCCTTAGAAGTTGTGGCTGATATTTTTAAAGCTGAAACCGACATTATCTGCTTTGACGAATTTTTTGTGCAAGACATTACTGATGCCATGCTGCTTGGTGGTTTAATGGAAGCCTTATTTGCGCGCGGCATTGTGTTAGTGGCAACGTCTAACATTATACCTGATGAGTTATATCGAAATGGTTTGCAGCGTGCTCGCTTTTTGCCTGCAATCGCACTTGTTAATGCAAACACTGAGATTGTGAATGTGGATTCTGGCATTGATTACCGATTGCGTACTTTAGAGCAAGCAGAGATATTTCATAGCCCACTAGATGAACAAGCCGATAAAAATCTGTTTGAGTATTTTGATAAGTTATCTCCAGAGCCGGGGAAACTCGATCACCCCATCGAAATCGAAGGGCGAATGATCAAAACCCGTAAGGTCGCTGATTGTATTGTGATGTTTGATTTCTCTCAGTTGTGTGAAACCGCACGTAGCCAAGTCGATTATATGGAAATAAGCCGTTTATATAACACCGTTATTTTATCGAACGTAAAACAGCTTGGCCAAAATAACGATGATGCCGCCAGGCGCTTTATTGCGTTAGTCGATGAGTTTTACGAACGCCACGTCACACTTATTATTTCTGCTGAAAAACCTATTACGGAACTCTACACGCAAGGCAACCTTAACTTTGAGTTCAGACGTTGTATTAGTCGATTGCAAGAAATGCAGTCGTTAGAGTACCTAGCAAGAGAGCATTTGGTTTAATGTAGCTGTAAGTTATAAGCCATCAGCCGTCAGGTAAAGAGAATATTTTCTTGACTCTTAAGTTGATAGGGACAAAGTTTTGATAGCTGATAGAACAATTTTCTTGTGGAAAAAACAACCGTCGAGTAGCAATGTGATAAAAGTGCTGGTATACTCCCGCGTCTGCCACGTTGCGTTCTATTGCCTTCATTAGATTAGCCTCTTTTGAATGGCGCAAAAGTCTTAAACTCGAAGGGGTTGGAGCAAACATTTAGAGCGGTAATTAATAATAATTACCTGTGGTTTTAATTGAAAAACATTGGATTTTTATAAATGAAAACGTTTGTTGCTAAACCAGAAACAGTAAAACGTGACTGGTACGTAGTTGACGCTGAAGGTAAAACTTTAGGTCGCATCGCTACTGAAATCGCTCATCGCCTACGCGGTAAGCACAAAGCTGAGTACACTCCACACGTAGATACTGGTGATTACATCATCGTTATCAACGCGGAGAAAGTTACTGTAACTGGTAACAAGTTCAAAGATAAAGTGTACTATGCTCACTCTGGTTTCCCAGGTGGTCTTAAGTCTACTACTTTTGATAAACTTCAAGCTGCAAAGCCTGAAATGATCATCGAGAAGGCTGTTAAGGGCATGTTGCCACGTGGTCCTTTAGGCCGCGCAATGTACCGTAAACTTAAAGTTTACGCAGGTACTGAGCACAACCATGCTGCACAACAGCCTCAGGTTCTAGACATTTAAGGAGCACTAACATGGCAAATCAATACTACGGTACAGGTCGTCGTAAAAGTTCAAGTGCTCGCGTATTCTTACGCCCAGGCACTGGTAACATCGTAATCAACAATCGCTCTTTAGAAGAGTATTTTGGTCGCGAAACAGCACGCATGGTTGTTCGTCAAGCTTTAGGGCTTGTTGATATGACTGAAAAGTTTGATCTTTACATCACCGTTGCTGGTGGTGGTACTACTGGTCAAGCTGGTGCTATCCGTCACGGTATCACTCGTGCACTTATGGAGTTTGACGAGTCACTACGTCCACAACTTCGTAAAGCAGGTTTCGTTACTCGTGATGCACGTAAAGTTGAACGTAAGAAAGTGGGTCTTAAGAAAGCGCGTAAGCGTCCACAGTTCTCAAAACGTTAATATTTACGTTATCAAGAATTTCAAAAACCCAGCTTCTGCTGGGTTTTTTGTTTTTGGAGTTATAAAAGTTAGCGAAAGTAAAGTTAGCGAGAGTAAAGTTAGCGAGAGTA